>JBJHCR010000249.1:2375-9768 GCA_050486105.1 Vulcanimicrobiota bacterium
TCTCTTCCCTTTGGTTCATCCAGGTCAAGTCGCGTTCGAGGTATTGATAGGAATTGAGAAGTCCAGCCAAGTTTCCGTCTTGACTCCGGGCGACCTTGAGAGATTCGAGATAGCCTCGGCGTCCAGCCTCGAGTTCTTCGCTGCTGAAGCCCTCGGCGATGGCCTTTTCGAGCTCTTCACGGATGGCAGCCTGAACTTTCTCGATGTTCTCTGGAGCGGCTATGGCGTACACACTGAAGCCTCCCACGGCGTCGAGGGAACCGGCCCAGGCAGAAGAACTGATGGAATACGACAAGCCTTCTTGCTGCCTAACTCTGGTTGCTAGCCGGCTGTTGAGAAAACCTCCGCCGAGGATATAATTAGCAAGCCTCAGGGCCGCATAGTCGGGATCTTCGTCGGTCATGGGAAAGCTCTTGGCTGCGTAATAGACGGCATTGGTCTTATCGGGGATAGATATGGTTTCAAGAACCGGGATTTCGACCTCTTTAACTTCGGATACCAATCTTTGGAAGCGGGGGCTTTCAAGATCTCTCCAGGCTGCAAAGGCCTCGGTCAAGAGGGCTAGAGTCTCATCTTCATCAAAGTCCCCAACCACGGCGATTTGACCCACCTGAGCTCCATAAAAGGTGCGATGAAACTCTTTGATCTCCTCGAGGGTGACCTCTCTCGCAGCGGCGATCTCTTCTTCCAATTCCTTGATGTTGCGAGGGTCTTCAGCTGGATAAGGATCCAGGATCTGCCCCATGGCCAAAGCGGCTCGGCTAGCGGGATCGTTTCGAGCTTGTTCATAGCCTGCTATGGTACCTTCACGCAGGGTCTCGAGCTCGTCTTCTGGGAAGCTGGGCTCTTGCATCATCTCTGCGATGAGCTCCAGCAGGGACGGTAAGTTGTCTCTGGTGGTAGAAAACCGGGCGGTCGTAGAATCGTAGTCTCCGCCCACCGACCCACTCGCTTCGAGTTCGGTGAGCCTGTCCTTAAGTTGCTCTCTGGTCCTCTTCTCGGTACCCCTGGTCAGAAGACCCCCGGTGAAATCGGGAACAGAGCCCAGGTTTCGAAGACTCTCGGGATTACCAAAGCGAAAGATCATGCTTAAGGTCACTGTGTTGCCCCGGTTGTTCTTTGGCAAGAAAGCGACCTTCAGCCCGTCTCCAATTTGATGATAGGTGGTGCGAGCCTTAATGTTGTCGGGGCTAGGGTCGAACTCTTCTCCCTCAGCCAATTCGGCTTCCTCGGTCAGACTGGCTATGGCTTCTTGGAGCTGGGATTCTGACAGGTGAGAGATTCGAACTCGACTGGGCTCGTCTTGCGGAATGAAGCGCCCCACAGTCCGGTTGGAAGTGATGAGGTATTTCTCAGCCACCTGGGCCACCTGCTCGGGAGTCACTCCTCGCAGGCGCTGCCGGTGTAAGAAGAAGAGTCTCCAATCCCCCATGGCTGCCCATTCCGACAATTGCAGCGACAGACTTCGGCTGTCCCTGAGTGTGGATTCCATGCTTTTGAGGAGGCTTTGCCGAGCGCGCTCGACCTCTTCTTCGGTGGGAGGAGCTTCGGCGAAGCCTTGAGCCGTGGACAAGAGGACCTGCTCAATCTTGTCGAGGTCGGCATCCTTGCGAGCAGAGGCTTGGAGAAACATCAGTCCAGGATCTCTCAATTGATAGGCTCCCCCCCCTACGGAGGTGGCGAGTTTGGGGGAGACTAGGGCTTTATACAGCCGACCGGATGGGGTGTCAGCCAGGATCTCCCCGAGGACATCAACCGCCGGAAAATCGGGATCGGCCCCAGAAGGGATGTGGTAGGCGGCGGCAATCGCCTGAACGTCTCCCACGCGCCGCAGTTCCACCCTGCGTTCCCCGTCTTGAGCGGGCTCTTGGGTGTAGGTGGAGATGAGTTTTCGGTCCGGTTTGGGAATGGCCCCAAACGTTTCGGAGATCAGGTCCAAGGTCTCGTTCACATCGAAGCGACCCGCCACGATCAAAACCGCATTGTCGGGTTGATAGTACTTGCGGTAGAAGGCCTGCAACCGCTCAATGGGCACGTTTTCGATGTCTGCTCTGGCCCCGATGGTCGAGTTTCCGTAGTTATGCCAAAGATAGGCCGAAGAGAAAACTCTCTCATTAAGGATCCTCGTTGGGCTGTTCTCTCCCTGCTCGAACTCGTTTCTAACCACGGTCATCTCGGAATCGAGGTCCGTCTTGGAGACAAAGGAATTCACCATACGGTCCGCTTCCATGGATAGAGCCCAGCGCAGATTGCCGAGGTCAGCAGGAAAGGTTTCGTAGTAGTTGGTGCGGTCGAACCAGGTGGTGCCGTTTGCTGAAGCTCCGTGTTCGGAAATCTCCTGAGGGATGTTGGGATGATTCTTGGAACCCTTGAAGAGCAGGTGTTCAAGCAAATGCGCCATGCCTGTCTCTCCGTATCCCTCGTGCCGCGAGCCCACCAGGTAGGTGACGTTCACCGTGGTCTTGGCCGACGAGTTGTCGGGAAAAAGAAGCACCTTCAAACCGTTGCTCAAGCGATACTCGGTGATCCCTCCAACACTGGTGACCTTGTCAACTCCCTTAGGAAGGGGCTCGGCCCAGAGCATTCCAGGAATCAGAAAGAACAGCAGTAAGGCGTTGAGCAGGTTTCTCCTAGGGTGCATGGTGAGAGTTTCTCCTTTTGGGTCAGGCCGGCGATTTCGGGTGCCGCCGAGTTCTGCTGTCGTTCTCGTCTAAGTCTCGAGGTCCTTCGCTAGTTCTGGGATCGGCCTGGCGACTGGCGATATGGAGAAAACGAGGCACAGCTTCTCCAGGTTGGAGTTTCGCGAACTTCGTCTGTTTTCGATCAGATTTAACAAGCTGTTCGGGGGGCGGGCTGACAAAGTCTAGAAGAACATTGAACGAGAGAAAAAACCTTCTCATTGGGAAGGAGAATAATCTCATAGGTGAAAATATGTTCACTATGCCCTCGAGAATTGGGATGCAACACTTAGAACATGTTTTTGGAGGATATTATGGATAAGAAGAAAGCCTTGGAAGCGGCTCTTTCTCAGATCGAACGGCAGTTTGGGAAAGGTTCTATCATGAAGCTCGGGGAAGCCGGCAACCGTTATGAAGTTCCGGTTATTCCAAGTGGTTCCATTGCCATCGATATGGCTCTTGGAATTGGGGGATTTCCGCGCGGTCGAGTGGTCGAGATTTACGGGCCCGAATCTTCAGGGAAAACGACTTTGACCTTGCACGTTCTCGCCGAGGCTCAAAAACTAGGTGGAGTGGCGGCCTTCATCGATGTCGAGCACGCCTTGGATCCGACTTATGCGGCCAACATTGGAGTTGACCTCGAGAACCTATACGTGTCCCAGCCCGACACGGGAGAGCAGGGTCTTGAGATCGTGGAAACTTTGGTGCGCTCGAATGCGGTGGACGTAATCGTAGTGGACTCGGTGGCCGCTATGGTCCCGCGGGCCGAGATCGAAGGCGATATGGGGGATGCCCATGTCGGTTTGCAGGCTCGTTTGATGTCGCAAGCTCTCCGTAAACTTACCGCTATCATCTCAAAGTCGAAAACCTGTCTGATTTTTGTCAACCAAATCCGAGAGAAGGTGGGAGTGATGTTTGGTAACCCGGAGGTGACTCCGGGAGGAAGGGCTCTCAAGTTTTATTCCTCAGTCAGGTGCGAAGTACGCCGAATTGATAGCATCAAGCAAGGGACAGAACTATTGGGGAATCGAGCCAAGGTGAAAGTGGTCAAAAACAAGCTTGCCCCTCCTTTCAAGGTTGCCGAGTTTGAGATCATTTTTGGCAAAGGTATCTCCAGAGAAGGGTCTCTTTTGGATGTGGCGACGTCCTTAGGTGTGACTTCGAGAACCGGGAGTTGGTACTCCTATGGAGATGTGCGCTTAGGCCAGGGACGCGATAATTCTCGAGTGTTTCTCGAAGAGAATCCCGATGTGGCTGACGAGATTGAGCGTCAAGTTCGCGCTACCGCCGGCCTGGTTCGGGGGGCTCAGAACGGTATGGCTCACGAAGTTGATGAGCCCGAGCCTATCGAGGCTTGAGTCTTAGGGATACCATGTTGGGTCCAGAGATAACCTCGATTGAGGATTTCCCCGCCCCGACACTTGAATCTCAGTCTGTCCGAGTCAAAGAACTGAGGGCCAAAGTGCTCGACTTGCTCTCTCGGAGGGAGCATTCTCGAGGGGAACTCAGGGGCAAGCTGATCAAGAGAGGTTGGCCTGAGGAACTCGTCGAGCCCGTGCTCGACGAGTTTTGTTCGGCAGGTTATCTCGATGATGAGCGCTTTGCAGAGCAATTCGTGCTCGGGAGGCTGGGCAAGCTTTGGGGAGTGCAAAGATACCTTCAGGAATTGAAGCTTCGTGGAGTTGATTTCTCCGGCCTGAAGGACAGGATCGCAACTCTGCTCCATGAGCATCATGTCTGCAGAAGTGAGAAGCTCTCTGCCTATGTCAGGTCTCAGAGAGCCACGGGCCGACCGGAAGGCAGCCTGCGCTCAAGCCTTATTCGACGTGGCTACTCCTGGACAGAACTTCAAGACCTCGGATTTTCAGGTCCAAAAGGGACCGAAGGCTCCGAGGTTGATTGGTCGACTCACTGAATTGTGCCTTGGTTAAGAAGACTCGGACCCATAGAGGTCCGAGTCTTCGTTGCTCGGCTCACTTCCTCAAGTGGGTTTAATCACAGTAGGGATCAGCAAGGCTGAGAGCTTCGTCGAGAATTTGCATGCCCTCTTCGATCTCTTGGTCGGAGATGCATAGGGGCGGAACCACAAAGACCCAATCCCAACGAACGAAGGTGTTGAAGCCCCGGGACTTGAGATGGTGTGCCACTTTCTGCATGGCCTCTGACGGAGGTTTGTTCCAACCACTCATTGGTTCACGAGTCTCTTTGTTCTTCACCAATTCTAGAACTCTGAAAAGGCCGACCCCTCGGTGCTCTCCAACGCAAGGGTGCTCTTTGGCTAGCCGCTCTAGGTGCTGAGCGATCTTCGTGCCTTGAGTCTTGGAGCGCTCGACCAGTCCTTCTTCACGATAGACGTCAATACACGCTGAGGCAGCGGCGCAACCCACGGGATGGGCGCTGTACGTCAGTCCACACCAGAGGGGATTGCTGTCGAAAAATTTGCCGATCTCCGGGCTGACGACTACCGCACCAAGAGGTATATAGCCACAGGTCAACCCTTTGGCACAGACCAGCAGGTCGGGGGTCACTCCATAGTTGTCGATGCCGAACCACTCTCCGGTTCGCCCAAAGCCACTCATGACCTCATCCACGATAAGCTTGATTTGATATCGATCGCAAAGCTCGCGAATCCCGGTCCAGTACGTTTGCGACGATGGGGCAATAATGCCGGACGACCCGCTATAGCCCTCGAGGAGTATGGCGGCGATCTGGTTGGGACCCTCCATCTGGATCTGCTCTTCAATGAGGTCAAGCAAGGCGCGATCGCCTTCCTCCGGGGAACAGTGGCGGTAAATCGGACTCCTATAGGCGTAAGGGTCAAACATGCGCACGATCCAAGGGACCCCAGGTTCGTTGGCCAAGCGTCGAGGATCACCGCCGGCGCTCATGGCTCCGAACGAGGCTCCGTGATAGGATCGATATCGAGTCATCACCTTCTGTCGGCCGGTGACCAGCCGTGCCATTTTCATGGCGTTTTCAATAGCGTCAGCGCCTCCCAGAGTGAAGAAGACCTTCTTTAAATCACCGGGGGCGATCTCCGAGAGCTTTTCTCCGGCTTCTCCTCGAGCTCGTGTTGCTGCGCCCGGATAGACGAAGGCCAACTCGTCAACCTGCTTCTTGATGGCCTCGATCACCTTTGGGTGTCCATGACCGATATTGACATTCATCAGTTGCGATGAATAGTCGAGATATCGCTTCCCTTCAACGTCCCAAAAGCAGGTGCCTTTGGCCTTGGCGATGGGAATGGGTTGACAACTTTCTTGGACTGCCCACGAGAAAAGCGTGAACTCCCGGTTTTTCTCAACGATCTCTCTTGCCACTTCGGCGGGGTTTCGGTCTTGGTCGACGATCACAGACAACTCCTCTGATGTATTCTCGGGAAACTTCCTGGCCAGGGATGAGGCCCCCTGCTGCAGAATCGAAAGTGTCATGCTGCGTAATAAGATCCAGGGTCTGGAAGCCACCGACCCCGATTTCCCTCACTTGTCCCTGGCGGAACGTCGAAGAAAGCTCAGAGTTAGGACTTACATTCGTTTAGAGATCGGGCGCGACTCTGGTCGGGACCACGCTATCGTCACCGATCTGAGTTTGGACGGGCTGCGCCTTCGTCGTTCTCAGCCTTTGATTGAAGGCGAGAAAGTCGAAGTGTATTTCCCGGACGGGTCTGAGGAGCATCGTACCGGCGCTGTCCGCTGTCGAGTGGTATGGGTTCAAGAGATCGGCGTTCCAGGACGACAGTCGTTTGAGGCGGGATTGAGCTTCGAAGACAGCCGAGAAAACATGCGTCGGTCCTGGGTGAAGTATGTGTTGGAGCAGCTAGGATTCGACGAGAACAAGACATTTCAAAAAAGAAAATTTGTGCGGGCCCATGGGAAAATTCCGGCTCGAGCCTATCTGGCGTTAGGAGAAGAGTTTCTCAGCGGGCAACTCTTAAATCTCGGAGTGGGCGGCGCTCTGCTGGAGCTCGACCAGCCTCTCGAAAAAGAGCAGATGATTCACTGTGAGATCTGTCTCTGGAGGATACTTCCAGCTTTAAGATTGCCTTGCAAGGTCTTGTCGGTGACTTCGGAGCCGCCCGAACCCGGGGGAGGCGAGAAGATCAGGTATCATCATTGCCTCCTCTTTCTCGGCATGGACATTGAGCAGGTGAAACTCCTTGGCAACTATGTCATCTTCTTGATCAATCAGACGGATTGAGCAAGCTCTTGGTGGCTCCTGAGGCCAGAGTATCAACGGAGGCCAAGTAGGCTTCAGGAAGGCTCTTGAAGCGCTCCGTCAGCCACAATGCCAGACTAGAATTTATAGCCACCGCTCGAGCCAATTCCGGCTCAGCGCCTTCCAGGAGACAGAGGCTTCGCTGGGCGTTCTGCTGGGGCCCAGCCCCGAGCACCGCACTCGGATCCACCGCAGCGGTGCCGAAACTTCCTGGTTCCCATACGTATTCCGATTCCCTATCCCCGTCGATCAAGATCCCCCAAGTTTGACCCCAAGGGCAAGCTTCGTCCAAACCGCCCTCTCCATGCACGACTAAGACCTTTTTTCTGCCGAGGTCTGCTGCTGCTTGAGCCATGGGACGCATCAAGTCTCGGGAAAAGACGCCGATCACCTGATGGGTAACCGGGGCGGGGTTCAACAAAGGGCCTAGAATATTGAACATGGTTCTGACCCCGAGATCCCGGCGAAGGGGGGCCACCTTTGCCAACGCGGGATGGTAA
>JBJHCR010000250.1:0-1565 GCA_050486105.1 Vulcanimicrobiota bacterium
GGGTTGTACGTAACCGAGAATTGATGAAATCAGAATTGATGGATCTCCGGCCCAACCCCAATTCTTAGGTTTGACAGAGCACTAGGTTGTCGGGCAAGAATTCTGCGATCAGCAGGGCCTCTCCTGGAACTTTCAGAGGCGAGACGGTCTCCTCTACGGAGAGTTTCTGCAGGGATGAATAGACCTGGTCTTTCGGCTCTCGATAGACCTCCAGGCAGCGTCCTGGGATGTTCACAATCCAGTACTCTGGCACTCCCGATTCGGCGTACAGACGGCTTTTGCGGCTTCGGTCGAAGGCCAGGGAACTGTCGGCGACCTCGATCACCAAGTCGGCTTCGGTGGGATGGTTCGAGGACGATAAGGGCTTGTCTTTACTGATCAGGGCGAAATCTGGCTCTGGCTCGGAATAGGGATTCGCCTCCCAAGGAAGCTGCACTCGCACATAGTGAGTCTCACCGTAGCGTGAGACCAGGGAGTGATTTAAGAGCATAGTGACGTTGGCTTGGAGGGGTTTTTGGGGACTCATACGCAGCACCTCTCCATCGATCAGCTCGACCCGTTCCTGGGGACCGATCAAACCCAACTCCCCCATGCGGTTATACTCCCGCACTGTCCAGAGCCGTTTTTTGAGGTCCACAGTCACCTGCACATTCTACCTCACTTCTAAGACTCGTTGAAGGGGCAGCTCATGGTTTCTCTGGGGTCACCGTTTCCAAGAACCTTGGGGGACGACGCTTTTGAGTGGCTTGCTCATAGTCGAAGGCCAGGTTCAGGAGGCGGGTTTCGGTGTGCTTTGGACCATAGAACGAAAGTCCGATGGGCAGTTGGTGCACGAACCCGGCGGGCACGGTGAGGTGGGGACATCCAGCTAAAGCGGCCGGCGCCGAGCTTCCCCCTCGAAAGTGGTCTCCGTTGACGGGGTCGATGAGCCAAGCTGGTCCGTTGGTGGGAGAAACGATAGCTTCGATTCGGTGATCCTGGAAGGCTTTTTCCAGCCCTTCTGGGCCGGCCTTGAGTTGAAGAGCGCTCAGGGCCTGGCGGTATTCGGATTCGTCTAGGGCGCCCTTGGCCTGGGCCTCGAGGAGGACCTCCTGGTCGAAGTAGGAGAGGGCTTCGAGTCGAGGGTTGTCCCGATTGAAGGCGATGACCTCGGCCAGACTTTTCACCGGAGCCCCATCCCCCAAGCGCTTTAAGTAGGCGTTGAGACCGTGCTTGAATTCGTAGAGCATCACTGTCTTGGCGTCCGTCCCGAAATCCTTCCAGGTGGGCACTTGCACCGGATCGATGAGCTCCGCGCCCAGATCTCGGAGGGCAACGAGAGCGACCTCCATGAGGGCGTCCACCTGGGGGTCGAAGCCGAAGAAGGTTCTGGCCACCCCGATGCGGGCGCCCTTCAGGGCCCCCGGGGTCAGCGGATACGGGCGGCCGTCTGGGACTAGGGCTTGCAGCAGTAAGGCCACGTCGCTGACGGTTTTGGCCATGGGGCCGGCAGTCTCCCAACTGGGGGCGATGGGGATGATGCCGTCGTCGGCAAGGAAGTGGGCGGTGGGCTTGAGGCCGACGAT
>JBJHCR010000250.1:1575-9648 GCA_050486105.1 Vulcanimicrobiota bacterium
AAGGGCGCAAGTTCGGCGGCCACGGCGACGGCCGAGCCGGAACTTGAGCCGCAGGGACTGCGGTCCAATGCGTGAGGGTTTCGGCATTGGCCGCCTCGGGCGCTCCAACCGCTGGAGGGCTTATTGGATCGAAAGTTGGCCCATTCACTCATGTTGGTCTTGCCTAGGAGGATGGCTCCCTCTTCTCTGAGGCGCTCAGCCACCCCCGAGCCGAACTCGGGCCGAGAGGAGGCTAGAGCCGCGGACCCGGCGGAATTGCCCATACCGTCCCCGGTGGCGATGTTGTCCTTAATCAACACCGGAATACCGCGTAATACGCCTTTTTTCAGCTGGGCAACTCGAGCGGCTTCGGCCTCCAAATTTGGGTTCAACTCTAGGATGGAGCGCAGGAAGCCATCCTTGTCTTCGATGCGATCCAGGAAGTGCTGCACCAGGGCCATGGGGGTCACCTGGCCCCGGTCTAGGGCCGCCCTCAACTCTGAGACCCCGGCCTGGTGCCAGGCGACGGGCTCTCCAAGGGTAGCTTTGGGGTTGCATCCCATGAGGAGTCCGGCGGCTCCCAAGCCCTTGAGAAAAGTGCGTCGATTCATCATCGCTGGAAGGTGCTCCCTTCGAGGAATTCTGGAGGCTCGGTTTCGCGGGCCAAGAGCTTAATCATTTCTTCCACCCAACCAGCGATCTGGGCGGTGCCTTCCAAATCCCAAGTGTCTTCAAGGTCTTCGACGCTGTCGGTGGTCTGATGGTAATGCTTCTCTCGATACCGCGTTCTGAGAGTCTTGGTTTTTTCGGGGTCCTCTCCCAAGGAAACCAAACCCTCGTGGGGCCAGAGACCGGGCACTCCGATGCGGGCGAAGCTGAACTGGTCGGAACGAAAGAAGAAGCCGTTCTCTCGGTCCTGCTCTTCGATGTAGGTATAGCCCAGGTTCTCAGCCGCAACTCTTGCAATAGGGTCCAAGGTCGAGCGATTGGCTCCGATGGCATAAAGGTCTTTGGTGGGTCCCCAAATGTTGGTCATTTCCAAGTTGAGGTTGGCCCAGAGTCTTTGAGGGTCGACGGGAGAGTTGGTGGCAAAAAATCGCGAGCCCCATAAGCCTTGCTCCTCGGCGCTCACCGCTACGAACATCAAGTTGATGGGAAGCGGCGAGCCCTCGGCGAAGGCTTGAGCCAAGGTGAGCATGGTGGCCACCGCCGAGGCGTTGTCCACCAGGCCGTTGTACACTCCGTCGGGCGCCAGTCCAATATGGTCATGGTGGGCGGTGACCACCACCACCGGGGCTGTTTCGGAGTCGCTTGCCGCTGGGAGGAGGCCACCGACGTTGCTGGTTTCGACTTCCCTAAAGGTGGGTTGCATGCTCACCGAAGCCTCCACTCCTAAAGAGATGGGTTGGAATTCTGCAGTTTGGGCCAGGCGGAACTGCTCTTCGTAGTTCAGGCCTGCCAATTGAAACAGTTGCTCGGCAATGGGTTCCGAGACCCAGCCTTCGAAGGCGCATCCCAGGTATTCTTCTGGGATGGTGAAGCCCTCCAAAGACCAAGAATTGCGAACCACCTCCCAGCCGTAGGTGGCTCTGGTGTCGTGGTGGATCAGCAGGACTCCCAGCGCTCCTAGGCGCTCAGCCTGTTCGTATTTGTAGGTCCAGCGTCCGTAATAGGACATCTCGTTAGGGTCGAAGAGTTCCCCGGAAGCGTCCATGGGTTCGTTGACCTCCACCAGCAAAACCTTGCCACTGAGGTCGGCGTCGCCGATATCGTCCCAGGGCAGCTCCGGGGCCTGGATCAAGAATCCTGCATAGACCAATTCACCGCTCAGGGTTTCCGGCAGATCTCGATGATTGCTGAAGGATACGAACTCGGTGAGATACTCTGGCAGCAGAGTTTGCTCATCTTTACGAAAGCTAAGGCTGCTGTTTGGATCGGGGGTGGTCCCTTGCAAAGTGAATGGCTGCCGATAGCTGTCGCCGAAGGCCGGTTGCAGTCCGGCCCTGCGGAGCTGGGATTCAATATACATCGAGGCCAGTTCCAGTCCCGAGCTCCCCAAGCCCCGTCCTTCGAGCAAGTCGTCAGCCAGAAACCTGATATGGGCCTCTATCTGCCGGGCAATCAGAGAGTCCCGAGGCTCGGTCTCACCATAGGCGGTGGAGGTGAAAACCAAGAGGGTCAAGAGCAGGCTTATGGGTTTCAAGAAGTTGGTCATGAGAGGCATTTTGAGGTGAAATTATAGACTCCTGGGACAGGATAAGATCCGTCCAAGAGTCGCTTCAGGAAGGCTTGAGCGGGCCAAGGCAGAATCCTCAGGCGATAAAGGAGAGAGTCTATGTTTGGCAGGAAACCGAAGTCTGAACCCGAGCAATTGGTCATCGAGGTCGCCAAGTCTGACGCCAAGAAGCCCACTCAACAGGAGGTCCGGGCCCAGAAGTTTGTTCTCACTGACGGGGAAGGAAAGACCAGGGCCCAGCTCCAGAGCGCCGGAAAGAAGGGAGCGGTGGCCCTGACTTTTCACGACGAGGACGAAAAGATGCGCTTGCTGCTAGGCCTCGACCCCAAGCAGGCTCCCACTTTAGTCATGCTCGAAGACGGCCGACCGAGGGTGGGTCTAGAACTCGATGGCAAGACAGGCCAACCGAACTTAACTTTGTCCGGTGCAGGAGAATCCAAAATCCAGGCTGGGTTCGATGGCAGCAACAAAGCCACCATCACTGTTCACGACGGCACCGGGCAGATGAGGGTCAGCATCTCTCTGGACCCCAGCGGTCAAGCTCAGGTGGCTCTCTATGACCATAAAGGTTACGTCCGGGAGAAACTTCGGCCAGAATAATTGAGTGGCTCAGGTGAGGAGGTCAGCGATGGTCTCGCCGATGGCGAGAGAGGCCGTGGCCGCCGGAGAAGGGGCGTTGAGAACGTGAATTTGCCGTCCCCGGGTGAGAATGCGAAAGTCATCTTCCAGGCTGCCGTTGGACTGCACCGCCTGGGCCCTGATCCCGCTCGGGGCGCTGATCAGGTGCTCTGAACGGGTCTCAGGACAAAGCTTCTGCAGGGCCCTGACGAAAGCGGCTTTAGAGACCGAGCGATGCATCTCACCTAGGCCCATTCTGACGTTGCCCAAGGCTAGTTTCAAAAAGCCCGGGTAGGTGAGGGTCTCGAAGAGATCGCTGAGATTGATATCGGTCTTTCCATAAGCTTCCCGACCTAGGGCTAGCACGGCGTTGGGGCCGACTTCGACTCCTCCGGAGATCATGCGGGTGAGATGCACGCCGAGAAAGGGGAAATTGGGGTCGGGCACAGGATAGATCAGGTGGCGACAGAGGTTGCCGGCCTCCTCAGTCAGGCGGTAATACTCCCCTTTGAAGGGCACGATTTTTAGTCCTGGGGCAATTCCACTTCTCTGGCAGACTCGATCGCTGTGCAACCCGGCGCAGTTGATCACCGTTTCCGGGGTCCAGACTCCGTGATTGCTCTCCACTATCAGGCCAGAAGAGGTTTCGGAGATCCTGGTGACCTCGGCTCGGGGGACGAACTGAGCTTCAGAAAGGGTCAGCAGTTTGCGACACACCTGACGGTAGTCCACGATTCCGGCTTCGGGAACCAAGAGGGCGGCCTCTCCTGCGGCGTGAGGTTCCCGAGAGCGCAAAGCTGCTTGGTCGAGCCATTGGCAAGGTACTCCGTTGTCTCGACCACGCTCAGCCAAAGCTTGCAACCGAGTCACCTCTAGGGGATTCGTGGCAACGATGACCTTCCCGCAAATATCGTGGGGCACCTCATTGGTTGAGCAAAAATCCAGCATCAGACTCTTTCCCCGGCGGCAGTTGAGGGCTTTGGCCGAGCCGGGCTTGTAGTAGATGCCCGAATGGAGAACACCGGAATTGCGCCCGGTTTGATGCAGAGCGATCTCGGCTTCTTTTTCCAGAATGGCGACTTTGAGTTGGGGACGCTTTCGAGTCAACCAATAAGCGGTGGCTAGACCCACGATGCCGCCGCCAACGACGACAATGTTCGCTCTATTCGACATCGAGCGCTTGCAAGGATCGCGTCGGCGTGGGCTCTCCCAGTAAGTATCCTTCCCCTAAGGGGTCGTCTGGCATAACGAAGTACTCCTGAATTCCAATCAAATGAGCTGAGGTCTTGAGTCGGACTTGAACCCCTGGGTAAGCTCCGATCATGACGTCTTCTCTCAATTCTGCCTGGAAAGTGGTCCCTAATAGCCCGCTGTTTACGAAGGTGTCTCCCTTTTGCAAGCGTCCTTGGTGAGAAAGCAGGGCTACTTTGAGAGCAGTGCCGGTGCCGCAGGGGGAGCGATCTAGGTGAGAGGCGCCATAGACCACGGCTCCGCTCCCGAGTTTGTCATCGTGCTTTGAGGAGTCAAAAAACACCACCCCATCAATAGTGGAGGGCTGTCTGGTAAGGGGGTTGGGAACTTGCCACTGCTCGTTGGCCGCGGACAGCAGTCTTTCGGCCAACTCAACTAATTTGTTTCCGTAGGACGGCAAGATCGGGTACGGGAGTTGACTTTGCTCGAGCATCAGCAGGAACCCCCCCACGAAGCCCAAGGTTCCGAGATACTTGGTTCCGTCTAATTCGATCTTGCGGTCCTCCCAGAGAACGCAGGCTTCGGGCATGTCCAAGTGGACGCTGGTGACCCGGTTGTCTCCCAAGGTGAGGTGAGCGGTTATCGGTCCGGCTGGGGTGTCGACCACAAGGGGCTGGTCCTCGGTGGCTTGAACCAGACCGAGTTCCACGGCGCAGGTGATGGCTCCCACTGTGGCCGTGCCACAGGCCATTGGGTAGCGCCGGGCATCCATGAAGAAAAGGCCAAGCTGGGACCCGAAGGAACGGGGCTTGGTGAGCCAGGCAACAACCACATCTTTGTTGCCCCGTGGCTCCCAGGTGAGACGGCGTCTCAAATGGTCGTGTTCCTGAGAGAACATCTGGCGAAGCTCACTCAATTTGCCAGGGCCTAGCTCCGGGCCGCCGCCTAAGACGATACGGGTCAATTCTCCCGCGGTGTGGCTTTCGGCACAGATCAGTCGATGGAGGCGATCTTGAGGGAGGCGCCGGGCCAGTTCGCTCAGGTCGTGCTGTGGTCGGAAGGGTGTCAACTCTTTTTCTTCTCCCAAGGTTTGCGGGTGTAATAGCTGTCTGTAAGTTTCTTAATCGTTCCGGACATAAAAATCAAGGCTATGACATTTGGTAGGGTGGCCAAAGCAAAAGCCACATCGACGATCTTCCAGAGCAACGGGACCGCCGCTAGAGCTCCCAAGAAATACATGCCCCTGTAGCAGATGCGATACGGTAGGACGGCGCGATGACCAAACATGAAGTCCGCACAACGGTCGCCATAGTAGCTTACGCCCAAGGCGGTGGACAGGGCGAAGAGCCCGACGCAGATAGTCACCACCAAACTGCCCCAATCTCCGAAGCGGGATAGTCCCACCTCGAAAGCTTTGGCGGTTAGGGGAGCTCCCACTTGGACGGCCATGCCATATAACTTCGCCGGTGACTCGGCTCCTTCGGAGAAAATGAGGACTCCCGATTCGGTTTTGAGCAAGCGGCCCTGGAAAGGGACCTCGGCATCCTTGTCGAGGTAGAGCGCGGTGACCGGGCAACCGTGGTAGAGAAGCTCCTCGCTGGGGATACCCTCTTGGACCAGGCTCTCATCGGCCTGCATGACTATGGCTGAAGGGGAAAGCTCAAGGCAATGCCTTTCGTCCCAGACGTTGGTGGTGATCAGGACCAGTCCGGTGAGAGTGCAGACGATGAGAGTGTCGATGAAGGGCTCCAGGAGAGCCACCGTTCCTTCACTGACCGGCTCTTCGGTCTTGGCGGCTGAGTGGGCTATGGCTGCCGAGCCGGTTCCACCTTCGCTGCTGAAAAGTCCGCGGCGGACTCCGGTTTGCATGGCCATCAGAAAGGATGCGGTGCCGGCTCCGGTGACTCCAGCCACGGGATTGAAAGCCTCGGTGAAGATCCGAGCGAAAGCCGGCAAGATCTGGTCGTAGTGAAAGACCAGGATGAGCAGAGCAAAAAAGACGTAGGTTAGAGCCATGGTTGGGGTCAGGATGCTGGCCACTTTCCCGATGCGCTTGATCCCACCTAGGATCACGACCGCTACAAAAGTGGCTCCGAAAAGGCCGGTGACCCAATAGGGCAGTCCGAAGCTGTCGTTCATGGCGTGAGCGAAAGAGTTGGCTTGCACGGCGCTGCCGGAAACCAGGGTGGTGAAAAAAATGCAGGCGGCGTAAAACATGGCCAGGGCCTTGGAGTTGAGGCCGTCTCGCATATAATACATGGGTCCGCCCGAAATCTTATCGATGGCCTCGGGGTCCTCGTTGACCTGACGGTAGGCCAGAGCCAAGGTGCATTCCGAGTACTTCAAGGCCTGGCCTAAAAAGGCCGTCACCCACATCCAGAAAAGGGCCCCGGGGCCGCCCCAGTGGATGGCCATGGCCACCCCGGCGATGTTGCCGACGCCCACGGTGGCCGAAAGCGCCGTGGAGAGGGCTTGAAAGTGAGAGACATCCCCCTCTTCCCCTTCTTCGTCGTAGGTTCCTAAGGTCACTAGGGTTCCATGCCAAAGCTTGCGCACTTGAATGAAGGCCAGTTTGATGGTTAAGAAGAGGCCGGCAAAAAGCAAGACCGGAACCAAGATGTGACCCAGGACAGAGTTGACTCCGTCCACCAGACTCTCGAGGTATTGGAGTCCGCTCACCGGCTCAACCTCGGGTTCGACACGACCGCTCTTCTGGCGATCTCGGTCATGAGTTTGGCTCCTGGGAGCAGAAGCGAATCTGGAAAATCGTAGTGCTCAGAATGGAGGGCGGGATGTTCGAGGCCTGCTCCTAAAGCGAAGTAAGCGCCAGGAATCCGATCCAGGACCTCACCGAAGTCTTCGGACCAGGGGAAGGAGTTGTCGGCCTGCCGATGGGTGAAGTTCAGAGAACTCACGCCTTGCCCCACGAGGCTGGTGGCTTGGGCACAGTTGACGGTAGCGGGGAAAGGGTCGTGGTGCTCAAACTCGACCTTTAGGTTCCAGATGCTCGCTTCGCTCTTCGCTCTGGTCTCCAGGGCGTTCACTAAGTTTGTCAGTCCAGAATTGCTGAGCGCTCGCAAGGTGAATCGAGCTTCAGCCTGTCCGGGGGAGGTTCCAAAACTGCCATCTCCCATCTGTAGGCCCACCGGAGTGATCAGGAATCCAGGATGAAGTCCGCCCAATTGTGAGGGTAAGGACAAAGAAGCGTTGAGCAGACAGGAGATGGCCCCGGCTGGGTTGCGGCCCAAATGGGGCTCCCCAGCGTGAGATTCTCGTCCTAAGAAACGGACGATCAGTCCCACTGAGGCCGCAGCAAAGGTTCCGCTTCGAGTGACCACTTGTCCCAAAGGAATGCCCGGGACATTGTGCCAGGCGAAGGCCCAGTCCGGCCAAAGGTCTTGAAGCTTGGGGTCATCGAGCACCGCTTTGGCACCGGCGCCCGTCTCCTCAGCGGGCTGGAACAGCAACAGGACTCGACCGCTTTCCAGAGGTTGCTGGGCCAGCATCAAGGCCACCCCGCACAAGGAAGCTGCGTGGCCGTCGTGACCGCATTTGTGGGCTACCCCCGGGGTCAGGCTTCGGTGAGGAAGACTGGGGGGATCGTCGAGAGGGAGGGCGTCGAGTTCTGCTCTCAGTAGGACCGTGACGCCGCCTTTTTGCTGGCCTTCAAAAACGGCAGCCAAGCCGTGACCCCCGAGGTTTCGAACGACCAGCTTCGGGGAGGTTTGCTTTAGAAAGGCGGCTATGCGGTCTGCGGTGTCGGATTCTTGGCCGGAGAGTCTAGGATGGCGGTGCAGTTCGTGGCGCAAAGAGACGAGAGTTTGCTCCAGCGAAAGCCTCGTTTTCGCTATCCCCTCGTCAGCCATAGCCTTCGCCTTCGGGTGACTGACTCGGACCCCTCCTTAATGCGAATGGGGCCTCTGCTGTGGTGGTGACGGCAGAGGCCCCAAGGTTGCTGGGCTAAGGAGGCTGTGCGCCGAATCAACCCACATCGCCAAACTCGCCCTTTTTCCGCCATGGGAACCGCAAATTCTTGCAAATAGGTCCAC
>JBJHCR010000251.1:0-9638 GCA_050486105.1 Vulcanimicrobiota bacterium
CTGGTGGGCTTGTGTTCTACCATAGCCGAGGGCCAGGGCTGCATGTTCGGCTGTTTGATTACGGGGGCATTGAGAGGATGTAAGAATTTGCTGAAAATGGGTGGGTTGTACTCGGAGCCGATCCGCTTCGACGCTGTTTCGGTGGCGGATCTCGCTCCGACCCAGGCGTTGTTCGGGCAGGAAATTCCGCACGGTGGCGGATCCCCGTCGAGCTTGCGTTTGGGGGGTCCTGCGGACGGCTCGGGGTCAGAGCTGGGGGGGGCAGGCTCGGTTGGCGTACTTTTTGGTGACGGGCCTGGTGCCCACGGAGGTGTCGAAGGGTTGGTCACCAACATCAGCGGTTCAGGCGACGTTTTCTCACAAGGGGAAGGCGGAGGTGGCGGAAACGGCGGAAACCCTGACGGAGCTGGGGGAGCAGGCTGTCTAGGAGGAGTCCCCGATGGACTCTCTGGAAGCGCCGATAATCCGGGTGGTTAAAGGGTCTGCCACTGCTCAGCTTAGGATCTGTCAAGAAAAAACCATACCACCGTGGACGAAGCTCAAGCAGGCGGCATCGCCATGCTCAGCAACGGAGATCCCTTTTAGAAATAAAGGATTTTAGGACCGATTAGGCCGACCAGTGCAACGTCTGTGGTCAGCCTTCTTTGTTTGCCAAAAAACGTTCGGTCTAGGGAACTTTCCAAGCATCCCCTGGAGTCAAGGTTTCTGGAGACTGGCTCAAGAACGGTCTAGGACACATTTTTGGAGGTTTCATGAGAACCAAAGTTTCAGCACTGCTGATAGCATTGCTCGCTTTTTGCGCCTTGGGCTGCGGCAGTGGCACCGATTTTAATCAGATTTCAGGTCAACAGGGGAATGTGAGCATCACCCCACCGGACCCCCCGGAGGAGGACCCCGCCTTCTTGCGCTTGGCCCATCTCTCGCCAAATGCCGGCAACGTTGATGTTTTGGTCAACGGCACCCAGGTGGGCAGCAATGTGCCCTTCGAGTTTTTCTCGAACTACCTGGAAGTCGAAGCCGGACCCACCCGAGTGCAGATTCGTTTCGCCGGGACCAGCACCGATGCCCTGGACACCACGGTGAACCTTTCCGAGGACAGTCACTCCACCCTGGCGGTGATCGGCCTACAGGGTGTGAACACCACCAATCAGGGGACTTCCTTGCAGACGGTGCTGCTCACCGACAACGTGGCCCCCACCGCTAACACTCTCCGGGCCCGCCTATTTCACACTGTGCCCGGTGCCGGCCCGATTCGCTTGGCCACTGCTGAAGGTGAAGTCCTCCTAGGTCCGGTGAGTTTTGGTCAGGCCACGGCCTATGCGGTCATCAACGTGGAGAACCTGGACACCGACTCCCTCAACCTCTTGAATGCCGAGGGAGAGGTGATCGGGATCTACACCGAGTTGCGCGGCGGCGGCACCACTTTGGCCGAGGCTTTGGAAAACGCTGCGGGCTTTGTAGGCACGAACACCACCATCTCGGCCGCAGGCGATGGGCAGAACAGTTTGCCACTCGTGGCCGCTCTAGACCAAGCGGCTCCCCTGGGTGGGGTTCGCCTGATCGCTGATCGGCAGGAAATCGAACCTCTCACGGCTCAGCTTCGATTGGCCCATATGATCCCCGGTGACACTCAGGTGGACTTACTCATCAACGGAGAATTGGTGGAAACCGCGGTGAGCTTCGAAAGCATAACCGCCTATCGCGAAGTTCCTGCAGGGGTGACTCTAGACGTTCGAGTCGAGGCGCACGGTGATGGGCATGAGCATCTAGGTCAGACCTCCACTTTGCTGATCGCCGAGGGGGAGGCCACCTTAACGGAAGGCAACTTCCACACCTTGACCGCCCTAGTGAACCCGGATTTCGATCCCGAGGAGCCTGGGGAAGAGCTTCCAGGCCAGCTCAGCTTACTCCAAGACGACCTAGTCAACAGCGCCGGCACCCTCAAGCTGCGCCTCATCCACGCCTCCCCGGACCTGCAGGATGGAACCCCGGTGGCCTTGGCTTTCTACTTCTTGGATAGAGAACCCGAGCAGGAGGTGATCACCACGGCTGTCGCTTATGCCGAGGGCACGGTATACTTCGAACTCAACTCAGCAGATCTCGATGAGGCCCTATCGATCGACGTCGTAACCCTGGACAACGGGAGCGTCGATAGAACCCTGGCAATTTTTGAGGACGTGCGCAATAGTGGGGACTTCCTCGACCTGATCCCTCGAATTCAAGATCTCTTGCAGGCCAACAACAATGCCCTCAATGTCACGGTGTTTGCCGCCGGCACCGGTGAAACCGATGACGATGAAGATCCCGAGGAGATCGACTTAACCTTGGTGATCGCTGTGGATGAAGCCGCCGACGGCAGTCAAACTCTGATCAGCGACGGTGATATCGGGTGTGGTTGTCCATTCTAGAGGTCCGACATCTCTAAGGAGACATAGGTTCCAATCCCAAAAGCCGCTAACTCGTTCGCGAGGGGGTGGCTTTTGCTTGGTGTGCAGCGTTTACCAGGCAGATCCTTGAGACTCAAGGAAGTGCCGGTCTGCCATCGACCTCACGGGTCAGACTGGGCGGGGAGCTTGCCCCAAGAGGAACCCTCTCCGGCAAGAGGTGTGACTGGACGGGACGATTCCATCTGACACGGGGAGGCGGCTGTCGGTGTTGGCCCGGACGCTGCTGGGGGAGACGGCCGAGTCAGGCCGGTTTGGCTCGCGAGGGCTCTGGGAGGGTTTAGTTGCTCTCGATTCTCGAGGGGCCGTTAAGGTCACTTCTTGGAGGAAGAAGAGTCAAGGGGTTTTTCCCTAGATTCCGAAGCAGGAGGTCCCCAAATAAAGGCAAGCATTTGCTACATGGAGGTTTCGTGCAACGTTTAGTATTGACATTCTTAGCCGCCCTGATGGTTCTCATCGCCATCGGCTGCGGCAGTGGCACAGATTTTAGCCAAGTTTCCGGTCAGCAAGGGAATGTGAGCATCACTCCTCCTCCCCCACCGCCCCCCGACGAGGACTCCGCCTTCTTGCGTTTGGCCCATCTTTCGCCCAACGCCGGCAATGTTAATATCTTGGTTAACGGCACTCAGGTGGGCACCAACGTGACCTTCGAATTTTTCTCCAACTACCTGGAAGTGGAGGCCGGACCAACCCGAGTGCAGGTTCGTTTTTCCGGGACCAGCACCGACGCCCTCGACACCACGGTGAACTTGGCTGCGGACAGCCACTCTACCGTGGCGGTGATCGGCTTGCAGAGCGTGGACACCACCAACCAGGGCACGGGATTGCAGGTTGCGGTGCTCACCGACGACGTGGTCTCCGCCGCCAACACTCTGCGGGCCCGACTGTTCCACACCGTACCAGGTGCCGGTCCGTTGCGCTTGGCAACCGCTGAAGGCGACGTCCTCCTCGGCCCGGTCAGCTTTGGCCAGGCCACGACCTATGCCGTCATCGACGTGGAAGAACTGGACACCGACTCACTGAACCTCTTGAATGCCGACGGAGAAGTGATCGAGGTTTACACCAACCTGCGCAACAGCCAGACCACCCTCGCCGGGGCTCTGGAAAACGCCGCCGGACTGGCAGGGGCGAACACCACCATCTCGGCTGCGGGTGACGGCGAGAACAGTCTGCCACTGGTGGCCGCTTTGGACCAACCGTTCCCCCTCGGTGGCACGACTCTGGTGGCCGACCCAGTGGTCCCGGATCCCCCCCCGCCTCCCCCGCCTCCTGGAGAGGTGAACTTGAGAGTGTTCCACGGACTGATGGTTGGGAGTGAAATGCCCGAAGTCGACGTGCTCTTGAACGGCACGGTGGTTGCCGCCGGTCTTGAGGGTCAGGGAGTCACCGATTATTTCGTCACCCAAGCCGGAGAGGTGAGTTTGCAGGTGCGAGTGTCGGGCTCGAGCGAGGACCTTTTCGAGCAAACGGTGACCTTCGAGGCTGACGCGCATCAGACCCTGTCTTTGGTGGGCGAGGTTGCGTTGACCTTGTCTCAACTGGTGCCTTCCGGCACCCCTCTTCCGCCGGGAGGCTTGGTTTTTAGCGATGATGTGGTTCGAGTCCCCGAGATGGCCAAATTTCGCTTCACCCACACCTCAGGGCGACTAGGACCGGTGAAGGTCCAAGGTCGGCTCCAGGGTTCCATGGATCCGTTTGATCTCACCGATGTCCTTGCTCCAGGCCAGAGTTTTGTTTCTGAAGAGCTCGACGTATTGAGCTTTGCCGGAGTGCGAGAACTCAGAATCGTTGACGAAGCGGACCAAGTTCTAGGTTTCTTCACCGGTGCGCGAGAGGTCACGGCCGAGATGTTGGGAGCCTTCGATTCTTGGGATCCCACCCAAGGTGTCACGGCCACCTTCTTTCTCTCAGGCCAGGGCTTCTTGACCGACGAACTCGAAACTGAAACGGACCTGGACTTGACCATAACCGGAGCGGTCAATGACCCCACGAGCGGTGGACTGAACATAAAGGGAGACGGCATCTTGCCAATCTAGCCTTTTTGGGAATCGCGGTCTGTCGAACCGACCCCGGCTTGCTCTTTAGAAGGCCGGGGTCGGTTGTTTCTTTAAGATGCAGCCGCGGCGCCTCTCGTCTCGGGGGGCAGTCTGAGAGGGGACAACTCTTCGCTCCCAGAGTTATTCAGGGCAGAGGGGTATCTGCTTTCTAATTCCGTCCTGTCTCTGTCGGTCAGGGGGAGATCGAGGTCGTATGCTGCTCGCTACCGTATCCGGATAGCCCCGCTCGAAGGAGGCGCTGGCCCGCTGAGCTTGAAGCCATTTAGATGGAGTTTCACTTCCCACCGGGCCAGAATTACGATTGTGTGCAGTGCGGCCGGAGCTGCCAGGGAAACCTTCAGGTTCGGGCTGATCCGTTTTTCGAAAAAGAGATGCGCAAGAGCCCGCTTGCGGAGTCTTACACCAAGGAGACCGGACTTCGCCCAATCCATCGAGGTGAAGAAGGTTTTAGGGTTCTCCGTCGCCAGGATGAGCAGTGCATCTTCCTAGACCAAGACAATCTCTGCAAAGTCCACGCTGAACATGGCTCCGAGGCTAAGCCCTTGGCCTGTAGGCTGTTTCCCTTTTCCGTGACTCCCACCCCTGATGGATACTTCGTTCGCCTCAGTTTCTATTGCACTGCGGTCAAAGCGAACCACGGCCGTCAGGCCATAGAGCACCGCAAAGACCTGGAGTCGCTCTTAGAGCGCATCGAGTTCAAAAAGGTGGGATTTGAGCCCATCCACCTGGCCGGAGGAACCTATTTCGATTGGCCGGCCTATAAGGCTTTCGAAAGTTGGCTCCAGGGCCTGTTTGATGGTCGGGATTTCAAACAGGCCATGGCCTTTGGCTTGACGGCAGCCTCCGAATTGATGAGCACCAGTGGCACCATCACCCTGCAGAGGATGCAAGAGTTGATAGCTGCCGGGCCCCAAGACCGAGTCAGCCAAGACCCCTTCGTGACCTCCACCTTGAACTATGGAACCGTGGCATGTATCGCACGCATCGCTGCCAGAAATTTTGATGAGTGTCAAGAGATCACCGATGCTCTGTGGGAGGGGGGAATGCTGAGGTTTCAGCATTGGGCCTGGACGGGCACCACCGCTCAGGTCATGCAGGTGGCCGGGAAGACTGCGAGCACTCCGTTGTTGGTCCGCTACCTAGACAGCCTGCTGTTCGGCAAGCAATTGGCCGAAGGGAGATCGGTGTTTTCGAATCTCTTGGTCTTCTATCGCTTGCCGGACTGGATCGTCTTCTACGCCGCTTTGAGTTGCCTTGAGCGAGGAGAGGAGGTCCCGGACGATACGGATTTGGAACGGGCCTTGGATTTTCTCGAACAGAACTTCTTGACTCATGGGCGTCGCCTTGAGGACCTTCACGAGGTGATCGCCGACTCCGTCCTGCAACAGGTGCTTTATCAAGACCTTGAATCCCAGGAAACCGGCGACGAGTCCCAACCCCACCTAGGTCAGGAGTCGTGAACTTTCACTTTCTCCCTGGACAGAACTACGACTGCGTCCAATGTGGCAAGGGTTGTCTTGAAGCCCTCCAGGTGCGGGTGGACCAGAACTGCCTGGAGATAGTCGAGCAGAGCCCATTGGCCTTGAGGGTCATTCAGGAGCACGGGGTAGAACCGTTCCCGACCAATGAATTCGGAGAGCGAGTGGTTCGGCGTCTGGACAAGCGATGCGTCTTCTTGGACCCCGATAACCTGTGCAGCATTCACCGAGATTTCGGTATAGAGAGTAAGCCCGTGGCCTGCCGGGCCTTTCCTTTCACCGTGACCCCTACCCCCGATGGGGTTTTTGTGGGTATCAGCCATTATTGCACCGCTGCCAAAGAGAACGCCGGCCGCCCCTTGGAGGCTCACCGCTCCGAGGTGGAAGAGTTGATGAAGAAAATCCGCTTTGCCCCTATGGGATTCGAACCTATAGAACTCGGGGGTGAGGTGTCGATCACTTGGAAGGCCTATGTCCTGTTCGAGGATTGGCTAACTTTGACTTGTGCTCAAGAAGGATTCAAGAAGGCTATGGGTCGAGGGCTCGGGGTTGCCGCAGCGCTCTTGGCCGGTGAGCAGAAATTGGTAGATGAGGCGCTGATGGCCGCCGTACTGGACAGTTCTCCCTTGGACGCGGTGGCCGGAGACGAGGTCATGGAGGCTGCTCTCTTCTACGCCTGGGCGGTTTGTGTGGCCCATGTGGACGCCAACAGCAAGGCGGATTTCGATCTCCTAACCCAATCCCTACTTCAGGGCGGGGACCTCCGTTTTCATCATTGGGATTGGCAGGGGAGTAGGGATCTCGTTCTGGCAGCCGCCGGTTCTATGGGCTATCAAGAGGGGGTGGATCGCTATCTTTCAGGACTGCTGTTCGCCAAGCAACTGGCCGAGGGCCGGTCTCTATTCGCCAATCTTCTGGTCTTCTACCGCCTACCGGACTGGTTAGCCTTCTATTCCGGGCTAAGCAGCCTGGAGCGGGGGATGGAGAGTCCGGATTCCGAGGATGTAAAGCGGGCACTCGATTTTGTGGAGCTTCACTTTCTGACTCACGGTCGAAGACTCGATGAGATGCATCAGACCATCAGCGATCATCTTTTGCAGCAATTCGCGGCTTTGAGCGCCTGAGGGCCTCCTCGACATGGCGACCTTCGGTTCCCGATTGATGTAGGAGGCAAGGAGTCAACGCTGAGGGCTGCCTTGACTTCTTCTGCGAATCACAGGTGCTCTTTGATCTTGGCGGTAAACTCGCCGGCCTTCCAATCACTGCCGCTCATCAGGACCTGAAGCTTTCCTTGTTTGTCGATGAAGGCGGTTCTCATGTTGTGCTCGATGATCCCGTTCTCGTCCCAGTAGAGGACTCCGAAAGCCCCGGCGACTCGGGCGATCTGCTCCTCGGTCCCCGTTAGGAACTTCCAGTTTTTTCGCTTTTCATCGAAGCCCTGGGTGTAGGCTTTGAGAACTTCAGGTTTGTCGTGGGCGGGATCCAGGGTGATGGCCACTACCTGAACTTGGTCGGCTTTTTCCAGGCGCCCCATGAGGTTCGAAAGGTCGGTGAGCTTCTTGGCTATCATTGGGCACTGATCCGGAAAGGGACAGCGGGTGTAGAGAAAGCTGATCACCACTCCTTTTCCTCGAAAATCGTTAAGTGAGACCTGCTTAGAATCTTGATCTACGAGACTGAAATTTGGAACCTCTTGTCCAATTCTAAGATGGGATTGAGCATTCACAGGAGTCAATGATGCCGTAAGCACGCTTAAAACCACTGCAAATATGAAGATTCTGGCCACAATCAACCTCCCGAGGCAAGAGCTATAGTGTCTTTACCCTGGGGAATCTTAGGGAAACCTCAAACTCTATGGTCCAGAGCGACTCGCCTAAAGGCTGCCTCTTTCAAAGTGGGCGGAACTTGGGAGACATGAACCCTAGCCATGAGAAAGTCGTCTTAGCCATTCATCCTCGACGCTGTTGCACCGGTATCGCCCACCGACGGCCGGCCCCAGAGCACTAGGGCCTGTTGTTCAATTGGCATTCGTTTAGTTCTCTGTTAAACTACAAGGGTAGTGGTGTGGGGGATGGCGACTTGGACACCACCTTGGGGGTTTGAAGCATGAGTATCAAGGCATTCGAGCAAGGGGGGGGCGCGAGAGGCGACCGTCCTCAGGGCATGGCTCTGTTCTTGGTGCTCGTTCAGATTTTTGTTCTAGCTTTGATCATCGCAGCACTGGGGACCTTGGCGCTTCGCAATCTGCGTTCCACCTCGGAGAAAAGCTGGGAGCGTCAGGCACGTTTTGCGGCTTATGCCGGAGTTCAGACGTCGCTTGCCGAACTCGAAGTGGACCACACTTTTCAGTTGCTTTCAGCCCAAGAGCGGCAACTCAGCACAGACGGTCATCTCCGTTACACCATCGAGGTTCACAACAATGTGGTCAATGGCAGCGGCGATTCCATCTTGGCTCCGGACAACACCTGGATCCCCCCAGGATCAGCCTGGGTGCGCTCCCGAGGATACTTGGCCGAGGTGGGATCCTACCAAACTTCGGCCCTGATCGCCCTGGTTTCCCGGGCCCGTCCGGTGTTCGACCACGCGATCTTTGGCGAAGATCAAGTCACCGTGAGTGGGGGAACCGAAATCCGCTCCTACAGTTCGGTGGGGGGCTTCGCTTCCACCGTCTCCAGCCCTGGGGCGCCGAGTATGCGGGCCCATTTGGCGACCAATAGCACTCAGGCCGGGGCCATACAAATGGATTCTAGTGCCTGGGTGGACGGGAACGCCTATTCTGGACTGGGGAGCACCCCTGCGACGGTCGTTCAAGGCAATGCCCACACCGGAACGAGTATGCAGCTGGAAGAAGAAAAGGAGATTTACCGGTTCAGGACCCTTCTTCCACCCTCTACGAGCGGGTATCAAGTTCCTTGGTTGAACGCCGCCACCACTCATTGGGTGTTTCCCTGGGAGACCGACCCTACACACGCCGGTGGCAGTGCTGATCTTCCCCGTGAAGCCTCGTATGGCAACTACCGCATTAGGGCCAACAATCCTGAATGGACCCGAGCGACGAATCTGTTTGCCGGTGAGTATTTCGTGAATGGGAATCTGACTCTTGATTCAGATTTTGCGACCTTTGACGAGGCGGCTGTCGGAGGGGTCACTCAGCTTCCGTTGCACGCAAACGACGAATTCCCGGTGGTGTTTTATGTTTCAGGCAATGTCACCCTGAACAACGTTCGAGTCAACCACGTTGGTGGCGGTAGCAACGATTCCGTTCCCCGTCGCCTTCAGTTCTACTTGCTCACTCCTGGGACCACCTTTCGAATGACAAATGGAAGCGTGGCCCACGCCGTGGTGGCAGGCCGTGATGTCGATGTGGTGATCGACGGAGGCAGTGAACTCTTCGGTGCGGTGATCGCTCGGCGGGTCACGGTGGAAGACAGCCGGATCAACTACGACACCACCTTGGCCGGAGTGCCCTAGGATGGACGGACCGCCTGGGACATTTTGGCTCTCAAGGAGGCCTCGGTTGCTGAGGCCACTCAGAAGGATGGAGACCCGGGGGCGGCCGCAGATCAACCCGATTCGGTGAATGTGGTGGCCTTAGATGATGCCCGGGGAACCAGAGCTCCTGGGAACTTTCCCGATGACCCTGGCGGAAGCCCGGACAC
>JBJHCR010000252.1:0-9620 GCA_050486105.1 Vulcanimicrobiota bacterium
CGGTGGGAGCAATTCATGAAGGAGATTCTTCAACCAGTCGATCATTGGAAAGCGGCCTAGACGCTCAAACCAAGTACCGACAGGCGCTCGCGCGTGCATGAAAGATGGAATGCTCCCGCTCGGGATCCAATCCGTCATAAATCCTCTGAACTCGCTGCAAAACCACGGTGTCGGCCAGCACCGAGGCGGAAGTATGGTCGGCAGATTTCTGCCCCCCTCGCAAGACTCCGGTGAAGATGCCGATCACGACAACGATCAGTGTCGACAAAAGCCCCAAGGCGACCACCAGTTCGGCAAGGTTGAACCCCCGGCGCATCCTTTTCTTGGATCCTCTGAATGAGAACGACTGCCCCCGAAGTGCTCCTTGTTTAGGTTCTGTGGCCCTCTGCAACTCCAATTGTTGACAAAATTCTCCCCGTCGCACGGTATGAGTATACCTCATCTTCCATTCAATGTCTCACTTTTGGCCTTAAATCGACCACGACTCGTGGCCCATCTCAGCTCTCCTGACCCGAGCATAGGGAAGCGAACCAACCACTGTAGCGAATCCAGGACTCTGTGGTCCTTAGTCGAAACTATGAACATGGCAGTGGTAACCCCCCGGGCCTTGGACCCTGCAGCTATGCTGCTCGGGCTGTCGGCCCAGAAAAAAGCAGTCTTCTTTCGGCACCTGGCCAGTATGGTCAACGCCGGCCTTCCGGTGAGTAGAGCCGTCAGCACAGCTTCCCAGGCCGGCTTGGCCGCCCTGGGCAAGGAGATGGCGTCTCAGATCGATCAAGGGGCCTCTCTGTCGGAGACCATGACTCGTTACCCCTACCACTTCGACACCTTCGAAGTGGCCCTGGTGCGCGCAGGAGAGACCGCCGGTCAACTGGATCGCCAATTGCAGGAACTAGCCAACAACGCCGAGGCCGCTTGGCAGATGTCCCGACTGTTGACCAGCAAGCTGCTCTACCCCATCATCATCGTGCACGCGGCCATCTTCCTTCCTCCGCTCTTCCTCTTGGTCCAGAAAGGGGTCGCAGCCTACATCAGCACCGTGGCAACCATCATCATTCCCCTCTACCTTCTGGCGGGAAGCGCCGCCTTTCTCTATCGCTTCTTCCGCATTCACGGCGGCCCCAGACGCTTCATGGACCATGTCCTTTCAAACATTCCTATCTTGGCGGGCCCTTTGCGCCTAGGGGCCAAAATCCGTTTCTTGAGCGCTATGGCTAACCTAACCCAAGCCGGCCTATTGCCCAATCAAAGTATTCCTATTGCCGCAGAATCCTCAGGAAACTTCTGGGTAAAGGACTCAGTCATGGAAGCCTGGGAGCGGCAAGGACGAGAGTCGGCGATCTCTGCCGTGCTGCAAAGCAGTAAAGCCTTCTCGCCGGTGGAAATAGGCCTGGTCTTCAGCGGAGAAGAAGCAGGCTCACTGGAGGACTGCCTCCGGCGTGCCGCTGAGAATCTCAAGCCCGATTATCAAGCCCAAGTGCACCGCTTGACCACCGTCCTACCCATCATTTTGCTCTTGTTGGTGGGCCTGATGGTGGGTTACATCGCCGTCCGCTCCATGACCGAGCTGCTGGCTCCTCTGCAGATGATCTAGAGGTCCGCCTTGGACTGCCACTCCTCCGAATTCGAGTTATTCCAGCCCTTAGGCCTCACGGTATAAAAGGTCCGAAAACCGTTTCATCGTCCACCTCGACCTTTTCTCGTCGCTCAAAGGCCGAGCGCACCACCAAGCGCACCGGATAGTTGGAGCCGGCTTGGGGGAAAAGCTCCAGGCGAACCGAGCGAGTTTCTCCCGGAGCCAGGTTGTAACTGTTCACCGGAACTCCATCCCCGGAGCGCCCCATGGGCAGGTCATAGATCGAGCCGTCCACCACCAAGATCCCCCGCGCCGCTCCACCTGGAGCGCTGAAACCCAAAAAGGCCTCACGGTACTCGTCGGAGGGATTGAACAAAGTCAGCGCAGTCCGGTAGACGGTGCCAAAATTTCCGTAGGACGGATGATCACCATCAAAATCTCGCACATAGGGCTCTCCCCCGTACTCGATGAAAGTGAACGGCCCGCCCAGGGTGTGAGAGGCTCTGGTGCTCACCTCAGCCGGGAACACTCCACTTGCGGTCCGTCCTCGATCTCGGCTTTCGACCTTAGTCTGGGGCAACCCCAAGCCGACCTGAGTCGCCAAGACTTTCACGCCTATAGGGTTGCTCCCTGGGGTGAGGTCTCTCAGGTAAGCCAATCCGCTCATGGTCTGACCAGGTTTGACTGGTCGGATCTCCACCGTGCGGGTTCCCGAAGCGGGCAAGGTCAAGCGCTCAGATTTTCCCTGATTGCTCTGTCTGACAAACTCCAAGCCAGCGGTGTGCCCCACGTGAATTTCATCGGGTGATGGTCCGTAGGAGGACCAGAGGATCTCCACCTCTCGCTCTTGATTGAGGGGATTGCTCAACTCTAGAACCAAAAAACGATCGGGACCTTCGGGGTCGTTGCGATGGTGCCACATAAACCGAAAAGGGGTGACTGCCACTTGCCGCTCAAAAAGTATTCCATCATCAACGATGCGCTCCGGATGGTTGGACAAGACCACAGCCCTAGCTGGGGCCAACTCGCTGGGGGCAAGAGCGCTGATCTTCACCTGGAAGTCCAGTTCCACCGGCAAAGCACCGGGGGCGGAAGCAGCAGCCTTGAAGGAAGCAACAGCAGGGTCTTTGCTCGGCTTTGCCGTCAAGGAAACATTGGCACCGATCAAGGTTCGGGCCGACAACCAGCGTCTGAGAACCCGCTCTACCCTGGCGTTGTCCACCGCTCCGTGAAGCTTCAACTGCCCAGGCCCGGTCCCCCAACGAGCAGCCCAAGGCTTGACTTCGATGGGCAAGGAGGGAACAGTGCGTCCAGATCCTGCGACAACTCGGAGTTGGGTCTTCCCTGGAGATAGGCCGGTGACTCGAAATCGACCTTCACCCAGGGAATCCACCTTGGCCACCTCTGAGGAATCCAAATAGACCTCCAAGGCACCTAAGCCAGAAACATTCCTCAGGCGAATTTCTCGATTCTCACTGAGAGGAACAACCTGAAGAGGTGTGCCCCAACTGGGCGCCCCGGTCCCCAGTTGTTCCTGCAGGCGGGTGGCAAAGAGCCGAGCCAAGTCCTGAGGGTCCGATTGCCAACGGGCAGCGATCTCTGGAGTCACCACCAAAGGCACCGGAGCCCCTAGGATCTCGGCACCGGAAGCCCGGACTCGACGCTCGCTGGAAGCGTTGGTCAGCCAGGCTTGCAATTGCTCGAGGTGGGCTCCAGAAAGAGATGCCACTTCAAAAATGGTGCTCTGTCCGGCCACAGCCTTGAGAGTATCTCCTCGTTCCAACCGAACGCTCTGGGCGAATGCGGCCTGAGAGGTCAGAAAGAGCCCCAGCATCAAAAGTGCCTGAAATAGAAACCTTATATTGAACGTCATTCGGATAGTGAAACCGAAAAGAAGAGAATTGACAAGACCCCAACCCTCAAATCATCGTTTGACTGGCTTCAAGTTTAAATCTCGGCCACATCCACGGGAACGGCAACTTCTGCCTCTAGGCCAGTCTCTGCCGGGGCGACGGCCAAAGTCTCTTCTATCTCTTGAAGCATTTCCCGAAAGGCTTCCGTTCGCCCAACCAGAAAATCAAAGGATATGCAAATGTTGTCGTTGCATGAAAGCCAGCACTTGGTGGCTTTCATAAGAGGCTCGGGGTCGGGGAAGTCCTCGTCCTCGCCCAAGCTTTCCACAAGATCGAAGTACCCCTCGAACAAGGACTCCCCCTCGGCGTAGAGTTCCTCAGCTTTGGTGACCAAGTATCTGATTTGGGAGGGAACGGGATCGTCTTCTAACTTTCCTTCCTGAGAGTAGCTGTACTCCTTCAAACCGGGGAGTTCGACCCTGAACCCTTCAAAAATCTCCCGATAAGCCTCGTAAGCTTCCACAATAAGTTCAAGGTCTCCATCCTCTTCTAGAAAGTCATGAATGGACCAAGCTAATTGCTGCAGTATGGGTGCTTGATAATGCGTCTCAGGGACCGGATACTCAACCTCCTCTTGAAGGTTGAGAGTCGATGATTCGGGTAGACCCTCCGGGGCAGGTTGAATAAGAATGGCATTGCAACTCAGGCAATACTTGGACCTATCGTCATTCACCGTTCCGCACTGTATACAAAACATATCGTCTCCAGTTGAGGAGTTTAGACGAGGCGTCAGTCAAACCCTCGAAGACTTAGGGTCAATAGCAGGAGAACAACCCAGGAAGTTCTACCGATAACCACCTTGACGGTTTTCGAAGGGCATTTTGGTCCAGAGAGCGGCTCTGCAACAGCCTTCGGCTGGGGAACGAGTTTGCGAAGTTGTCCGGCCATGCATCCTCTCTCGCGGCGTCGAAGCTCACTCAAATACGCCTGGTATTAAGCGTTCGCTTCTCCTTGCATCACCCACGCGGACGTGGCCACCCACGCAAGCGCGGGTTCCCGGCGCCTGACCACCATTGGTAGGGACGAACTTCACGGACGTTGCCCTAGCAATGCCGAACGCTTCCTTTTTGGGAATGCTCGGGAACACATGGACGATCTTGCAAAGACGGTTGCCCGGGAACCCGACAATCCGGGAAGGTTGCTTGACAGGTGGGTGAGGCTCGACCAAGAGTTCGCGGGTTATCGGTTGGTCTCCAGAATGGTTATGGGTCAGCGAACAACGGGGAGGCTCAAATGATTAGGGGCCCTAAGGACGGTGATTGCAAACGATCCTAAGGATCTGGCCAGAAAGTACTTCCTAGTTTCGAGTGCGGAGCCGTCGGGAGAAGTCGACGGACTTAGTTGAATCCGGGAGGGAGACCGCCTGGGCCCATCGGCCCATAGTTTTGAGGCCCCATTCCCATGGGACTGAGGTAGTTGCTGCTCATCCCCCCAGCCAGAGCTAGGTTCTGTTGAGTCATGAGCTGGAGTTCGGCCTGCATCTGCTGGGTTGCCATCGCATTCTGCTTTTGCATCTGCTTGCGCATCTTCCGGGCCTTGGAACCGGCAAAAATCGAAGTTCCCAATTGAAGGGCCAGGGGGGCCAAGGCCAACGCTAGGGGAAGGGCCATATTCTCAAATCCTCCAAGTCGCAATACGTGTCTCTTCGGTAGTATCTCACAACTAGAGAAAAAGTTAAGGGTCTGGGAGAACGAATTTGTAAATTTTGTTCTTCAATCCGTCATTGACGCTTATCCACCACCAGGCGGATTTTCCCCGTGCGGCGCATTCCTTGAAGTGCTCCCTGGTCCAAAAGGATCACTTCCAGGTCGGCCATCCAGCCGTTTTCTAGGGCCTCCCTAACCTCCCCCAGGGCCGAGAGGAGTTCGGCCTTGATATGGGCGCTGTCGGCCTGAATCTCAGCCTTTGTTCGTTCCACCTGAATCTCCAAGTGGTCCTTGGCTCCCTGCTTTGAGATGATCAGCTGAAAGACGTGGCCAACTCCCTCGATACCATCGAGAACACGAGCCACATCGGCGGGATAGAGATCGGCAGAACCCACCCGCAAACGGTCACCACTGCGGCCTTTGAGTTCGAAAATCCATCGTCGACTGTCGATCCAGCGCCCGAGGTCGCCGGTTCGATAGCGAATCAGCGGCATCAAACGTCTCCCGAGACAGGTGATGGTGATCTCCCCCACCTGACCGTCCGCCACCGGTTCACCGCTTTCGGGGTCGAGAAACTCGAGATATTGATAGTCGTAGAGAAGGTGGTGGTGCCCGATGGGCAGATCGAGAGTCTGGTAGCCGATGGGCCCGGCATCCACTGAGGCGTAGCCCGCTGAAGCCACCGTGGACGCTCCGAAAACTCTCTGCAGATACAATCTGGCTTCCCGAGACAAGGCCTCTCCCCCGTAAAGAACGGTACGAGCCTGCAACCTCTGCCCTCGTTCTTCGAGCATCTCGGCCAGGCGAACCAAAAGGGATGGAAGTCCCAGCAGAACTGTGGGAGGAAACATCTGCAAGTACGAAATGACGCTCTCGGGATCGACGTTCCCGGCGATGGGCAATTTGAGGCATCCAACCTTCTCCAGGGCCTCACTGGCCGCCAAAAAACTGGTCCATAGATTCCCAGCCATGAAAAGGTTCGCTACGGTGTCGTCCTTAGTGACCCCGGCTTTCTGATAGATGGCCGCCATAATGTCGGTCACCTCTTCCCATTCTTCCAAGGAATAAAAGGAAAATTTTGGAGCTCCCGTGGAACCTCCAGAAGCGAACACATAGGCCCCTTCTAGAGGTCCCGTGAGCAGCGCATTCCCACTTGGAGGAGTGTTTTGGCGCAGGGTCTCGGAATCCAAGCGAGGCAAGCGTGTTAGGTCCAGGGCCCCTTTGAGTTCGATGTCTGGAAGATGCTCTGCGTAATAGGGAGAGCGGCCGCGAGCCACGTCGATCAAGGAAGCTAAACGTCGGGTTTTTGAAGGAGGCTCCGGATTCAGCCTGCGCTCTGCATCGAAACGCTCGGGTAGAGATTCTATGGTGGCCCAGCGAATCAACTGGGTCAACTGGAAGGTGCCGTCGTGGGGGGCTCCGTGCTTCGGGCTCCACATCTTGCCCCATTGGGTTATGCGGTGAGCCCCTAAAGAGGTGAGCTTGAGTCCGAGGTCCCGGAATTCCTTGGTGCTGGCGGCCAAGCCCACGGATTGCAGTTGCCTCTTCAACGGACGGAGACGATCGAAGAGACGCTCGAGGCTAGGATAGAGCACAATGATCAGGGTCCGATTCAAGGGGTTGCTCCACCCTAGGTCCCAGCTCCGAAGCTGGATCGACCAAGCCAAATTCGGACCGGCCCAAACGTCCCCCTGACCTTTGAGCATCTGGAACCTGGCCAACTCGTACTCTCGTCGAAGTTCCACACTTTGGTCCAGATCCAGCTCAGGGGCCGGCAATCTCTCTTCGGCGGCTTCGAAGCCCTGCCGCAAAAGCTCCACTGCTGCCGGCAAGAGTGAAGCCTGGTCTTCCGGCCAGTACAAGACCTGGGGAGAGCCGCAGGCCCTGGTCTCCCAACTGACCACATCTTCCACCAGGCCCTTCAAATCGAGGGCCTCCACCCCCCCAAGTTCGAGTGCCTCAGAGGTCACCAAGGCTAGAGAGTATCTCGGTCCGTAAGGGATCACTCGGGTGCCCCCGCTCATGCCCTGAGACCAGGCTCTCACCGCTTCCTCTCCCCCCCAAATCACAATGGCGTCCGATTCGCTCCGAAGCCGGTCCTCGAGCTTCTCCCGCTGCCCGGGAAAAGTCAGCACAGCAAAGGCTGACGAAAGCCTGGACTCCGGGTCGAAGTGTTGCACGCTTTGAGCAAACAAGAGAGGAAAAAGGGGGTCTCCCCGGGAGATCTTGACCAGGTTCACGTTCTTGGTCAGCAATCCATGCACCAATGAGTCCACCGCACCCAAGAAGACGTTCCCCGGACTGATATGGGTCACCACTCCCAGGGGAACCGCCCTCAGGTAGCCGTCGTAGCCCTGCCTCCAAACCCAGCCGTCTAAAGCAGCCGAGCGCCCAAGTTCATAGCGGAGCTTGTACTGCAATTGAGAGCGGTCGAGAAGGCGGCCTAATTCGGAAAAACCCTTTTCCACCATTTCCGCTGAGAACCCAACGAGTTCTGGAAGTCTCTTGGTGGCCTCCACTCTGAGAGGGTATTCGGGATCTCGCCACGCTCGTCCGATTCGATCCAAGAGGTCCAAAGTCTCCCGCACCGTCACCCCTTGGAGGTCGAGGGATTTGGCTTGCTCGAGGATCTCGGATAGACGCTGGTCGGTCAACTCGCCTTCCTGGAACTCCCCGAAGATGTAGTGGCGAGGCACGATGGCTAGCTCTCTCCCGCCGGTCATCGCTCGGCCTTCACTCTCAAAGCGCTGATGGCGCACCCTTGATGCTTGACCACTCCGCCTCGACCCAAAAGTTCCACCACCGGGGATTTTCGGCCACAAGGGCAGTTCGGCCAAACTCTCCCAATATCGGTGGTGAGCAGGCTGATCGCCGGAAACGAACGCAAGTAGGGAGTGACAAACTGCAAAATACCGGTTTCCCCGTAGCCCAAAACGTCCAAGGTTCGGGGGTCGCGAACAAAGACCCGACTGTATCTCGGCACGTGCATCCGATGATGCTCGCATTCGCAGTAAGGCACCCCGTGCTCAACCATGCCATAGAGGTCCCTCACGTGAGCGTTAGGAATCCCTAGCCAAGTGGCAACCTTCTCCCGAAAAACCCTGGGAGCGATGGTCTGACCATCAAAACCCTTCCAGCCTCCACCGGTGATCACATAGCTCAAGGGTCCAAATCGGAAGGGCTTCCCACGGCGAGCCACCACTTCTTCGAGGACCTGCCAAGTGTGGGCTGGAAATCCGAGCACTCTGAGGGGAACTCCGCTTTTCTCAAAGCGCTCCAGGGCCAGAGCCACCTTGTCCACCTGCAACTTCCAATCCCTCGACGACTGGCACCATTCGATGGCGTAAAAAACCTCCCGAACACCGGTCAATCCGGTCAGCAACTTGTCCGAAAAGGCGGTGCCTACATCTTTGGCCACCTCTGGGTCATAGGTGAAACACAGATAGTTCGTCTTCCGCCTGTCCACCATGCCTAGATCTGCGTAGATGTGCTTTACAATATCTTTGATCCGTCGAAGTGAAGTTCGGTCCAAGACGATGGCGCTGCGCTGCCCGGTAGTTCCGGAAGAATGAAGGGTCAACACGATCTCCTGGTCGGGAACCGAACTCACCTCTTGCGTCTTAAGAACGGTGACAAAGAAAAATGGGATCCGGGCCAAGTCATCGAGTCTTCGGAGGTGCCAGGGGAAGGTCTGCTCGGAATAGCACAGCAGTCGAAAATCCTCTGAACCCAGGAAATGCCAGGCAAAGGCCTCCCGCATGGCTCGCAAAAACAGGTTGTGGTCCTTGCCTTGGAGATGCAAGCCTCGGCGACTCCCAATGAGGGCATCGGTGGCTCCCTTGGTCTTCAGCCACAGGGCTCGAGCTCTCTTGAGATCGCGTTCGCTAGGCCCTAACCTCGGGGCCGCTGTCTTACCTCCCACCTTAGGCATCCATCAGTTCTTCCCAAAGGCGAGAAGTGTAGGTCTTGAAAAACTCCAAGAGATAAGGCTTCGACGTCTCTGTCAGGCGCAGGCCGGCGAAATGGAGCGGAACAAAGGTACGGCTGGTCACCACGGTGTCGAGCCTCTGGTCCGAAAATGGATCGCGCTCTGCTGCCAAGAAATAGGCGCACGGGAGAAAGCCCGCCAAATAAGCCGCAGCCTGAAGGTCCGGCTGATAGGCTGATACCAGAAGCTCTAAATACACTGCACCCCTTTCGGCGCAATACTCGGCAACCGAAAGCAGCACGCTCACCGGACTGTACGGTCCGGAATCTATCCCAAGTATGCTGGAGTGACCATCGGTTGCTTGATGAGATAGGAAAACTCTCACTTGCCCGGTGGGGTCTGAAAGTATCTGATTGGGCTCGTGCAGAGGAAAGAATCCAAACTGGAGATTGCGGCTGCTCCTGCGGAGCATTTGAATTCGTTCGCGGCTCACACCGTCGACCCCGACTTCGGCCACCGGAATAAGTTCTACCGCCGCATCCAGGGTGGTCCTGACC
>JBJHCR010000253.1:0-1488 GCA_050486105.1 Vulcanimicrobiota bacterium
GAGGCGCAATTCTGAGAAAATCAATTCGAGGGCGCGTACCCAGGTTGTACGTAACCGAGAATTGATGAAATCAGAATTGATGGATCTCCGGCCCAACCCCAATTCTTAGGTTTGACAGAGCACTAGGGATGCTCTTCGCTTGCGTGGGCGAAAGCATTCTGAATCAAGTCGGCAACGTGGCAATCGGCCAATCGATAGATCATGTGCTTACCGTCGCGCCGTCTTTCCACCAAGCGTTCACCCCTCAAGACTCTCAGGCGTTGGGAAATGGTGTAGACTTCGTCACCGTTCAGCAAAGCTAGATCTGAGACACAGCATTCTTGTTGGGAGAGGGCCTCAAGAATCCTGAGCCGACCAGGGTCGGACAGGGCTTTGAACATGGAAGCTGCTTTTTCTATGGCGGATTCGGACGCGGAGGAATGGAGCGGCTTGGGATCGTGATGATGATGGACGCAGTCGTCAGGGAATTCTTGCTCTGAAGGGGTCTTGGGCACCTGACCTGCTTCGTTTTCGGACTCGAGACTCCCTATCTCAAGAGCGAGCCCATTCTTAAGGATTCGAGAGCTAGCCTCCCAGGCTTCCTCCAAGAATCGCAAGATCGACATCGCTGAGCTCTTGGCCTTGCGCGATATGCAGGTCGATGAAATTTTTATAAGGGCATCGGCTGAATCTCATACTCCTAGAATACGAATAACCGTTGCCGGTGGGTTCCCTTGAAAGTAAAATTTGCCAACAGAATGTTTCAGAAAAGTGAACAATATTTGAGATTTTGTAAACATGTGGACAAGATATTTAAGGAGTCATCAGGATTTGGAACCATTCCCAGGCCTGGTTGTTGGGCATGTTAGTAAGCGAAGATCGGATTTCGAGGGGCCAGCATTCCAGACGGAGAAAGGAAGAGTATGGACGCCATGGGTGATAGGACTTCTTTCCGTTCCAAGGTTCGTTTCTTTGGCATCCTGGTAGCACTGCTTTTCTTCACCGGGCTTGCTCCGGTGAATTCTCAACCAGAGAAGGCAGCGGCTGCGTACGGGATTGTTTACGCTGAAGTTGAGGGCCAGTGGAAGGATTTAGAGAATCGCAGACCGGACTATGTCAGTCAGCCTCCGGTTAGGGGATTCTCTCGCGATTTTCTGGCTTTTCCTGGTGCGCGGTCCTCCGTTCGCTTTGCTGACGGAGAGCGCCTAAACTTCTTGGTGTCCTATCGGATCGATGCTTCCGACCCCTACGGGGTGAACGTTCAGCAATTGGACCCACTGGGGTTTGAGCTTCACCGCTTGGAGTCCCACCCCAAACAGCGACGATTGGTTCTTCGTGAGACGAATCTCTACCGAGAAACCCAGCCCTCAGGAATCATGTTGAAAGCGATTCCTCTGCCTGGCAACATTCTGAGGCTGGAGAGCGGCGAGCACCTCGGGCCTGGAGAGTACGCCGTGGTCTATCAGCCAAGAGTGGGTGGGGTCCAAGCATTTTGCTTTGCCATCGATG
>JBJHCR010000253.1:1498-9571 GCA_050486105.1 Vulcanimicrobiota bacterium
AAGGAGGTCTCGATAATGGTCAGAGTCTTGATTGGTGTTTTGTTCTTCTCGTTGGTCCTCTCTGTGTCCAGCGCTCAGCCTGCTCTCAATGAGGAGCAGGAGGTTCCTAAGCGTTGGACCGTACCTCTCGACTTTCCCGAGGAAAGAGATGAGGTTGATGAAGATGAGTGGATGGAGATTCAAGAGGTTGTAGAGCCGGAAGACTTGGGCGTTATTCTATTTCAGACCACTCAAGGCTTTACCCCTCTAGAGGTGCAACGAGCCGTGGCCCAGGACCGCTCTCCGTTTTTTTCTACGGTTGAAGAACGGTTACTTCTGTTGCCTGGAAATCAGTCACCGGTTCGCTTTCGCGTTCAAGAGCCGTTGGAATTCTATTTGAGAGTCTTTCTCAATGATGCCGATCCCAGAGCGGGATTTTTTCCTTTGAGAGATCCTAATCTCTTCTCCATAATTCGGTTCGAGCGGCAACGAGGTGAGAGGAAGTTTTCTCTCGTTCGCGCGGGAGTGACCTTCGTTGATCGCGACGTTGGTCGACCCCTATTGGTTCGATTGTTCGGGGAACACAGCTTTATCATGACTCCCGCTCAACCGCTAGACCCAGGAGAATATGCGCTCATGTATCGAGATGAGCTTTATGGCCAGGCCTATGATCTTTTCTGCTTTGGTATCGACCCCTAGGAGGGTGCGGGTTTAACCCACTTCACCCGCGGGCGGGTCCCCGGGTATCCGCCGAGCGCTGCGTCGCGGTCACCGGGTATCCTCTGGGTGCGGTGCTCAAATAGGTCCAACTATCACCCAGCTTCGCCGGGTACCCGTAAACGGCCACCCGGTTCCTTAGGTTGCCACCCAGCTTCGCCGGGTACCATCTGGGTGCTGAGACCACCAAACCCGCAGGCGCTCCCACCGGACACCTTCGGCTTCACCGCGGATCATCTGGGGTTTAAAGCGCTCTCCAGGGCGAGATTTTCTGTCCTTCAAATCTCTTGCTTGCCGGGTTTACGATAGGCTCTCTATTAGTCTGTGGTCATGTGATGGTTGGATAGGGCAACATCGAAGGAAACGCCCTTCGAGACCCAAAGTTGATGAGCTATGGCACCATCACACAAATCTAAGGCAACTCGACTCCTGACCCTGATTCACAGGATCGCAGCCGAGCCAGGAAAGTCAGCCCAGGTCTTGGCACGTGAGACCGGGCGGACTTCGAGAACAATTTTCCGAGACCTCAGTGAACTCCAAGAGGCTGGGTTTCCCTTATATAATGACCGGGGCTACCGTTTCAGCAGTGACGGCTTTCTCCCGACTATGGGCCTCGATCCGGAAGAATTGTTTGCACTTTTTGTTGGTGTTCGAACCGTGGAGGCTCAAGCCCAACACGAACTGGGTTCGGCCGGTAGAAGAGCGCTCGAAAAGCTTTGTCGAGTTTCTCCTGAATCGAGCCGTCCTGATTTGTCGGGCATGAGGGATGCCATTCACGTTGCTGACCCTACTGAGGAGACCGGAATGGAGCGCTTGCAAGCCCTCCAGAACTATCTCAGCACCGGGAATCAGATCTCGATCAGCTATCAGGGCCTCAAAGATGAAGAGATGACCGAGCGGGTCGTTGACCCCATGGGATTGTTTTGCTTTCGGCAGGTCTGGTACCTTAGAGCCTACGATCATCTCAGGTCCGGCTTGCGAAGTTTTCGACTCAGTCGTATCATCAACCATCGACTTCTGGAGACCCCAGTAGTCCACCAGCCTGAGATGGACCTTAGGGAGGCGGTGACTCATCGCTGGGAAAGAGAGGGGCAGACTCCGGCAAGGATTACCCTCCAGGTGACTCCCAGTCTCCGCCGTTGGCTGGAAGAGAACCCTCCTCATCCATCTCAGAAGGTCGAAGGCGAACAGGTGACCTACCAGGCCAGTGATTTTGAAGCAGTGGCCCGCTGGCTGGCCAGCCTGTATGGAGTGGAGATTTTGGAGCCAGAAGAGCTCAAGGTGGAAATGCGCATGCTCATCTCGCGATTGCAGAAGCTCTACGGCTCCGAAAGGACCGACTCGGATTCAATCTCAGCTTGAGTTTGCCGGGACCCTGATTCTGGGTTCCGATTAGGCTATCATGTAGGCCTTGCGGACCGTCTCGTGAACGGTGCACGTCCCCTTCCAATCTTTGGGAAAGAAGGCGAAAGTGTCGGGGACGACTTCGATGACCTCACCAGACTCGTGCTCGTAGGTGCACCGTCCCAAGAGAAAGTGACAAAGTTCGTGGCTTGTCACGTGACACTCCCAGGTTCCCGGGGTGCAGTTCCAAAGACCACTTTCGGCTCGACCACTGGAATGCCGGTACAAGAGGTTTCCTGAGGTCCGAGAGCTGCCTTCGACCATGGTCGGAATCTCTCCCCAGTCTTTTTCCGGCTCCAGTTGACTTGCTCCGAAAAGGACCTTCGCTTCGGCATCTGGGCCACCTGGACACAGCATATACGTGTTGAAGAGTTTTTCGTGAACCACGGCTTCGCCCTTCCACCCTGCTGGAAAGTGGACCAGGGTGTCGGGTACGACCTCGATCACTTGGCCGGTACTGCTGGTGTAGGTCACCGAGCCGGCAGTGAAATAGCAAAGTTCATCGTGGGGGATTTCCAGGGGCCAGCGGCCTGGGGTGCACCGCCACATTCCCGCTTCGATAGGGACCTGAGAGTCCTTGAAGAGCAATTTTCCCGTACTATGGGAAGTGCCATCCCGGCAGTCGGGTTGAGGCCCCCAGTCGTCTAGTCCGGTGTCGATGGTTGAGGCTTGTCGGATGTGAGGAGCACTAGAGTTCAAATTGAAGATGGTCATAGCTGACAGTTGTCGCTTTCCCTTGAAACTCCTCGCCTCAGGCTTGCTAACTGGGTCCTCGAACTGGGCAAAAAAAAAGTCCCCGACATTCTCGCCGAGGCCTTACCAATCAACACTCATCTCACTGTCTCAAGATTACTAGGCAAACGTTAAGAGAACGCAAAAAGTCCGTTAAGTGGTTTCATCTCCCGGAGAAAGGGCGAGAGTCGTTGGGGGCTCGCAATTATGGTGAGTTCCTTCTTGCACCGGGTGAGTGCTACGTGGAAGAGACGTCGCTCCTCCTCCATGTTCTGAGAAAGGTGATGCGGAAGTAGCCCTACGTCGGCTCCGTACAGCAAGACGCAATCCCATTCCAAGCCTTTGACACGGTGGATCGAGGAGAGAGTGATTCCATATCCCGGGATTCCATCCGCAGCCGGCTCATTGAGGTTTCGACTCTGAAAGGAGATTCCGGCGGTTGCCAGAGCGGCTTTCAATGGCCCCAGTTGGGGATTGGTGCGCACCAGGACGACGATCTCTTCAGGTGGGAAGTTTTTCAACCAGGTACGAATCTGGGAAACCGCTGATGCTTGCCAGTCTCCGGGGGGCTTCAAGAGCACTCGAGGCTTTTTTCGAGACGGGTTCTTTCCTCGAATTCTTTTCGGGAATCTCAGTCTGTTTTTCCTGAGTAGCCGGTCGACCTCTGAGACGACCCCTTTCGGACAGCGGTAGTTGGTGCAGAGTTGATAGCGAACGGCGGCCGGAAAGAGCTTGGAGAACTCCAGCAGAAACTTAGGCGTCGCACCGGCATATCCGTAGATAACCTGGTCGTCATCGCCCACGGCAAAGAGCTGATAGGCAGGCGCGGCCAGCAGTCGTACTAGGAGAAGGTAAGCCGGAGTGAGGTCTTGGAACTCGTCGACTTGCAGGTGGGTGCACATCGACTGGGCTACTTTGCGCGCCCGTGAGCATCGCAGTAGGAGTTCTATGGCCCCGTAAACTTGCTCTTCGTAGTCGATGATCGCTCTCTTCTTGAGGGCCTCTCGATAACTGTGAAACTTCCGTGAAAACCCAGAGAGTTCCGAGTCAAATTGGGCCGGCTCTCTGAGTTCCAGACGGACCTTCCCCAACAGAGATGTGAAATGGGGGAGTGATGATTTGTTAGGACTCAGATTCTGAGTTTCCAACTCGCTGTGGATCTCCTCGAGTTCGGTCGGTTCGGCCATGCGAATTCCGCCAAAGCGCTTCAGGAGTTCGTATCCAAAGGCGTGAATGGTCTTGACACTGTCTCTGCTCAGGGTATCTCCCAGACGAAGATTCATCTCTCCGGCGGCTCGTCGGTTGTAGGCCAGGCAAGTTAAAGTTGGACCTTCGATTCCCGCTGCCGTGAGGGCTCTCATTCTCGAGGTCAACACACGGGTTTTTCCCGAGCCGGCAGGAGCGATCACCGTTGCTGCTCCCACGGTGTGAGCGGTGGCTCGAACCTGCTCTTGGGACAGAGCACCCGCAGGAACTTCGAGTGGTCGGGTCAGGGTGAAAGTTCCTCTCAAGATGGATTCTCTATGGAGGACCGGGAATCTGAGGTCTCCTCTGGGACCACCATCACACCAGATGGGACCGTCCAAATCGACTTCGGCCTCAGGATGTGGCTGGCAACCTCCACGGAGGGCCAGACGGCGGTACCACCAGATCGGCAGCCCCAGGGTTGCATCATAGCTGTTGGCCCAGATGAGAAAATGAATCCGTTCTCGTCTGAACTCAAAATCGTAGCTCAGACTGTAAGCTTCGCCGAGGTAGGCTTCAGGAGTTTTCAGCCAGTTCTTGTCGATTTTGAGCTCGACGATCACTGGCCTTCTATGAAGCCAAGACTTATGCAGCTTTTCTAGAGTCGGGGAGGGCTGAATGACAGACCCTTCGTCGATAACCAGGCGATCGAGGCCTCGCCAAGGCGATGGAACTTGCTGCTTGGGGGAAAGCACGATCCCCCGGCCGAGCTTTTCAATGGCGAATTTGAGATGATGCGATCGCAACCTTATGGGCCTCCGCGTTTATGGTACTCTGAGACCCACCGAACAAGGTTCGGTCCCAATGTAACCACTTTGGGACGAGTCTGTTAACTTGACCTGAAAGAGGCCCTACAGTTCATCTCGACACCAGGGAAGGTTCCTGTGTCCACATTTGGGAAGGATAGAATGATATGCCACCGATGAGAATACTGGGAACCGTCGGACTTATTGTGTTGCTGTCCGTGCCTGCCCTAGCTGACCTCCTTATCCGGGTGGGGGGCTCTCCTTGGGCCTCGCTGGATTCTGCTGGTTATCTGAGAGTCCGCGGCAGCCTTGTTGGAAGGGTCGATTCGGACGGGACCATCAGGCAGGGCGGCTCCATGGTTGGTCGCATTGACTCCGATGGCACCATTCGCAAGGCGGGTTCTCTCTATGCGCGGGTTGAGAACGACGGGACCATTCGAATTCATGGCAGCTTAGAAGGGCGCATTGAGTCTGACGGCACCATCAGGAAGAAGGGGACCCTTTGGGGACGAGCTGAAGGGATGATGGGCGGCCAGGATGTTCGCACTGTAGTGGCGGTTTTGCTATTCTTTTCTGACGATTGGTGAAGACCTGATGAGAGTCTTCTAGTATGTCCGGTCAGAGTTCAAGGAGGACCCCTTTTCCCGGAGTCGGAAGGCCACGGTATGGTCGGTTTCTACTTTGCTTGTGCTCTGTTTCTGGTGTTGACTCTTCTGCTGGGTCTGATCCGCATTGGTTTAGGTCCTGGACGTAGCGACCGCATGTTGGTGGTGCAACTTTTTGGATCCACGGGAGTCGCAGTCCTCCTGCTGCTCTCTCGCTCCACGCAGCAACCTAGCCTGGAAAACATCGCCTTAGTGCTCGCTCTGTTGGCAGTCATGATCACGGTGACCTACAATCGCAGAGTTTCGTCTCAATCCAGGGGCGAAAGCGGATGACTCACTGGCTCAATGTGTTCACCATAGGTCTAGTCTCGGCTGGGTTAGTTTTTTTTGTCGCTGGCAGTCTTGGGATCCTTCGGTTCCAAGATTCCCTATCGCGCTTGCACGCTCTAACCAAAGCCGATAATGTCGGCCTCGGCTTTGTGGTGTTCGGTCTAATGCTGCAGTGTAGCCATGTTCTGGAGGTGGGAAGATTGGTCTTCATTTGGTTGCTGGCTCTGTTGGCAAGTTCTTCCTCCTGCTACCTGATTGGCCAAAATGAGTTGCGAGCTAAGCGGGAGAAGAGCAGATGATTCTGGATATGGTACTTGCGCTTTTGATGCTGGGCTTAGCGGTTGGGATTTTGTTAGCCAGGGACCTATTTCAGTCGGTGTTGCTTTTTGTCACCTTTGGTTTAGTGGTGGCCCTGGCCTGGGTTAGGCTTGAGGCCCCTGATGTCGCTTTGGCCGAGGCAGCAATCGGAGCTGGACTCATGGGCGTTTTTCTCCTCGACACGGTCGGTTTTCGTGGGGCGCGGAGGAGGGTAAAATCTATAGAGGACAAGAGTTCTTGAAGGCCGTCCAAAAGGCTGTTCTCGGTTTCGGGTGCTTGGCCTGTGCCTCAACAACTATCGTGGTGCTCTTAGGGGAATGGCAAGGGACCGGCGGCCTTCAGCAACAGGTTCGGAACAACCTGGAAAATTCGGGAGTCCAGCACCCGGTGACTGCGGTTTTGCTCAACTTTCGATTCTACGACACCTGGCTTGAGCTGGCGGTTCTCTGGGCTGGGATTCTGGCCTGTTTGGCGGTTCGTGGGAGTGGAGATTTTCGCTCTGGCCTGAGTTCCTATCGGGCCAGCCCTATGCTGGGCTGGCTGGTGAGCTTGCTGCTTCCCCTAACCGTCCTGTGTTCGGGCTATCTCTTGTGGCTTGGCAAGTCGTCCTCTGGTGGAGCCTTCCAGTCCGGTGTGGTTCTCGGAGCAGGCCTGGTTCTCCTGGCCCTAACCGGGCGGGCGGAACTGGTGTTCAAGCGACTGGACCTCTTGAAACTCGGGATCCTCTTGGGATTTCTCGCCTTTGCCTTGGCAGCGTTGGGAACCCTCAGCCTCGGTAGAGAGATGGGTCAATTCGATCCGGCTTGGGCCGGAGGGGTCATCCTGGCGGTGGAGTTTTTCGCGGCGCTCTCCATCGGTTTGTCCTTGCCCTGTCTCCTCGCTGGTCTGCAAGCGCACACTCAAGAGCGAGCAGCGACTTGGGTACACCGAGAGATGGCGGAAGAGGAGCCTTGATGACAGCCAGTATCTACCTCATAACAGGAGTTCTCTTGTTTTTCTTGGGTCTGTTCGGCGCCATTGCTACCACCCATTTGGTGAGGAAGATCCTGGCCCTGAATGTGACGGGAGTGGGAGTCTTTTTAGTGCTAGTCAGCGTGGCAAGAGGGGCTGAGGCCAACATTCCCGACCCGGTCCCCCATGCCATGGTGTTGACAGGAATCGTGGTAGCCATGGCCATTTCGGCCTTCGCCCTGGGTTTGGCCCGGCAGATTGCACTTCGCACCGGAGCCTGGACTCTGCCTGAGGACCGTCCCTAAGCATGAGTGCGGAATTGTCCGTTTTGCTCCCTCTTTTGGGAGCAGCTCTGTCCTGGCTCTTTGGTTCGAAGATCCGGGGAGTGACTTGGTTGGTGGTGAGTTTGGGAACCCTGACCTCAGCTATCAACCTGCGCCAGGAGTTGCTCAGTAGGGGGGGCTACGAGATCGCTCTAGGGGGTTGGACCCCTCCCCTGGGAATCAGTTTGAATATCGATGGCCTGGCTGTGTTCATGCTGGCCATGACCTCTGTGATTGGACTTCTGGTGGGTTGGTACTCCTTGGGCTATTTTCACCCCTCTAACGGAGTCAGCAGTTCCCATGAGAACGAGCTATTCTGGCCTCTCTTCATGTTGGCTTGGGCCGGCCTGAACGGGCTTTTCCTGTCGGGGGATCTGTTTAATATCTATGTGATGTTCGAGCTCATAGGGCTCACTGGGGTGGCTTTGATAACTCTCACCGGAAAGCTTCCGGCACTCACCGCTGCTATGCGGTACCTACTGGCGGCTTTTATGGGGTCACTTTGCTACCTCATGGGGGTAGCTCTACTTTACGCAGGTTATGGCAAATTGGATTATCTCAGCTTGGGCATGGAGGTCGTCCCCTCGGGCCTGAGCACGGTTGCGTTTTCCTTCATGGCATGCGGTCTGCTTTTGAAGACAGCGCTTTTCCCACTCCATTTTTGGCTTCCCCCTGCGCACTCGAACTCTTCCCCGCCGGTCAGTGCGCTGCTCTCAGCCTGTC
>JBJHCR010000254.1:0-6781 GCA_050486105.1 Vulcanimicrobiota bacterium
TGGTTTCCGATATCCTAGTGCGAAACCGCCAAGTACTCAAGTCTGGGGGCCTTCTTTTGCTGACTCTAAAGCTATGTCGTGGAGCCCAGGCTTACGGGCTGGCCACCCGTGCGCTAGCTCGTCTCGAAGCTGGCTTCGAGATTCTCAAGGCTCGTCAATTGTACTTCAACAGACGAGAGATCACGGTTTTGGCCCGCAAGCCTTAAGGCTTACGAAAGAGCATCACGTATTCATGCTTGAAGACGTAGAGCCCGTTTCTCAAAGCCCGATAACGCCAGAGATTGTTGGATTTCCCCTTGCCTTTCTCGTTCCCCTGGATGTCCTTGATATTGATGGCGCGCAAGTTTAGGCCGCAGGATCGGGCCACTTCCATGCACTCAAAACCCAAGGGAATCCACTCACCGGACGAATACTTGTCTCCGATGACCAGGGTCAAGAATTTCCCGCGCTCAAGGAGTTCGACTCCACGCTGCACCACCTGTTCAAAGCCTTCCAGAAAGCTCTCCAAGTCCGAATGGGAAGACAGGTCGCGGTCATCTTCGCCTCCGGTGAAGGAAATGATATCCCAGTAAGGCGGATGAAGAAGCACGTGGTCTACTGAGTCCCGCCCCAGGCTGCTCAGTTCCTTGCGCAAAGGATCGAGAATGCCTTGGGAACTCGAATCTCCGCATAAGACTTTGGTGGTAACTTCCTGGGGGTTGTCGGCCTCAGCTACTCGTTCGTTGGCGGCCCGACAGACTTCCCGTTGCAACTCAACCCCAAGTCCGTGGCGCCCGAGTCTGCGGCATTCGATCAGGGTTGTGCCCATTCCACAGAAAAGGTCGAGAACAATGTCACCGGCTTTGGTGAAGCGCCGAAGGACCTGTTCAGGTATCTGGGGCACGAAGTTGCCGTGGTAATCGCCTCGGTGCACACTACTTCGGCTTCGAGCACCCAGGGACCATAGACTGTCGGTGATCAGCTCTGGATAATCTTTCCAGTTCTTGAGATCCAGATCGTGAAACTTTGAGCGGACTGCGGGACGTTTTCGTTCCGGGTGAGATTTTTCAGACTCTAAAGCAGACAAGACATTCCTCCGTAGAAGAATGTCTTGAATGTTATTCACGACTTTCCTGGTCCATCAACGGCACAGGAAGAGCCAAGTTTCTAGATCTATGCCTGTCTTGGGAACTCTGCTCTGAGCAGTCTCCAAAACAGGGCCTCCGTCGCTCACCACGGAGAATCAATGAGCTACTTGTCTGCGCGCTCCTGAGAATATAGTAGAAGGCCCTGAAGATTGGACAATCCGAAGATCGGTTCCAATCCAGCGACCATACCTGCGTTATGGATATTCATGCCACGGTCTCCCTTGTTCACTGTCTGCGAATAGCTTTCAAACCCCGCCCAGAGGTTACTCCGGGTGGTAGTCGGTTCCACATCATGGACATAATAGGGGATGCAGCGCCGGGGATCGTGACAAGCTTGTGAACTGCGGGCAAAAGCTTTTGAAAAATCTGAAGGGCAAGCGAACTTCGAACGATGTTTCCGAGTTAGCCTCCTAGGGCGTGTCTGCGATGACCCGGTTTACGGTGGAGGCGGTCTGTCGAGGAGTTCGCTTTGCCCACCCTATTGTGTCGGCGGAGGGAGAATCTCAAACCGGTCTTTTGGGCCTAAATTTATGGCGATCGCCTTAAGTTTTTGAAGGTCGAGGACGGGTACCCGCCTGCAGGGTGAGTGACGGGTGTGGCACTTCGTAACGCCCTCACCTTTATATGAGCTTCTATGGCAAAATCGAGTCGGAGACCATACGTAGTCCGCCAATCAAACCTCGAGAACCCATCGTCCGAAAAAAAGTGCGAAAAGTAAGCCTAACGCTGGCATATGGGACACCAGGTGGTCGTTCGACCTCCGTAGGTGCCGCGGCGTAGGGTGGCGGCGCATCCCGGGCAGGGCTCTCCATAGCGGCCATAAACCATCAACCCCTCTTGGTTGTAGCCACTTTGGCCTTGGCCGTTTACGAAGTCTCTCAAGGTCGTACCTCCAGCTTCGATCCCTTTGTTCAAGACCGCAACGATGGCGTGTCTTAGGCGCTGGCTCTCAAGTTTGCCTACTCGATAGGCCCCACGTCCAGGTCGAAGTCTGGCCATGAATAAGGCTTCATCGACGTAAATGTTACCCAAGCCGGCCAGGAATTGCTGATCCAATAATGACGCTTTGAGGGCCCTTTTTCGGACTCTTAGCCCGTCGAGGAGGTAACTTTCGGTGAACTGACTTGAAAGCGGATCCACCCCCAGGGAGAACCTTCCCGCCGCTTCCATCGGACTCAATCCTGCAAACCATTGCACTCGTCCAAATTTTCGAACGTCGCGGTAGAGTAAGGACGTTCCGTCGCTCAACGAAAACTGAAGGTGGGTGTGCTGATCTGGAGGATGCTGAAGAGTCCGCTCCAATCCGGTTTTGAGGTGCCTTATGAAAGGAGTGTCCTCTCTATCGGGGAGGCGCACCGTGAGTTGCCCGGTCATTCCAAGGTGGACACAAAGCACTCCCTCTCCCAAGGTGAGGAAGAGCCATTTCCCGTGTCGAGTCAAAGGGCCGAAACGCTGTCCTCGGAGTTCCGTTTCCAGTTTTTTCGTGCACTGGCTGCGGAAGATTCGGCAATCCCGTGCTACCATCGAAAGGACCCTACGGCCGGGGAGATGGGGCTCCAGGCTTCTCTTCACTGTTTCCACTTCAGGAAGTTCAGGCATCCCTTAGACCTTTCGTGAGCTGAAGTTGTGTTGTGCCCTCCCCGGGTGGGCGAAGAGCAGAGTCAAAATTGAATGGGAGGTTTTGCCCACTGGGGTTGGGAAGTTGCCGCTCATGGCTTCAGTCTTTACGAAAATCATGAGCGGAGACCTTCCAGGGCACTTCGTATACAGGGACGAGAGAGCGGTTGCCTTTCTTTCGATCAATCCAATTAATCCAGGTCATACCCTCGTCGTTCCGGTGAAGGAGGTTTCCCACTGGATCGACCTTGAACCGGAGCTGGTGTGCCACTTGATGGTGGTCGCCCAGAAAGTGGGTAAAGCCCAGATGGATCTCTTTTCGCCTGAGCGCATAGGGGTCATCGTGGCTGGCTTTGAGGTTCCTCACACCCATCTTCATCTCGTGCCGGTGAGCGGAGAGTCCGAACTGAGTTTTGCCAGGGCCGCCCGAACAGTTGACCATGCTGAGTTGGCAGGCATCGCCGGCAGATTGGCGTTCAAACTTGGAGAACACGGGCAATGAGCGGTCGAGCAGAGGGAGCCTTGTTTCCCTGTCCGAAGAAGCATCCATGACCAAACGCTTCACTGCCACCTTTGGCGCCATCCTTCTAGCCATCGTTTGCCTAGGGTCTCCTGCCTGGGCGATCACAGTTTTCGTCGGAAACGAGCCCTTTGAAGGGCAAGTTCGTAGAGTTGATGGAGATTTCCAGTTTGATCTTCACTCCTTGGCACTCGCGCTCAAGTATCGTATTGCCCAGGACGAAAACGGGTGGCTTTTCGGAGGAGTGCCGGTGGAAACCAGGGAGGATGGTCAACGAGTCTGGGTGTCGTTAAAGGATCTTCCGGAGCGATTGGTTCGAAGCGTCCACAGCCCAGAGCTCGGCGTTCTGGACCTGTATCGGTCAACAACCGGGCAAGCAGGCACCATCGAGCGATGGGGCGGAGACTTGACCCTGCTGTATTTCCACGCCTCCTGGTGTCCGGCCTGTCAGGCCATGAGAGGGACCATTTCTGAGCTGGAACAGTCTCGAAGCCTACGATTGGTCTATATCGATATCGACGAGCGTTCGGCTCCGGCGTATCGGGACTATCATCGCTACTTTCAAGGCGACAAGATACCGTTCTTCGTGGTCTTGAATCGGACTGGTAAGCGACTTGACAGCTTTTTCGGATTTCAGACCTACAACGAGCTTCGGGACCGCCTAAATTCCTTACAGGACTCTGACTGAGAGTCAAAGCAGTCCCGGCTCTAGAGAAAATGGTTCAATAGAGACGGTATTCGGCGTCCCCAGACCGTTTCGCAATGCTCCCCTTGATGGAGGTGGAGGGTAACTTCGCAGCCTCTGGCCTTGAGTCTGTTGGCGAAGAATTTGTTCTCCTGGACAAAGCCCCGGTCCATTCCGCGATCTCCGCAGCTTAGGTAGACTCGAGGGGCTGGAAGGCCTTCGAAGCGATTCAATAATTCGCGGAAGTAGTGGCGACCGGCCGAGAGGCAGGCTAATGCCGGGTAAACGGATGGGTTACTCCAACCAGCATAGAGGGCTGCCACACCTCCGGCGGATGACCCTATGAGGCCAGACAGTTCCGCTCTTGGAAAATAGGTGGTGAGATAGGGGAGCACCGCTTCCACCAAAAACTGGGCATGGCGTGCACCGGATGGGCTGTAATGACCAGGTTCCAGACTCCAACCAACGTACTCTTCGTAGCGCTTTTGACTAGCGGGGATGGCACACACCACCAAGGGAGAAGAGCACTTCTTGAGTCGTTCTTCGGCTCGCCAATGTTGGCGAGACTCCGGTTGACCAAAGGCAAAAAAGGCTTGTCCGTCTAAAACTAGGAGAATCTTGCAGCGTCTCCTCCGATTGGTAAAATTTCTCCACAATAGGAGACGTCTGCGGTAAACCCCACTTCCTCCAGGCGGTTCCCAACCGGTGTGATGTTCCAAGCTCTCGGTTCCCTGAGAGACCAGTGTTACTATTCGGTGCACACAAAAGGAATTCGCAAACCTCTAACCCTCCTCCCTTAGCTTTAAGAAAAAAACATCTTCGAGTTGTGGTGAAGGAGGATTCTCAAAGACAACCTTCAAGGCCAGAGAGTGGCAGGTTCGGTCTCGTTGAGAATTCCGGACCATTAAGGAGTTTCTATGAATCAGTTCAAATCGGTAGTTTATTGGACCCTTGGCTTGGTGCTGTTGACTGCATCAATCGGAGCCCAGGAGCAAGGGCAAGTTGAGAGCGACAGCGTGGTAACCTTGGAATATGTGCTCAAGTTGAGCGATGAAACGGTGGTCGCCGGCACCGAAAGTGGAGAACCGGTCACCTTTCAGTTGGGTCAAGGCCAAATGTTTCTGGCGGTAGAGTCAAAATTGATTGGCATGCAACCCGGGGAGACTCAAGAGATCGTCTTGTCTCCACAGGAAGCGTTTGGTGAGAGCAATCCCGAGGCAATACAAAAGCTGGAAAACTCTGAGATCCCCGAAGAGTACAGAGAGGTTGGTCGGGCTATCACTGTTCAGGATTCCCAAGGAGCCGAGCATCGGGGAATCGTGGTGGATGTCAGCGAGCAACTGACCACCATCGACTTTAATCACCCACTTGCTGGGAGAACTCTTCATATGGTCGTGAGACTTCTCCAGATCAAGGGATGACTGAGGACATAGAAAACGCTCTTGTCGCCTCCAAGAGAGGCCTTCTCCAGCTTTGAGAGAACCGCCGTCCCAGCGATTTAGCGAGAGGACAGGTGACAGAGCTTGAGTGTTTCTTCTTATACTTCCAGCCCCCAAGAGGAGGTCGATCGCCGGGAGAGGTTGCTTGAGGAACTCCTGCCGGCGGTTTCAGAGGATCCCGTAGATGAGCTTGCCGCGAAACTGCAAGCTCTTCATCCGGCAGACCAAGCAGACTTCCTCGAAGAGCTCAAAACAGAGCAGAGAAATGCCCTTTTGGGCCACTACAGCCTTGAAGACTTAGCCGAACTCCTGGCCTTCTTCAATCAGGAAGCTCGATTCGAGCTTGCCATGTCAAGCGACCCTGAGACGCTTTCAAAACTTCTGGTTTTGGTGGACGAAGATCTCGCTGCCGATTTGGTGGAGGAGATGCCGGAGCATAGGGTGCACGAGATCCTAGGTCTGCTGGATGACCCGGTGTCGTCGTCGATCACCGACATTTTAGCATTCCCAGAGGACTCTGTCGGGCGCTGGATGTCCAGAGAGATTCTGCCGTTGCAGAAGTCCTGGACGGTGGCTCAATCTCTGGCTTACCTCAGGAAACTCTCTCCTGATGCCGAGCACCCCTTCTATCTCTACACCGTGGATGAGTCCGGGCGTCTGTGTGGGGTGATAGACCTGAGGCGCTTGATCACTGCGGAGCCCAACACTCTCTTGGCCGAGATCCAAGTAGCTGATGTGATTTCGGTGGACGTGCAGATGGACCAAGAGGCTGCTGCCGAACGACTCCGTCACTATGACCTGCTGGCTCTCCCGGTAGTGGACTCTGAGGGTACCCTCCTCGGAATCCTCACTGCCGACGACGTCCTGGATGTGCAGGTTGAAGAGGCTACAGAGGACATCTACCTCCAAGCCGGTCTCAATGCCGAATCCAATGCGCTCTCAGATCTGCGCGAGACGCTCAGTCGACGTTCTCCATGGTTGCTGATCAACCTGACAATCGGGTTCTTCTCGGCCTTTTTGGTGAGCATGTTTGAAGGAACCCTGGCCCAGGTGGCCATCTTAGCGGCCTTTATGCCCATCATCGCAGGACACGGCGGAAACACTGGGTGCCAAACCGCAACTCTGGTGGTGCGTGGACTTGCCTTGGGAGAAATTTACAAGAGAGATGTCAGCTATCTCGTTTCCAAGGAACTCTGGTTTGGACTCTTGTATGGTTGTTTAGCAGGAGTCTTGACCGGGGGATTGGCCTTCTTGCTCACCAAAAACCTGTGGATGGCAGCGATCGTCTTCTTGGCCATGCTGTTGAATATTCTTTGCGCCGGTATGGCCGGAACTCTCATTCCTTTGGGACTTAAGGCTATCAAGGTCGACCCGGCCCTGGCTTCTACTGTAT
>JBJHCR010000254.1:6791-9440 GCA_050486105.1 Vulcanimicrobiota bacterium
CTACTGTATGGCTCACGACCTTCACCGACTGGATTGGATTTCTGCTTTTGCTAGGAATGGGCACAATTCTCCTAGACAAGCTGTGAAGCATTCAGCCGAGGAACTCTGCATTCTTGGGCGTGGCAGACTTCCGGACGAACACCTTTTGAGCTTCGTTCGAGCACCCGAGAAAAAGGGGCTTAAGTCTTGGGCGTCGTAGAGCGAGAACAAAACAGGGGCGTTTCAAAAAGTTGATAGCAAAGCGGTGAGAAAAGCTATGGCTCAGGTCAAGAAAAGTAAAACTCGGTCAAAAAAGGCTCCACGACTAGCCGAATCTCAAAAGCAGCCAAGGAATCCTGCGAAGACTACGGCCAACGGCCCGCTTAGCCTGATCAATGGAGAAAAGTTGGATGCCGGAAAGATTTGGGCTGAAGCCCTCGAGCTTGAAGAAAAGCTAGAAGTCGAGCTTCTGGCGGACGCCGTCTTGACTGCCCGTGTGGCCTTGAGTGAACTTCAGGCTGAAACTCACACCCGTCCCTTTGAGAGACGTCGGGGACTGCGACTGAGAGAGAAAGCCGAAAAGGTTGAACGTGCTTTCAACCGGCTCCGGGCTTTACGACGAGGCGAACTCTTGCCCGAACGCCATCCGGACGATTGAATCCAAACCGTTTGAATGGTAGTAGGGAAGCGGCTCTTGCCAGACTGGACGAATTTGTTCCCAGAGCCGATTCTCACTACACGGCCAAGAGAAATTACGATTTAGGACCAAACGACCGGCGCAACGTCTCAGGACTGTCCCCCTATATTCGTCATCGGATCCTGCTTGAACAGGAGGCGGTGCAAGCCGTTTACCGTCAGCACAAACCTGGTGAAGTGGAGAAGTTCGTTGAGGAAGTCCTCTGGCGAACGTACTGGAAGGGATGGCTGGAAGCTCGGCCTCAGGTTTGGCTCAATTGGAAACGTTCGGCAGTTGAAGATGCCCTCCGCTGGAAAGATAGCGACACCTATCAAAGGGCCCTCAGGGGAGAAACTGGGATTGAGCCTTTTGATGCGTGGAACGCGGAACTCTTGGAGACTGGGACTCTCCATAATCACGCTCGGATGTGGTTCGCTTCGATTTGGCTCTTCACTCTCAGCCTTCCTTGGACCTTAGGGGCTGCTCATTTTTTCCGGCACCTGCTAGACAGCGATCCGGCCTCAAATACTTTGTCTTGGCGCTGGGTAGCCGGGCTCCACACTGTGGGCAAGCACTATATAGCTAGGGCGAGCAACATAGAAAAATTTACCCTTGGACGCTTTCGAGATTTTGCCCCCTTGTCCGAGTCTCCCCAACCGGTGCTCGGACCCACTTCTCACAGTTGTCAGCCGATTGTTCCTTTCCCTGAGAAGCCATCAGAGCAGCTCTCAAAGCGCCATGTTCTTTTGGTTACGGCCGACGACTTGGCTCCAGAGATCGGGCCCCTTTCCGAACTCAATCCCGAACTTTGCTTGCTTCACCGACCGAGTACTACGGAACCCTTGTTTGCTCCCGCTCCTTTGGCGGAGGGTTTTCGGGACGAACTCTACGATGATTTAGCGATGCGGTTGCGAAACCATTATCGCTGTGAAGTGAAGGTCTTGTCTTCTGAGCGGCCCCTTATCGATGCCGTCAGGGACGCTATCAAGGGCGGTTCAGATTGTGATTTGGTGTACCACGAACCCCAGGTCGGTCCGTCCAAAGAGAGTCTTTGGACCTTGACTCAACGCGATGTGGGTTTGCGTTATTTTCCCGTGCGGCGGGCTTGGGACAGCAAGCTCTACCCTTTTGCACTGAAGGGTTTCACCCAGTTTAAGAAATCGGCCTTTCCGCTGGTGATCCGAAAAAAGGGATATTTTTAAGGCGAGCGCTCTTGAGAGAGCTTTTGAGGCCTGGATATACTTTCTTGGAGGTTTTTGACCACCAAGGCGCCTGCCACTGCCTGACCATGATCCCCCCAGCACCCGCTTCTTCTTGACAGTTTTTCCCGTATCTGGTAGGAAGAACAGACTATTGGGAGGTGGGTTATGTTTTCATTGTTTGGTACTACTCGGGCAGAGGTTTTGGAAACCAACCATGGACTGGTGCGCCTAAAGACCGCTCGTCCTTTTTCTCAAAAAGCGCAACCTTGTCAGATGACTATCGGCCGGATTCGGTGGAGGGCGCAAGTGGTCCCCTACCGGCGAGAGGATGATGGCACGATCTGGGTCAAGATTTGTTCCTCGGATAACCTGGTGGATGAACTCCGAACGGCACTCAGAGAGAAGAATCTAGAGAGTGGATCCGCTGCTCCCTCAGCACGTCGATGTGAGCGTAGGTATTCTGCAGCCCTTTCGGTGCGTTCTCCTGACCTTCCGGGGTTTCTCGCCGAGACTGTGGACGTTTCTGAAAGGGGGCTTCGATTGCTGGCCTCTCAAGGCGTCGCCGAAGGGTGTCGACTTCGCCTTCAAGTGTCCTATGAAAAAGCTTCCGAGCAGCCTGCAGCAGTAATCGTCACCGGCGTAACGGTGTGGTCTCGAGCTATAGTGGGAAAAGACAAGGTACAGCTCGGTGTTCGCTTAGGAGCTGGCGAGGAATAACTTCCTAGTTTCGAGTGCGGAGGCGCCGGGGCCACCCACCCAACCGCCCGGAACCCCCGCATGCGTGGGTAGGCC
>JBJHCR010000255.1:0-9421 GCA_050486105.1 Vulcanimicrobiota bacterium
GTCGTACCGTCGCTCAAGCTGAACTCACTTGGGGCGGTGTCCTTCGGGTCAAACTCAGTTTTCCACTGGCCCTTAAAGTGAAGCACAGAAACCAGAACTGCCACGGTGTTTGAATTAAGATTTTGCAAGAAATTCTTGATCAGTCCACGAGTCTGGGCTTCAACCCAAGCATTGATGGTCTCCTGTGCCTTTTTCACCTCTCGGGAAAAAGACACTTTCTCGGCTGGCTCAGCGACATAGGGAGCGACTCGGTTTAGGTAGCTTGGCAGGAGGTCTGCGGTTTCATCGAGGTAGATCTTCTGAGCCACTGAAAGGGAAGGCAAAGCATTCAGGCTAGTAAACAATGGCTTAAGCTTAGGGAGACTCTGCTGGGGAGACCTCAGCACTTTAGCAATCTCAACTTGGGTCTCCGGCCCGGCACCAGCCTGCAAGAATGCAAGCAAGACATAAGATCCCAGAGGGCTGACCGCCAGGTTGCCTTTTTGCTCATGGGCGACCTTCTTGTACATGTCCAAACTAAAGGCGTTCAGATTGGTGAGGTCGTGGGGAGGTCTAGGGGCCGCCTCTTGAGCAATTGTCGAGGTCTCTTCCAGGTGGGCTCCTGGTTCAGCCCGGACCGAACTCCCAATGAGCACCTGACACAACACTAAGAAAAACAAGCAAATATTGGAATAGAGGGGGGAGTCAGACCTTTTCATCGCAGCTTTCCTTCTCCGAACTGACTACAATTACTTCCTTCACGAGAGATTGAAGTCTCTGCCGGCAGGAGAACCAAAACAGGCTGGGAATCGCCGCGCCATGTTAAAAGCTGGTATCGTGGGTCTCCCCAACGTGGGCAAGTCCACCCTCTTCAACGCCTTGACTTCTTCTTTTGCCGCCGAGAGCGCCAACTATCCGTTCTGCACCATAGAGCCGAACACCGGAGTGGTCAAGGTCAACGACCCCCGTCTTTGGGTCCTCAATGAGATCGTCAAAACTCAAAAGGTGATCCCTGCTGTTTTCGAATTTGTGGACATCGCAGGGCTGGTGAAAGGGGCCTCTAAAGGCGAGGGGCTAGGCAACCAGTTTCTGGCCAACATCAGGGAGGTGGACGCCATCGTCCACGTTGTTCGTTGCTTCGAAGACGAGAACATCCAACATGTCGAAGGCTCGGTGGATCCCATCAGAGATGTTGATACCATCATGATCGAGCTGTGCCTCTCGGATGCCGCCTCTATAGAAAAACGCTTGCCCCGGCTCAAGAAGGCAGTGATGGCTCGAGATTTGGAAGGCATCGCTGAAAAAGAGCTCTTAGAAAAGCTCCTGCCTACCATTGAACAGGGACAGCCTGTTAAGCTTGGAGAGCTTTCCGAAGAGGAGCGCAAACTCCTGAAGCGCTCAGGACTCCTGTGCACCAAGCCCACGCTCTATGTGGCCAATGTGTCCGAGGAAGATCTTGCCGACCCTGACCAAAATCCTCACTTTCGAGCCTTGGCTCAACTTGCCGCTTCTGAAGACCGTCCAATCGTTGCCATTTCAGCCCAGATCGAAGCTGAACTCCAGAGCCTGGATGACGAAGGGGAAAAGAAGGATTATCTTCAGAGCCTAGGGGTTCAAGATTCTGGAGTAGATCAGCTGATCCGAGCCGCCTTTTCGCTGCTTGGATTGAAAACCTATTTCACCGCTGGTGAAAAAGAGATCCGAGCCTGGCCCTTCAAAGAAGGTATGCGCGCTCCACAATGCGCCGGTATAATCCATTCGGATTTTGAGCGAGGCTTCATCCGAGCTGAAGTCACCGCCTATGACGACTATGTCCGCCTGGGCGGCGAGAAGGGTGCCAAAGAGGAGGGCGTACTCCGCCTTGAGGGCAAGGAGTACGTGGTCAAAGACGGGGACATCATGCATTTCCGCTTTAATGTCTGATGCTTTGACACTCTTTTGACGCTGTGGGGCTAGGGTGCCTCTATGAACATCTTGACTTCAGGATCACGACTGAACGCTCAGCCCGAACCTAGCCTCCGAATCGAGAAGGCCAAGACTGAGGAACCTTCTTGGTCGGTGTCGGCAGAGCCCAAGGACGGCTGGGTCAGTGCCGCGTGTTCGGTGGCCGCAGGAGCCACAGCCCTGATCGGAACTTTGTCCGGACGCCCTTTATTGGCCGCCAGTGGCATTTTCTTGAATGGCGTAGCCAACAGCTTCACATCCCATCGCGTGCAGCAGCAAGGGATGGACCAGGCTGCCTGGGTCTCACTAGCGGGGGGCGGTTTAGCCGTTGCTTCTGCTGCTATAATGTTGGCTACCCCTGCGACCCTGCCGATTCAACAAGGGCCGCTGCCTCAACTCATTCATAAGTTGGGCTTTCACGGACTTTAGGAATCTCGTTCCGCAACTACGATCACTGAGCGAGCCAGTTCTTGATTGAGCTCGATCGGTAGCTGGTCCATCCGGTACCCTCGACCGTCCAAGCTCAACACGTGCTGCTCTACTAAGCCCTGGCGAATCAATTCTCGGCGACTCTCACCTCGCAGTCTTAGTATGGTGGCGTCCTCTCCGACCTCCATCTGGTCAGCAGAGAAGCTCACACGTTCGGCAGGTTTGGTACGCACTTTGGCACACAGCTGACGGGGAACTAGACATTCCGCTCGACCCACTTTGAGGTGATACAAGCCTTGGGGAGGTCTGCCCAAAAGACTCACGGTCATACCCGGTACCACGTTATGCTGACCTAAGGTCTTAAGGTCCTCAGGGCTAGAGTCACTCACCTGAGTGACCTCATACGGCAAGTAAAGCTCCTGTTCGGTGAGATTCTGACAAAGTCTAGGGGGGAAATCTCCGTCTAGGGTGGGGATCGGGGCCCCGTGAGGGTCAAAGACTGGGTTGCCTAAGACTTCGGCGATCCGAGCCTCGAGCTTCTCAGAAATGAAGTGTTCCAAGCGCTCGGCTTCATCGTGCACCTCATCCCAAGAAAACCCTAAGGCTTGGGTCAGATACAATTCCAACAGGCGGTGGTGTCTCAAGATCTCTGCTGCCACCCGACGACCTGGTTCGGTCAGAGTTACTCCTTGATAGCGCTCGTATTCTACCAGACGACAGTCCGAGAGACGCTTCAACATCTTGGTCACCGAGGCTGGAGAGACACTCATGCGGTCTGCCAAGCTCTGGGTCGACACCGCTCCCCCATCCCGCCCCAAACTAAAAATGGCCTTGAGATAATCCTCCATAGCCGGGCTCAAGGTCAGTCCTTCGACGACAAATCGACGTGGCGGGGTCTGGGTCATGCGAATAATCTCACAGGGGGCTCCTGGAAGGTCTCTTCGGGTTCGGGAAAGTCGGTCCCTTCGAGCCCTTATTCCGGGGGAATCATGCGACCGTGAGGGTCGACCTCAGGATGTCCCAACTCCCGCTCGAGTTGCTCCCTGTGCTCGCGCTTGGTGGAATGTTCCAGGAGATGAGCGGTCTGATGCACTCGCTCCAACGGGGTTCTCAACTCTTGGTGAAGATACATTTCCCAAATTCGGTGGGAGCGGACCAGATGACGGGCTCGTTCAGCACCGGGCTCGGTGAGGACCCAGTGGCCCTCAGTTCGCATCACCAAGCCCAAGGTCTGCAACCGCCACATCACCAAACCTCGTTCCCACGGTGCCAAGAGGAGCAATTTTTCGATTCGTTGCTCCTCTCCAGCCAAGGCCGGTTCCCCTAGCTCGCGACAGCGATAGAGAAAACCGAGTATGTCTTCGCCCTTGATGCGGAAGCGAAGCCGAGTTTGTGAGAGCAGGCGGCTGAGGACTCCTCTGCCTGGCGCGAAGAGAGCCGCCAGAAAAAACAGCATCCCGGACACCACCGCCATCATTCCAGCAGTGCTGGTGTCCTCGTAACCCAAGAGTGGAGGCAGAGTGATGGCTAATAAGTGGCCCAACCAAGCCGACAAGCAAGCCACGCCACCAGCTACCAACAGCAAACCGGGAAGTCGGGTGGTCAGAAGTTGAGCGGTAGCAGCCGGCACCACCAGCATGGCGATGACCAGAATGCTCCCCACAGCTTCGAAAGCCGCAACGGCGGTCACCGCCACCGTTGCCATCAGACCAAAATTGACCCAGCGCGGAGAAATCCCTTGAGTTTCGGCGAGTCCTGGGTCGAAGGTTGCCAACACCAACTCCTTGGTGAAAGCCAGCAATAGTGTCAGGTTCAGGACCAAGGCAGCCGTCAAAATCATGCTGACGCGAGGTATCTTCCACCCGAGCACTAGGACCGTATCGAGGGGCGCTACCTCCAGAGCCCCATACAAAACGCAGCTGGGGTCCAAGTCGACTTGATCGGCGGCCCTGACCATCAAAAGCAAGCCCACAGCGAACATTGCGGTGAAGACCACCCCCATGGAAGCGCTCTCTTCCACCTGTCCGTAGCGATGAATAGCGTCTACCAGAATGGCGGTCAACACCCCTACAGCAGCGGCACCCAAGAACATTCCAAGACTGCTGCGATTGCCCGAAAAGAGAAAGGCTAGGGCTAAGCCAGGCAGGACGGCATGACTAATGGCGTCCCCCATCATGCTCATGCGGCGCAGCACCAAGAAACAGCCGGGCAAGGCGCAAACGAGAGCACTCAGGGTCGCTAAAACGGAAATTTGGGTATCCAAAGTGGTCCAATTCACGGTGAAGTCTCCGAAAGCGGGTGAGGACTCGGAAGCTCTGAGCCTCCAGTGTAATCACTTAGGAGGTTCTCGAGTTCTTCTATGAGATGCGCGTCAAGGATGTGCTCGACCCGGTCGGCATCCCGGTCGACCTGACTGGTGGCCACATCCGCGTAGTGAATGAGATAGAGTTCCCACAGCCGGTGATTTCGCACCTCTCGGACAGCGACTTGTCGACCAGACTCGGTTAGTCCGATCCCGCTCTCATCAGAAACGATCCAATCCCGACTCAAGGCCCGACTGCAGACCATCTGCAAACGCTTTATCGACCAAGAACGGAGAGCCTGCAACTCACCTATTTGAATCCTGGCTCCGCAGCCCCTCCGCTCCTCGTTCTCATACAAAGCACGCAGCAAATGCTGGTCCCCAGTCTTACCTCGGACCTGACGAAAAGTTCGCCAACGCGACAGAAGGCCTCGAGTGGGTCCAAAAAGCAAACTCAGCACAAACAGCCCGGCTTGGGTGACCACGATCACTGCACCTGCGGGCAACTTGGGAGCCAAAGCGCTGAAGGCCGCTCCGAAACCGGCTCCCAAGCCACCCAAACCGGCAGCGATCCAGATCATGACATTGAGTCGATCGGTCCAGAAGCGGGCAGCGGCGGGAGGGATGATCAAGAGAGCTATCACTAGGATCAGGCCCACGGCCTGCAGACCTATAACGGTGGAGATCACCACCAAGAGCATGAGAAAAATGTCCAGACTCAACACGGGCCAACCCTGAGTGGAGGCAAAATTCCGATCAAAGCAAAGGAGCGTCAACTCCTTGTTGAGGGCCAAACAAGACAGCACGCAGATCGCTCCTACAGCCCCTATCAGATAAGCGTCAGCCGCCAACATGGAGGCCGTTTTGCCGAAAACGAAGGACTCTAGTCCAGCGGCCGAACCATGACGGGATTTCTGCACCAGACCCAAGATGGCCACTCCAAGACCAAAGAATACACTGAGAACTATCGCCAGGGCGGCATCCTCCTTGACCGGAGTGCCATAGCTGATGGCTAAGACGCAAAGCATGCCCAAAATTCCTGAAATCAAGGCCCCCAAAAGCAGCCCCGGCAGCCACTTCCCCGAACCACCGAATGCCGCCATGATCAGGAACGCCAAGCCAATACCCGGTAAAGTGCTGTGGCTCACGACGTCGGCCATGAGGGCCCGCTTGCGGAGCAGCATATAAGTCCCGATGAGGCCACTTGCCACACCGAGCAGAGTGGTCCCGAAAATCACTACCCGGGTGTTGTAATCCGTTAGGCTGAATACACGGATCCAGGTGTCCCAATCAAAGAATGCTCTGGTGTCCAAACCAGGACTCAAGGCCCAGAGCGTCCCATACGGTGCCCCACGGCATCGAGTACCGTGAGTTTGCCGCCATAGGTTTTGCGCAGGTTGTCGTCGGTGAAAACTTCAGCGGTAGGTCCAGCGGCCACCACCCGCATGTTCAGCAAGATCAGATGGTCGAAGTACTCCGTGATGGTTTGCAGATCGTGATGGACCACCACCACCGTCTTACCCGCCTGTCTGAGTGTGGACAGCAAGTCTATAATAGCCTTCTCGGTGGCCGCATCCACTCCAGCGAAGGGTTCGTCCATAAAGTAGAGCTCAGCCTCTTGGACCAGCGCTCGTGCCAGAAACACTCGCTGCTGCTGCCCTCCACTGAGTTGACTGATTTGTCTCTCGGCATAGTCGAGCATACTGACTCGCTCCAAGGCAATCTTGGCCAACTCACGCTCGCGGCGACCCACCCAGCGAAACCAGCCGAGTTGACCGTACAATCCCATGGTTACGACGTCGAGAACGGTGACTGGAAAATCCCAATCCACCGACTCTCGTTGCGGCACATAAGCTACTCTTCGACGGCTTTGCTCATAGGGCTTGCCAAAAATTTCCACCTGGCCAGAGACGCTAGGAACCAGACCCAAAATTGCTTTCAGCAGGGTGCTTTTCCCTGCTCCGTTGGGCCCCACTACCCCGACCAAATGGCCTCTTTCCAGAGTGAGGTCAATGTCCCAAAGGACCGGTTTGCGCTGGTAGGCCACCGTCAAATCCTGAACTTTGAGAGGAAGTTCGCCGGTATCGGCCACAGTCAATCTATCCCTCCACTTAGTCGGCCTCGATAACCCTTCTCAGGCACATCACCGCCAAGGGCACGCACCAACGTGGTGACGTTGTGGTCGATCATTCCTACGTAGGTGCCTTCGTAGGTGCCCGCCGCCCCTAAACTGTCGGAATAGAGCTCTCCCCCGATCTCCACCTGAACCCCTCGGGAGGCGGCGCCCTCAATGAGAGCGCGCACGTTTTTGTCGGCCACTGAGGTCTCTACAAAAACCGCCGGGATAGATCGGGTCACCAAGAGGTCCACCAACTTGTTCAAGTCATCGAGTCCTGCCTCCGAATCGGTAGAAAGACCCTGTATTCCGACCACTTCCACCTCATAGGCCCGTCCGAAATAACGAAAGGCGTCATGGGCGGTGACTAAGATTGCTGCACCGGGTGGCAAGGTCCTCAAGGCTTCGCGGACGTACAAATCTAACTCCACAAGCTCTTGCCTATACTCCTCGAAATTTTTCCAATAGAGAGCCTCCCCAGCAGGGTCAAATTCCGAGAGGGCTTCAGTCATGTGCGAGACCACCGAAGTCCAAGCAGCGATGTCCATCCAGAGATGCGGGTCGAAGGTTTCTTCCCCTGGGCCAGCGGCGAGCAAGATAGCAGGATCCACTTTTTCAGCCACCGCTAAAACTGGACGCTCCGAGGACAGACGATGAAGCACATCTCCCATTCTCCCCTCCAGCATTAGGCCATTGTAAAGAATAACATCAGCGTCCATCAACCGAGCAACGTCGGCTCGAGTCGGTTTGAAGAGGTGAGGGTCCACACCTTCCCCGATCAGCGCCACGACTTGAGCCCGATCGCCGACAATTCGGCGGGCCGAGTCCGCGATAATCGAGGTCGTGGTGACGATGGTGTAACGCTGCTCACCACTGACTTTACCTTGGCTCTGAAGGTCCGCTGCTCTTTGGCAACCACCCAGAAGAAGCACGAACAGTAAACCCGCACCAAGCAAGAATCCCAGAGACGAACGATGGCCCAACATGCGGATTAGCCTAAGCTAAAAATCAGAAAAATGCAAGAAGGCCCTAGTCCAACAACTCCTTGAGTCTCTCCACCGCCTTCTTCACGGCCTCGTGCTTTTTACTCATGATCTTGTGCTTTTCCCGCTGAATGTCATGGAGCCTACGTCCCTCATCGTGCTGCTGATGGTCCAAGGCGTCTTCCTCATCCTGATGTTGTAAGTGATGTTCGTGGCGAGCCAGTTTCTGCTCGTGGGCCACCATGGCCTGACGGTGCTCTTCAAACTCTTTCTCCGAGTCTTCGAGCTTGGTCATGAGAAGGTTAAGGCAACTCTGCATCTCTCGGTGCTCCTTATGCCATCGGTCTAGATCCTCCAGCCAATGAACGTGCTCGCGGTTCCATTCTCGGTGCTCGGCTCTCAGGGCCTCAGGGTCCTTCATACGTTTTTCGCTCCTTCCGCATCTCCTGACTCTCCGACAATACCACCTTATCTCTCTAGACCAGGTGATCCAGATCAGCGAAGTCGGCCGACCGTGGCTCTTGCTTGACAGCTGCCTACAAGTCCTATATCGTTCAAAAACGATGAACCACGAATGCTGCCCAAATCCCATAGAGGGAGTCGAAGACCTCCGACCAGTCCACGGACCGGAGGCCGACCAGGAGTTGGCATCCCTAGCTAAGGCCTTGGGGCATCCGGCCAGGGTGCAGATCGTGCGCCTTTTGGCCCGTCGTTCCAGTTGCCTCTGCGGAGATATCGTCGACGAACTCCCCCTAGCCCAGTCGACCGTCTCTCAACACCTGAATGTCCTAAAACAGGCCGGAGTGATCATCGGCGAGATCGATGGTCCAAGAGTTTGCTATTGCCTTAATCCCATCACCATGAGTCGAATCCGTGCGCTCTTCGCAGCGCTGTAAAGAGAGACCATAATGAAGAAAATCCTTTTCCTGTGCACCGGCAACTCTTGCCGCAGTCAGATGGCTGAGGGCTTTGCACGAGCCAGGCACGGCGACTCCTTGGACATCTATTCAGCAGGCCTGGTGGCCCAAGGCCTCAATCCGCTGGCGGTGAAAGCAATGGCTGAGTCAGGGATCGACATCTCTGACCACCATTCGAAAACCCTGGAGTCCCTCTCGGAGGTGGAATTCGATCACGTGGTCACGGTTTGCGGGCACGCCCATGAGACTTGTCCGGCCTATTTTGGGCCGGGGCGAGTGCTCCACCACGGTTTTGACGACCCGCCGACATTGGCCCAGGGCGCAGCCAACGACGAAGAAGCCTTAACCCACTACCGGCGAGTCCGGGACGAGATCGAGACCTTCATCGAAATTTTGCCGAGCAGGCTGAACCCATGACTCACGAGCCATCGCCAAACAACGATTCGACTCCCTTAGGTTTCTTCGAGCGCTACCTTTCGGTCTGGGTGGCGCTCTGCATAGGAGGGGGGCTTTTGTTCGGCTCGCTTCTTCCGGGAGTGTTTCAAACCATCGCCAGCCTGGAGTATGCCAACGTCAACTTCGTGGTGGCAGTGCTGATCTGGGTGATGATCTACCCCATGATGGTCAACGTGGACTTCTCTTCTCTCAAGGTACATGGATAGCGTTAGCATGATTTTTCGCGCCGATGTCGTATTGACCAATTGTGACCAGTTTCGACGAACTAGGAGAGCTCCTTCGGCAGGCTCTAGGA
>JBJHCR010000256.1:0-9405 GCA_050486105.1 Vulcanimicrobiota bacterium
CCATGGCATCTTCGGGAGCGTAACTCCGATTGATACTAGCTATGAAATTTGCTTCGACTCCCAACTCTCTTGAAGCCCGATGCATTCCCTCTAGAGCCGCATCCATCACTTCACCGACGGAGAGTTTATCCGGGTTTTTCTGGCAGTTCATACGCAGCTCTACATACCGAACTCCATCCAGGGCGTTATCTTCCACCGCCTCGTAGGCTATTCTCTCGATGGCCTGGCGATCTTCAAATATGAACCGAAACGGGTCAAATTTCTTCAAAAAGTCAAGGAGGTTCTCGTCGGGGCGCATGGCTACCAAATCTTGCATTTCCTCGATGGTCTCGGCTGGACGAAGGTGGCCCAACCGGTCGGCCTCCTCGAGAATCGTTGATGGACGAACCCAACCCTCGAGATGGCCATGATACTGGACTTTGGGCATAGCCCTCAAGTGGGCTTCAAAATCCTGGCGAGAGTAGCAGCTCGTGCCCTTCTGGCTCAAACAACAAGTATCGTTTGGACCTATGGCGACCGTAAAAGGCCGGTTGGCGGCAGCGAGAGTTTTTTGGCGCTTCTGGACAAAATCCGAAGGCGCCGAATTGGCGGAGGAGATGAGTGACATGAGTTTATTCCTTACCCAGCATTTTTGCCGTGGCATCGGGCGATTAGGTCGCCTCTCTTAGTTCAAGAGTAACTCTCGACCGTGAAAAGTCTCTGAAAATCCTATTAGCCACCCAACGGGCTGGAAGCAACCGACTGCAAGGCATCGATCTCGGACCGTGATCGATGGAAGGACATTCAGGGCCAACATCTCGATAGCTCTGCCTCGTGTTCGCCCAAAGACAAGCCCAAAGACTCGTCCCTGCAACCGGTCTACGCAGGTTCATCCTAAGATGAAGGACAAGGAAGGGGCTGCGAAGGGGTTTCAGCGGTTGACAGGTCACAAAGCCTGTATTACTATAGCCGGGCTTCTGCCCTACCAGGGCGGATTTCGTTCATTTATAGCCCTCAGGCGCGAAACCTCAGGGCAGCAGACGGAGAGAACCATATGAAAACGGCCCACCTTAAGCCGACCGAAGTTCAGAGGAATTGGTACGAGATCGACGCCACCGGCCACACTGTGGGTCGTTTAGCCTCGGAGATCGCTAAAGTTCTGGCTGGTAAAAACAAACCGCAATTCTCCCGGCACGTTGACCTGGGAGACTTTGTCATTGTGACCAACGCCGATAAAGTTGAATTTCGTGGCAACAAATGGCATCAAAAGATCTACTACAAGCATTCCTTGTACCCGGGCGGACTCAGAGAGACCACCGCTCAACAGATGCTCACTAAGCACCCTGAGCGGATTTTGCACGCGGCAGTAAGGGGAATGCTTCCCAAGAATCGGCTTCGCTCGGATCGGCTCCGCCGCCTGAAGATCTACACTGCGGACAGCCACCCTCATCAGGCTCAACAGCCGGTGGCTTTTCCTGAAGTAGACAAGAAATCGAAAAGATAGAGCTGGAGTAGAGAACAGACATGAGTGAATTCAATGTGACTATCGGACCCATCGTTTACGGAGCAACCGGACGACGGAAGCGTTCCGTAGCTCGAGTGCGACTTGTTCCGGGTGACGGCAGAATCTTTGTTAACAACAAGCCCGCCGAAGAGCATTTCCCCCGCAAGACCCACGTCATGCAGGTTAAGGACCCCTTGGAAGTCACCGACACCCTATCCAAGTTCAATGTCCTCGCTCGTCTGCACGGAGGAGGAATCAGCGGACAAGCAGGCGCCCTGAGACACGGAATTGCCCGAGCCCTGCTGCGTTTCGACGACGAACTCCGCGTTTCGCTGCGCAAAGGAGGTTTCCTAACCCGAGACCCTCGCGAAAAGGAACGCAAGAAGTACGGCCGCAAGCGAGCACGCAAAGGCTTCCAGTGGACCAAGCGTTAGTGTCATTGCTGCGTCCAGCGTGATTGAAAGAGACCTCCTAGCAGAGGTCTCTTTTTCATGAAAGGCCAGTCTGAACCTACCTCGTAAAGTTGTCATTATGATACTCGTGACCCCAGAACAGATGGCCTCCATCGACTACCACACCATCCAAGAGGAGGGACTCTCCTCCCTCGTTCTCATGGAGAATGCTGCTCGCTCCGTCCTTCCCCTCTTGCCGGCCCGAGGTCGCGTGGGCATCCTAGTTGGGCCGGGAAACAATGGAGGCGATGGATTAGTCTTGGCCCGTGCCCTGCATGAGCAACAGCGTCCTGTTCTGGTCCTACGATGCACCGAAGGCCTCTCCCTCGATGCGAAGGTTCAACAGGACCTCGCTCAGCTCTGGGGAGTACCTGAAGTTCAGGCTTGGAGCCAACTCGAAACCGAGGTTGAACGCATCCTGACCGACTGCGACGCGATAGTCGACGCCCTATTTGGCACCGGGCTATGCCGCCCTATCACTGGGCTGATGGCCACCATAATCGACAAGGTGAACCGAACTGGCCTCCCGGTTCTAGCCATAGACATACCGTCGGGAATCGATGGTCGTACAGGGCAGATCCTCGGAAATTGCGCCATAAAAGCGTGGAGAACCGTGACTTTTGGACACCCTAAATGGGGCCACCGCCTCCATCCAGGTCGAGAGCACACTGGAGAGTTATTCCTGACACAACCTGGATTCTCTCCAAGAAGTCTCGCCCTGTTTCCTCAGGTGAAACTCGTTGATCAGAAGTCCACGATGGCTCTACTTCCCCGGTCTTGGCCCACCATGCACAAGGGGGACAACGGCAGAATACTCTTGTGCACCGGCAGCAAAGAGTATCCTGGTGCCGGAATCCTGAGTGTACTTGGGGCACTTCGAGGCGGCGGAGGATTGGTCACTCATTGGATTCCCGACGAATGCCGCGAAAGTGTCCTAAATTGGGCCCCGGAAGTCCTGCTAAAGAGCCGTAGTGAGCCCCTTGACTTTCACCAACTCCTCTTTGACTCGGCTGTCATCGGCTCGGGCTTGGGTTCCGAGGCCGCACGGATCACCGAATGTGTCCTAGACAACTATAGCGGCCCGGTTGTGATTGACGCAGAAAGCCTTCCGACAATTCTGACAACGCCCAAGAGTAGACTTTCGAATGCCGTCCTCACTCCTCACCCTAAAGAACTCAGCAAGCTTCTCGAAATCTCGATCGAGACCCTAGAGCGTTCGAGGATCGATAGCGCCCTCAAGGCCGCCGAAGATCTTGGCTGCGTGCTCTGCTTCAAAGGAACTCCAACCGTATGCGCGGCGCCCGACGGAAGAGCCTATGTAAACAGCAGTGGCAACGCAGTGCTCGCCCAGGGAGGCTCTGGAGACATCCTAGCCGGCCTGATCGGGGCTCATCTCGCCTTTGGACTGCCCCCCCTTGAGTCCGCAGCTGGGGCGGTCTACCTCCACGGCCTAGCCGCCGATCAAGCTGCGCTCACCCTAGGGCCAAGAGGAATTCCGGCTCACCTCATTGCCGAACAACTCCCGTTGGCAAGCAGACAATGTGTGGCAAAAACCTCCGGCAGCCCTCCTTCTGTAGGGAATTTCCGGTCAGAGCGAGTACCTTAACAGTATGAGCACCCGCACCTCCGTTCGCGTAGGCACCCTTCTCGACAACGCGATGCGACAAAAGCTGCCTGGCTATGAGAGAGTCCTAGAAGAATCTACCAGCCAATACCTTCTCTTCGCTTACCGTCGCCGAGTCTATGGCCACTACTACGCCACCGTCTTTTTCCAAGCAGCCAAAACTTTTGGCGGGGTAACTTGCGAAGTCGGAGTCAGTCGAACCGAAGACATCCCATACTATCGATTCTACGATCGCCCCCGCATTGGAGTCTCTGGCTTCAGAGCCCGAACGGAACACGTCCTAAAGGGACTCGATGCTCGAACCACTTTCTTCTATAACAGTCCCGACACACTCATGACCTGCCTGATGGATCTGGTGCTGGACGCCCTAGTTGCCGGAAACACCCTAATTGAGCAAGCCATTCCCGAAATCAGAGCCCAGTACGAACTCTGGCAACCCATCTACAGCGACTGGCTGGCGGCTGAAAGAAATCGAGACGAAAGCAACCCTGCTCGCAGGTATCCGGATCTCGTCGCCGAGGAGGTGGCCAGAAAGGCCATCGATCTTTATCTGAGAACAGGCCGATTTGACAGTTTCTTGGGAAGCAAGAAGTTCCAATACCGACAGCCCGAATTGGTCGACTGTCACGCCTACCTCCTGGCTCGCGCCCTGGAGTTCAGTGAACCGCCGGATCAAGACGAACTTGGCGAGCTTCAGATCGACCCGGGGCAAGACCCTAACAAGATTCTCTTCGATCCTATCGCCTCCTTGACGGGCCGCATAGAGCAACCAGAAGCCATCCAACTCTCCCCCGGAATTCTTGCTCGAGTGCCTGAATGGGCCTTCCTGCAGTCGTTTGCCGCTCTGGAGGCCTTCTATGACAAGCCGTACGTGGCCCTTTCAGAGGTTCCTCTGGGACCCGCAGCAGAAAAGGCCAAACCCAAGGAACCGGTCAAGATCGAAACCCCCGGACTTTCCCTCGATGAATTGTACGGCGATCTTCCGGCAACAGGCACCAGCAATGGGAGTCTTGTCGACATTAGCGAAACACGACAGCGACCTACTAGGCCAGATCCCTTTCAAGTGTTCGCAGCTTATCTCAGCGAAGAACTGGGGGCTCCCAGTGAACCGGTCTTCGATCCCTTTGAATTGCTGGGTGACAAGCTCGGAATCGATGGCTGACAAAGCGTTCGGGACAACGCACTAGGGCGTGAAGTTCGTCCCTACCAATTGTGGTCAGGCGCCGGGAACCCGCCGAAGCCGGGAACCCGCCGAAGGTGGATGGCCGCCGAAGGTGGCTGGCTGCGAGGCGAGTGGCCCCGGGTAGCCTCCTAGAGCCAAGACATAAGGGGGGTTTCGTCGTCCATGTCGCTGTCTTCGGTGGGTGGAGCGAGATCGAGTTGAGAGGGTCGAGAAACTTCCAACTGATCAGCCTCTACAAGTTGCAGAGCGTCATCATAATTGACCAACCCTACTTCGATCATCCTGGACAAATGACGACCGAGGGTCTGCATACCAAAGTGCCCCATCAATCTGTGCACTTCGCTCAAGTCGCCTCGCTGAATCGCTTCCCGAACGTCCCTGTTGCAATCGAGTATCTCGTGGGCCGGAACCTGCCCGCGACCGTCGGAGCGTGGAACTAAGTACTGGCAAACAACCAATCTAAGGACACGAGCTACTAGAACTCGCATTCGATTGTTGTTCGGGTCGAAGGCCGACAAGAAGTTGTCCACGGTGCGAACGGCACTGGTGCCGTCCATCATCGCGATCACTAGGTGCCCTCCTGCCGCAGCCTGCAAAATCACCTCGGCGGTTTCCGGGTCCGGAACCGAAGCCACCGCCAAAATGTCCGGGTCTTGCTGCACGGCGATGCGAACCGCCTTGGCAAAACTTCGGGTGTCAGAACCGACCTCACGCTGTACCACCACAGCCTTCTCAGGACGGTGCCAAAATTGCACCGCCGGTTCCACCGAAACGATACGGCAAACCTGTTGATGATTGATGAAGGACACCAATGAGGCGTAAGTATTGAACTTTCCGCTTCTAGGCCGCCCAGTCAAGAGCATCAAGCCACCTTCGGTAGAGCCGAGAAAACTTTCCACCGAACTCCCGGACAACCCCAATTCCACCAACTTGGGAATGTCGCCTCGAATACGACGGATCGACAGTGCTGGGCATCCCCGCTCAAGATAGGCGTGCACCCTGAAACCACTGTCCCCATCGATGATATTGAGATCTAGCTCTTGACCGCTATAGCAATGCTTGAGCTGCTCTGAAGTTAGGCAGGCACCTGCCAAAAAGCGACAATCTGAAGCACTCAGGACGTCATCGAATAGAGGCTCTAGCCGATCGCCGGTGCGAACCATGGGCGGAGCTCCGGCGTTCAAGTGAAGAAAGCTCCCTTTAACCCGAGAAAACTCGTCGAGCAAATCTTCAAATTCGAACGCCGGCAGATGAGATTCCAGCCTAAATTGTCGCTGCGCCAGCCTCAGCAAGGCGTCAGTAGACTCCCTTAAGGCGACGAGCTCTCTATGCGCTCTCTCGTCCAAGCTCGGGTACGCTCTCAGTCTTCGAGCATCTGAGGAGTACCGAGAGCGGCAGCGAGTGCTGCAGCCTGAGCATCCTCGTTCGACACTCGGGAAACCGGCTCAGCTTCAGTGTCCCTAATTCTAACCTTATTTTGATAGATCTCATGCAGCGCGATGGTTACGGGCTTCTTGGCATCAACATCCACCAAAGGCGGGCTACCATCATTGAGTTGCCGAGCTCGTTTCAGGGCCAGGGTCACCAAGACAAACTTATTCTTGATATTCTTGGCGCTGTCGTGAAGCATCACGTCGAGATTCGGTTCGATTAACATAAATTCTCCATTTTCCAACAACGAGGCGAGAGTCTTCGAAGGCAGAAACATAGCTAAAATCTGCCCTCCGTACATCCTGTCGGTGCTTTCTCACAAATCAAAAAGCACCTCTCAGAACAAGAGAGAGTTTCGCATCTTTACCTAGCATTTTCGGCCCATCCGAGCGTTCTGAACATAGCACTATGGGACCTTCTTTGTTACGGGAAGAGATGAAACAAGTCCGCAGAATGTTCGTCTTTCCTTGAGAAGGGACAACCAAAGGAAACTCAATGGGTTGACAGAATTTCAACACAATGTCGGAGACATCTCAAGAAACATATCCCATCCTGGCGGAAGATCAGGGAACATCCAAGGTCCAAGGGAAGAACCGAAGTTCCTTGAGCGGCAAGGCTCGCTCTTCAAGGCGCGTCGCTGTTGCGTCAGGAAATTCGTCCTTCCGAAGTAGCCGAGCTTTGCTCTGTGACACCTGGGGAATGAGTCCGCGCCAAAGGCTTCTTTGCGCCTTTATCGGCCTTGCCTTCGTCCTCCCCTACGTCACCTTGACCCTGACCCACCCCGACTGGACCGGACACATTGGCCAACGGCTGAGCCTGGGCCTTTTCAGTCTGTTCGGCCAAGGTGCAGTGCTGGTTCCTATAACGCTGGGCTATGTGATTCTCTCCGCTTCCGGACTCAGAGTGCTCCGTCACACTAGGTATCATTTTGCCCTACCGTTGGTGCTGGTTTCAATCATGCTCATCCAGCGTTGGAGCGGCCAAGGCGGCTGGCTGGGCAAGGTCTTAGACGGCCTGCTCTACACCACCCTTGGACCTGGCGGAGCGTGGCTCTTGACCTCGACCCTTTTCTTGCTCGCCTGTGTCGCCTTTATTCCGCGGGCCTGGCTCGGGCTCTCCACCGAACTTGCCCTCTCTGTTGAAAGGCTCCGTGATTGGAAACTGCGCCTTAGTCAAGGAAGCCCGAAATCGATCGATGAGCGGAGTTCTTCAGACCTATCCAGCTCGTCGATTTCCACCCCCGAGCGTCCGCAGACCAACCGAGATACCCAGCTGATGGATCCGAAGGCTAGGTTTCTCTTCGCAGACTCTCATCCGAGCGTAGAATCAAGCGAAACCGAAAAATTGCCAACCCCCCTGAAGCATGGGGAATCCTCGCATGTCCAGAACTTGCCCTGGATTGGTGACGATCTTTTGGAACAAGCTTCAATCGAACCTGAAGCAGCCGAGACCCAGACAGACTTCTTTGAACTTCTGGACTGCCCGCAAGTTCACTGTGATCCAGAAGAGCAGACAGATTCTGTGCTGCCTGACAACCCGCATGCTCGCACCCTCGACACAGTCAGCCAAGCCCCAGAAGAGGACTCAATCCCCGAGCCTATACGTAAGAGCTTGGAAAAACAAGCTGCGGTTCCCACGGCCCGAGCCTTTGAACTCCCCCCCCTTGCCCTTCTCGACGACGTCCCTCTCAACGCTCGCAATCGACCCACCGAAGACAAGTCTCGAGCCCTCCTCGATGCTCTCGATGCCTTCGGAGTGAAAGCGAACCTCCTGGACATCGTCCGCGGGCCCACCGTCACCCGCTATGAACTGCAACCAGCCCGTGGAGTCAAGGTCAGCAAATTCACCTCCCTGACCAACGACATCGCGTTGGCTCTAGCTTCTACCGCTGTCCGCATTGAAGCTCCCATTCCTGGCAAGAGCGCGATAGGCATCGAAATCCCCAACGAATATACCGATCTGGTGGTTCTCAAAGACATCTTGAGGTCACCGTCCTTCACTCATTCGAAAGGCCTCACTGTGGCTCTCGGCTTGGACCTCAGCGGAAGACCAGTGGTCACCGACCTACAGAAAATGCCTCATCTTCTGGTTGCTGGGACGACGGGGTCAGGCAAATCAGTCTGTGTGAATGGCTTGATCATCTCCCTCCTGTACCGCTTCACCCCCGACCAACTTCAGTTGATGATGGTCGACCCAAAGCAGGTGGAGTTGTCGGTCTACGAAGACATTCCTCACCTAGTGGGCTTCTCGGAGTCCGAGGGTGGAGAGATCATCGTCGACCCAAAGAAAGCTGCCCAGGCGCTTCATCAGGTGGTCGAGTTGATGGAGACCAGGTATACTCTCTTTGCTGAAACTCGAGTCCGCAACCTGGCTGAATACAACGCCAAGGCAGAACAACCACTTCCTTGGTTTGTAGTGATCATCGACGAATTGGCTGACTTGATGATGGTCGCTTCGAAGTCTGTAGAAACTTCGATCTGTCGTATTGCCCAGAAAGCCCGAGCTGCCGGCATCCACCTGGTCCTCGCCACCCAGAGACCCTCAGCCGATGTCATCACCGGTCTGATCAAAGTGAACATTCCGTCTCGGGCAGCATTTGCCGTATCCAGCCAAGTGGACTCCCGGGTGATTCTCGATTCCGGCGGAGCGGAACATCTCCTAGGGAAGGGCGACATGCTTTTTCTCCCCGTAGATGCCTCAGATCCTAAACGAATCCAGGGGAGCTACGTCGGCAACGAAGAGATCGCCAGAGTGGTGGAGTTTTGGAAAGGCCAAGGATTGCCTGACAATCGAATCGAGTTTGAACTCAAGGAAGACCCCCTTGCCCTCGACGACGACGAAGAAGACGACAGTTCTGGAGACGACGCACTTCTCGAGGAGGGCCTCAGAGCGATACTCCATCGAGACCAGGCTTCGGCTTCCATGCTTCAGACAGAACTGAAAGTCGGCTACGCCAGAGCGAGACGCCTACTTCAGGCCATGGAAAAAAGAGGCTGGGTGGGCCCGCAAGAAGGCAGCAAACCAAGGAAAATCTTATACAGCGGAGCCCCCTTGGGGGACAAGGACGACGCCACATCTTCTTAGGCTCTGGCCAGGAAGTACTTCCTGGCCAAATCCTTAGGACTCTATCATCCGCCCAAGACCCAGATGGCAAGACTAGAGACAAAAAGGCACAGAGAAAAACTCAACGCTTCTAGACCCTTCTCGGTAACCCGGCCCCAAGCCCCTGGAC
>JBJHCR010000257.1:0-7556 GCA_050486105.1 Vulcanimicrobiota bacterium
GCTAGAGACAGGTCAGGATAACTAGCTACAGACCGCCCGTCTACCAAGGGAGCTTTTTGAAACACGAAGAAGGCAAAAAATCGGCTCTTGCCGGATGCTTCCGGTGGCTGATTCTGTTTGTTTTGCTTTGCTTCGGTGCAGCGGTTGCCGTCTTTTTGGTCACTATGGCCGTGGTCCGGCACTTCTCTCAAGGGCTGCCAGACGTCACTCGCATCAAAGCCTACGAGCCCAGCCAGACCACCCGAATCTACGCCAGTGGCGGGGAGCTCATCGCCACTCTCTTCATTGAGAACCGGACTTTCACTCCCTTGGAAGACATGGCTCCGGCTATGCGCGACGCCATCGTGGCCGTAGAAGACAGCCGATTTCGAGAGCACATCGGGGTGGACCCCCGAGGGGTGATTCGAGCAGCGGTATATGACCTCCAACATAAGGGAGCTCATCAGGGAGCTTCCACCATCACCATGCAGCTGGCTCGAAATCTCTTCTTGACCCCGACCCGAAGCCTTGAGCGAAAAATCCGAGAAGCCCTGCTGTCGGTGGAGATCGAGCGCCACTTTACCAAAGACGAGATCCTGGAACTCTACCTAAACCAGATCTACTTTGGTTCTGGGGCCTACGGAATCGGCTCGGCCTCGTCCATCTACTTCGACAAGAAGCCTTCGGAGCTGACCATATCCGAGTCGGCGCTGCTGGCCGGATTGCCTCAGGCGCCCAGTGATTTTTCCCCTTTTGTCGACGAGCGTGCCGCCAAACACCGACAGATCCTGGTCCTGGGACGAATGCGCGAAACCAACGCCATCACCCAGGCCGAGTACCAGCAAGCCTTAGAAGAGACCAAAGGGTTCGTTTTCCAAGACAAGCCCCATATCGAGTTCGAGATGCTCAAACTGCCGTACTTCACCACCTACGCTCTGCAGCAGCTCTCTGCCAAATACCCAGATGAACTGCTCTACCGAGGCGGCTTAACCATCCACACCACTCTGGACGTGGCCCTGCAGAAGCGCTGCGAAGGCATCCTAGCTGAAATGATTGCCAAGGATGGCAAGGCGCTGGGAGCAGACACCGGAGCCATTGTAGTCATCGAAAACAAGACCGGCTATGTCAGGGCTCTGGTGGGTGGCACGGGATGGAGTGACGAAAGCCAGTTCAATCGAGCATGGCAAGCCCAAAGACAGCCTGGCTCATCCTTTAAGCCTATCGTCTTTGCTGCTGCTCTAGAGAAAGGGCGCACCCCAGACTCCGAGATTGAAGATACCCCTCTCACGGTGCGTCTTGGCCCCGACGAAGTTTGGATTCCCAAGAATTCAGACCGTGCTTACATGGGCAAGATCACCTTATCTGATGCGCTGAAGTATAGTCGAAACGTGGCTGCAGTGCGCCTGGGGCAGGAAGTCGGCATAGAAGAGGTGGTCAAACTCGCCCGAAAGATGGGTATTCAAGAATCTCTACCTCCTCACCCCTCAGTAGCCTTGGGAGCGGTTGAGGTCACTCCCTTAGATTTAGCTGCTGTTTACACCGTGTTCCCCAACGACGGTATTGGAGTCGATGTGAACGTCATCAAAAGGGTGGTGGACGGCACCGAAGAGGCCATCGAAGAGCACACCTTCGCCAACAGAAGGGATATTCTCTCGCCTCAAACCGCCCGAGCCATGGTGGCCATGATGAAAGGGGTGGTGGAGGATGGCACCGCCCAGAAAGCGACCCTCGACTCCCACGAAGCGGCTGGCAAGACAGGCACTACGGACAGTTTTCGTGACGCCTGGTTCGTCGGATTCACCAACGACTACACCACCGCCGTCTGGGTCGGTCGCGACGACAATGCCCAAATGAAGAAGTCCTTCGGCGGCGACTTGCCTGCTCGAATCTGGAAACGAGTCATGACTGCGGCGCTGGAGAATCGTCCACCCAGCAAGTTTTTCTTGGAATCTTTAGCCACCCGATCTCCAAGGGATGAGGGCAGTCAGGACCGTCTCGAAGAGCTCGATGTACCGGTGAGAGAGGCCGCTCCAAGGATCATTCTCACAGTTTGCAAGCAAACTCGCCTACGAGCTCAGCCTGGCTGTCCAGCTCTGGTGAAGGTGGAGGTGGAGAACACCGATCAGGTGGACTGGTGCCCCAATCACGAAGAGGACGCTCCTTTAGCCAGCGATTGGAGGGAACGTGAACCAGTCCAGGTATCGCGCCAACTGGAATCCCGAGAGCAGCACTCTGGCTGGGACGCCCCCAATAGCAACACAGACCTGCACGACCGAGACCCGCTCCTCGACGATATGCGCGAGCGACCAGCTCGAAACACTGGAGGTTTGGACACCGTGGAGTCTGTGCGAGGCATAGATTCGGTGAATCCTGTTACTCCGGTGACCGGTCGGGACCGATCCGGAAGTTCTGCCGGGGCGGCGTCCTCGCAAATCCAAAGTGGAGAACTCTGATTCGCCCCTGAAGGCCTCCCTAGCTCTGTTGGTCGGGGGGCAGAGTCGCCGTATGGGTTTCCCGAAGCACCTGTTGACCGACGGCAGAGGCCGAACTCTGCTCCAAGTCCAGCTGCGGAGACTCAGTCCACATTACCAGGAAACGCTGGTCTTGACCGGCCCACAAAGCTTACCTCAAGAGAGCGGCTTTCGGAACGTCTCGGACCCGGAGGAGTGGAATGGGCAAGGTCCCCTAGCTGGTCTGTTGGCCGCTTTCAAGGTAGCTTCAGCTCCTTGGGTCGCCCTCTTCGGGGTGGATCAACCCAACTTCGACCCTGAGCTTCACCGTTGGCTGTTGGGGACGGCTTCCTCTTCAAGCCAGGGTCCACAACCGAAAATTCTCAGTTTGTCAGACCGCCGGGGACAGCCCCAATGGCTGGTAGGTCTCTATCACCGAGAGGTGATCAAACCCCTGCAAGAGTTTCTGACCTCGGGAGAGAGAGCCATTCATCGCTTCGCCTCCCGGGTTCCTACCTTGACCTTGAGGCCCCCAGACGAGCTCGCTCCGGACGATACCCCATTCTTGAACCTCAACACCCCAGAGCAAGCTCGGGCCGCCGGGTGGGGGATACCCGAGGGGGTCCCTAAGGAATGTTCCCCCAGATGACCTGCCCCGTGGGAGAGGCTGATATGGGCACATAGATCACTCCTGGCTGGTCAGGGTTTTCAGCTCCCCCTCCTAACCCAGAAGTCCAATTCGAATTGACCACCGGATTCCGCCAAGACCCATAGGCCCGGTACTTGATTTTATTGACCTCGATCTCCACTTGGTAGCCCAGGTTCCAAATTGGAGCGCTATAAGGGGAGAGGGAAGGGTCAAAAGTCGCACTGCCCTGCTCATCAAGAACCGAGGCCGCGTCGGCTCCGGATCCGTCTGAGCCGGGAATGGTTGGGCCTTGATCGCCATTAGTGGGATAGGTCACCAAGCGAACAAAGCTCACCGTCGCTCCCTTGAGGTCGGCTAGGTTGCTCACCGGAGAGTCCGGAGTGAGCACCGCCTGCACCTTAAAGGTAGGGCAGGGGACTGGGTTGTGAGGTTGCGGAGTATAACTCGGCGGGGACGGAGGGTGAGCAGGCGGGGAGGGATTCGCCGGAGGAGGAGCAGGGAGAAAAACCTGAGCATGAGTCTTGGGGCCCGCCGAAGGACTCGGAGTGACCACCAAGACCAGGGAATTCGATTGGTCCTGAAAGGGAGGTTCGGTGCTGCTTGGTGCGGTGTTGTAAGCCAAGCTCAATTGAGACCCGTCGAGCAATCTGGTGAATGAGGTGCCGGATGAAGGCACCGAACTTGAGAATGGGAAGTTGAAGTAGGGAAAAAAGGCGGTGGAATCTTGCTGTCCTGGGGGTGCGGGTGCCGGAAAAACGTTTATGGGAACGTTGACCAAGCTGACCGTGAGGGGATCGATTTGAGTTGCCGGGTCCTGGTAGACCATCTTGAATAAGGCCGAGACGATCCCCCCCTCATTCCCGGGCTTGGTGCGGCTGAGAGTCACATTGGCGGTATTGCTGACAGTCTGATTGTCGACGGTAGCGCTCACCCCATCGGGAAGATCCGCCGGTAGGGAGACGCCCATGGAATAGGCAATCGTCTCACCTGAACTCTGAGTAGGGGAAGCCAAATCGGTGGCCAGCACAACGAATGGGCCCTCGGCCGATTGGACGACTTTGTCGCCTGCCGTGCCCTTGGCCACCACGGAAACTCGGTAGGCGGTCCCCGGATTGAGACTGGTTACGGTAGTGGTGAAGGTGTTGGCATCGGTCTCTATGACCGTGTGATTCGGAGTCATCGAAGTCGGTGGTGACTTGGTATTCGGGGCCACCACCTGAAAGGTCCCATCGGTCACAGTGACCTCGTAACCTGTTAGGGTGAAGGCACTCGAAGTGGAGGGAGTTGCACTGGCATCCCAGGAAACTTGGATAGACGGGCTCTCTTGCTTTGCAACAACAGTGGCGGTCAGGTTGGACGGGGCGTCGAGTCGCTCATCGGGCAGCAGGGTTAACCTCAGGACCGGCTGATCCGGACTGGTCGTCACCAGGGGATTTCCGGTTTGCAAACGGTCGGAGATTGAAAAAGAGTAGGCGTCGGAGAGATTGTACAAGAGCGCCGCGTAGGGGTTGTAATACCCATCTTTGGCATCGGTTCGGGCCGCTCCGTAGGGTGGAAATCCTGGAATCTCATCGAACCAATAGGTGCCGTCGTCGCCGTAGCGACCGCCCACGTAGCCCAGATTCAAGCCAGCCAATATATTGCCACCGATGTCGGCGTAGACACTGTTAGAGGCGTAGGGAGTGAGATAGCAGTCCAGGTCCTTGATTCGGAAAGCGTTGGCGGGGACGCCGTAGATGAACTGGTCCACGAATTCTGCCGTCAAGGGTATCTCAACTGTCAGGTCGCTGGGTAACGTGGGATCGTTCGGATAGTTGGGGTCTCCCAGGCTGCCTTGAGGGGGGGGAGTCATGGCTGAGATCGGCTGGCAGACGATGAGAAAGCCGCCTGTTCCGTCGGGGCTCACCGTAGCCTGGTAGGCCCAATTTGTGAGCACCCCTCCATCAACTCCGTTGGCCCCCTTCAAAGTTACCGCCGTCCCCTGGGAAACCAGGTTCTCAAGGTAGGCTCGAAAGCTGGGGTACGGAGCCGGGCTGAATGGAGCGCCTTCCGTGGGAGGAACCACCGAGACCAAAGTAGCCGGACTTAGGGCTCTCAAAAAGGTGCCGAGGTCATCGGTCTTGGGGTCCCATCCCGGGGTGGCGGCCTCACCTTCGAGCTTCAAAAAGGATGCAGACATAGAGGTCGGGTCCAGATCGTTCAGGGAACTGAGCAGAGATTGGGTACTACTGTAGAAGGTACTGGTGCGAAACGCCATGGTATCTTGGACATTGGCCAACACTTCCAACTGCATGGGAAGGGCAAAAAAGTCCACTGCGGTCAAGTCGAAATATCCCGTGGGATCACCTGAGGCCGGATTATAACCCAACTCCATTTTATCGTAGCGCACCGTCTCAGAGTTATCTGGAGCAATATCGCCCTTCTTGTAAGTCAACGGAGCCCCGTAGGAGACCCACAAACGGCCCGAGACCACCAAGGTGGGGTCGAACTCATAAATCTTCAGAGTCTTCCCGGTCAGGGGGGAAACGATGGCCGAATTACTGGTGAGTTGAGACAATGGTAGCGAGCTCACCGAATCCGACCCGGTACCGATCTCATAGACGGCAAGTTGAGTAGCCGTCGTACCCGTATCGGTCTTTCCATTGGCACTCAATAGGAGGTAGACGTCCTCGTCTTCAAAATCGCTATCATTGACCAGAGCAAAGGTCAGATTTTTGCTTACCTGAGCTGTGGCCACCATCGTCTCTCCAGGCTTTATGGTCACCGTCGCCCGTCCGGTGGCCTCCAAGCTTCCATCGGCTTTTCGGTATTCGATGTGCAACTCGCTGACGTCCGTGGACAAGCCTTCGAGCAGGTGTTCGCGCTGGCTCGGGAAGGTGGTGGGACCATAGACGGTCCGACCCTGGCCATCCCTACCGTGGAAGGTGGTGGTGACGGCGTCCGAACCGACCTTCACCACCCGGGCCAAATTAGGATCTTCGGCGGTAGGATGCAAAACCAGAACGTTTCCGGTGTCGGCAGAGGTCGAGCCAGGAAAGACAAAATCCCCCCGATCCCCAGCTCGAGAGCCGCAACCGAATCCTGCAAAACTCAAGAATAGAATACAAAGCAGAAAAGAACTCAAACGAGACAAGTGGGAGAACATGAAACCAAAACCCCTAACAATGATAGTCTCAGCTTTCGGCCAATGCCGAGGAGCTACCTTCGAAGCTCGGCATCATCGGCTTAGGGAACGAAACGTCCTTCGTTCTCGTCTCTCTTTTGCGCCCAATAGCGGGCCCGGGGTTGGTTTCTCTCTCGCTCGGCAAGCTGCAACAGACGCCCAATGGGGGTGTCTGGAGGCTGTCCGAGATCGATGATAAGGGACACATGGGTGTCCACGAAGGCCTGCAGCATGGAAGCGTCCCCATCGCTATCTCCGGCCACCAGGACCGGTCCGCAAGCATAGTGTGCCACCAATCTCCGTCGAATGGCCTCGGTCTTACCCTCTTTATACGTGACCTCATAGTCCGGATGGAGCCGAGACAAGTACCGACCGCTGCCATCGACCTCGAGTTCCATTCCCAGGACTCGCTCAGCGGGAAGGTGGTAGCCGAAGTTTGGGTGCTCGGTCACCCCACGGATCTCCTCGGCTAAAGAGGCGGTGCACACCCAAACCTCGATGCCTGCCTCCCTCAGACAACGAAAGAGCTCTTGCATTTCCGGAATCAGCCTCAAGCCGGAGCGCCAGGAGACCTCAACCGGCCCAGCCCGGCCCGGCAGTTCGGGTGGGCTCTGAAACACTTGGGTGACCATGGGCTGCTGCAATTGCCAGGACACCGCCTTCAGCGCCATTGTCCTCACTTGCTCGGCCGAGTAGCCCACGAATCTCCGAGCGATCCAGGGGTAGGCGAACTCTTTCCCTCCTTGTTGCTCAAGTCTCTGAAGGAAGGCGAGAAACTTGGCCTGGAAAACCTGCCGATGTTGCTCTCGAAGAGCGCCCTCATCAAAGAGAAATGGGTAGCTGACCGTTAAGTCCTCAGCGAGCGCAGCGAGACCGGAGTCTCCCAGCTGGTCGAGTGCCACCTGCAAGAAGTCCGTGAACTGCTCCAGGGAAGCGGCAAAGGTTCCATGGGTCAGCTGCCATAACAGAACGGCCTCATCCACATCGGCAAAGATGCAGGTGTTATCCCAATCGAATACAGCGTAAGGCGGTTTATCCGGGCAATGGTGTGAACAGTTCTTACCCAACTCGGTAAGAAGCTGTGTCAGGCGCTTCCGAAGTCGAGGCTCCCAGCCGGGTGAAGTTAGGCTTTTTAGACGTTGCTCTTGGTCCATATTTGGAGGTCAATTCTAAACTTGGTTTGGGCAGAAGTGCCTTCACTCGGCTGACCCTAGAAGGCTGGCCGGAAACCCTCTCAAACTGAAATCGCCCCTGCTCACAGTCATGCACAGCGCTCCTCATTCGAAATACAACTAGGTATTACGGGCTTCGGATC
>JBJHCR010000257.1:7566-9401 GCA_050486105.1 Vulcanimicrobiota bacterium
TCACTGCACCTTACTGCAAGCAGGAACAATTTCATTGTCAAGGGGGTTTCCGGCCAGCCTTCTAGAGGGATCCAAACCTACCGTGCTCAATCTTCCTCCGTGACCAATCAAAAACCTGTGATTCTGGTGATCGTCGACGCCTTGGCCTCGCGCATTGTGGTCCCTGCCATACAGGATGGTCGATTGCCCCACCTGGCGGCTCTCTGCCAGGCCGGAGTGCTTCGAGAAGAAAGCCTGGCTGTCTTTCCTTCCTTGACCCCCACGGCCTCCTCGTCTCTTCTGACCGGAGTCTATCCCGCTGCCCACGGGGTCTTCGGCTTTCATTGGTTTGACCGGACCACCGATCAGGAGGTCTACTACGGTGACGATTTCTGGGTGATCGCCAAGAAAGGCTTTGCCGAGTTCTTTTTTGATGGCTTAGGTAAACTCAACGCCGAGCGTTTGCTCGCTCTCACCGGCTACCAGCGCGTGGAGTCCTCAGGGCGGACTTCCGCCTCACTCAACTTCTTGATTTTCAAGGGGGATCATCCTCACACCGCCACCGTCCCTCCTTGGCTCTCATGGCATCCGGACATTCCCCGTGAGCACCAAGTCTATGGCCCCGGCATTCTCTTCTTTGGCGATCTCGTGGATGGTCAGCTCCCTCAGGAGGAGGAACTTCCAGATCGACCTGGAGGGCCTTTTGCTCGATTTGGCTTCAACGATGGGAACACCGGGGAGCTCCTTTTGTCTTTGGCCGACAGCGGAGATTTTCCTGATTTCACCGTAGCCTACTTTCCAGACAATGACTGGAGCAGCCACGAAGTGGGCCCGACTCTGGCCTTCGAAAAGGTGATCGCTGTCGACCAAATGTTGGGACAATTCTTCGCTAAACTCGGTGGTCTTGAGCAGGCACTGGAGAAGGTGTGCTTGATGCTCACTGGAGACCATTCCCAAAGCGAAATGCATTCGGACCCTGGGCTGGCTCGAATCTCCGTCGAAAACCTGCTCAAAGACTACAGGCTAGCCCCGGTGGGAAGTTGGTCTGATGAACGCACAATCAAGGTTTGTCCGGACATGAGATGCCTGCAGATCTTCATCAGGAAGAGCCAACAGCACCTCCGTGCCGAGCTCACCGAGGTCCTCCTAGAGGATCACCGAGTGGATCAACTCTTCTACAACCAAGGACATCGGGCCGTGGTGCAAACCTTCTCTCGTGGAGCCCTCGCTTTCTGGCCAACCCTCGACGCCGAGGAGTCCGCTATTGATCTCTACGGAAATCGATGGGCCTGGGAGGGGTCCTTGGAGACGGTAGACGCCAGGGTCGAAGACGGACTTCTGCTTTTCGGCGATTATCCGAATGCCTTCGAACGAATCTGGGGTTGTCTTTCGGCCCCTGACACCGCTGACCTTTGGGTCACCAGCTACCCGGGCTCCGAGTTTGCCATTCCGGAAACTTCGGTCCACGTGGGAGGTGGCTCTCACGGCTCCTTGCACCGGCTTGACTCAGTATCTCCCCTGATTATAGCTGGACATCGGTCCAACCTGGAGATTCCTAAGCAACCAAGGTCGGTCGATGTCCTGCCTTTATGTCTGCAGCAGTTGGGTGTGGAAACGGAATTAGCTGGTCTCGGTCACTATCGACGAACTCGCCAGCTTACGAAGTCAGGCCGTTAGATCCCACATCAACTCAATTCCACCTTGGAAACCCCAAAGATTTCCCGAATGGATCGCTTGATATTGAGGCTGATGGTGTCCAGAGGCAAGTCGTCGGTGTCGGTTCCGAAGGGTTCCTCCAGCTCTTCAGAAACGATCTCGATTCCAATAAGAAAATAGGCTAGGCCCAAACCCAGTGC
>JBJHCR010000258.1:0-9396 GCA_050486105.1 Vulcanimicrobiota bacterium
GGAAGGGGGCTCGCGGGTAGGCTGTTCCCAAACGAGGGATCCCGTCAAATCGTGAAGTCCCACAGCGAACCCCCTTCAGTAAACCTTGGTGGTCCCGGCCCGGGGGGCCGGGGGGGGGAATCCGGAGTCAAACCAGAGCCACGGAAGAGAGCAGATCTCATCGAGGAAGAGACGCTCTCGAAATCCCTGCCCCTCACGGCATCTCGAAGGCCTTGCCTCCGAGAGGGGCTCAATTGAGCCCTGAAGCCTAGGGTTCACGTGACCCTCGAGGTGTAACGACACTTCGAATCTCGAGAACGCAAATTGCGGTGGCCAGGGTGTCTTTACAATTGAGGATTGACCATCGAGTCTATTGAGTCGTTTGACACTTACAAAGGCAAACAACTTTGGTACAAAATCAGATATGGCAAGAAGAGCCGCCTTCATAATAGTGCTGTTGAGCACTGCAGCAATCGCTGACGGTGCTCACGTTCTTTTATCTTGGATTTTCACAGGAGGTCCTATCGCAATTATTCTTGCTCCATATTGGGGAATCAAAATATCTCGATCCTTCTCCGATCCAAGCCTACAGTTGGGCGCAATATTGCTAAGTATGATGGCCGCACTAATCGGATATGTTGGCTTCTTCTACTTGGCTTGGAACTCTGACTGGATATGGATTTCGGGTATGGGAATATTTTTTGGTCCTGCTGTTCTAGCCTTTGGATTGCTCTCCGGCGCATTACCAGTCCTAGGCTTAAAAGCTATCCTTGATGGGATTCGGCCTACCCTATGCGCTACCTCAATCCTTTGTAAAAATGCAAAACGTGAGTGTTGCAGCCTCCCCTCCTCCCAGTCCTCACATACCGGCCCCGAACTCGAGCGATCGGATGACAGAAACCCCAGCTCCCATGGTTTTCACCGCTCAGAAAGTGATCCACTTAAGGCGAAAAAACAGACCAGATGAGAGTGCCCCGAGACTGGACCAGGACTTTGCGTGCCAAGACCAGTCTCTCCGACTGAGATCCTCGCTCTGCTAAGGGCCTGTCGAGGAATAAGATGGACATTTCAGCGTGGCGAGGCGCCGGCTACCCGCGTCCCCGTGGGTGTGACGAGGAGCGATGAGGGCGAATACCCTGATGTGTTTAACCGAAGAGCGACGCAGTCAGCGGGGATGGCTCGACGCGCTGAACGTTCAGATTATTTCTCGACAGGTCCTCGGGAAGAGGGGCAACCGAATATCTCCCAAGAGCCCTCCCCTCTGATCTCCCTATCTAATGCTCGACTTCTAGCCCGAAATCCCCCAAAGCTCGCGGACTTCCTCGCCTTTGCCTGCTAGGTGACTTCGCTTGGCATTCTCCCGAAGCTCGGTCTTCGGCCAATTTGTCTCCACCTACCAAGACCCCCATAAAACCTCAAAAAAATCAAAGGAAAGCTCCTTTTTCACACTACCTGACAAGTGTCCTAAATGGTAAAATAAGACATGTCAAGACTCGGTGTTTTCCCATTTCATTGGAGCGTTGAAGAGTTGGTCACTCACGGTGGTGAAGCCGCCTACGAACTGGCCAAAACCGCCTCCGGCTCCCTCACCCCAATCAAGGTTCTGCTTGGCCGGTGCTTGCTAGTGCTAGAAGAGTTGGAAATCCATAAAAACTTCGGCATGAGTTCGGTCATCCACTTTGCCATGTCCGCCTTAGGCCACTCCCGCAAAGAGGCCCTCACCGCTCAACGGGTGGCTCACTTTCTGAGCGGTGGAAACATTTGTAGGTGGAGGCTCAAAGGGAGTTCGCCGCCGAACAATTGGCCCAAGACCCCTTGAGCCACCAAGACCAAGACGTAGCCCGAAAACTCGGTCTGCTCGCAGACCACACCGAGAACGAAAGTGGCTGCGGTTGTTCTAACTGCGACTCCTTCGATGCCTTCCTCGAGTGGACCCGCGAAAGTTCCCGGTGGGACCACTCGAGCAGCAAGTCGACCTCAAGGGAGACCTGCTCGAGTTAGCCTTGGGCGGCCCCATCTCCAGCCGGGATCCGGTCGAACAGAGCGCTCCACTCCTTTCGCCGGAGAATCGGTCCCCGCTGGGACCGATGGACTCCCGAAACGCAAACCAGTCCCCGCCGGGACCAACCACCACAAACAGTTCCAAGGATTTCGGCGTGGCCCGCGAGCTCATCAGCCGCTCGATCGCCAAGCTCCGCTTCAATCCCAAGAACCGAGTCCCCACCGAAGCCCAGCGAAAAGCGGTCTTACGACGCGACCGCTACTGCTGTAGCACCCCATCGTGCCCAAATCGTATGTGGCTCGAACTGCATCACATCCGCTGGTACAGCCACAGCGGAGAGACCTGCCCCATAACCTGATCACCCTCTGCTCGAGTTATGTGACGCCTCGGTCCACGAAGGCCGGCTCAAAATCGGCGGAAACTTCAAGGACGGCCTGGTCTTCACCGACGCTGAGGGTCGCCGGCTGGACCGCCTCCACCAACTGGCCCGAGCCGGATGGCTCGATTGGTGGATGGGCTGGATGGGCGAGGAGTTGGAGAACTACTCTAGCAAGGTGGCTTGAAATGGTGGTTCCAGTCTCCGAACTCCATCCCACTCCCCTCCCAGTTCTCCCCACCAACTCTTTCCCATGACCCTCTGACCAGCTTCCAAGCTCTCTAAAGTCCCGCTCCACCCCCGAGCCCGGCTTCGCCGTCGTTCGGTGGTCTGCGGGGTCAAAATCTCGAGCACCAAACTTCCAACCTTGCTCCAAAGTCCTCCCCGATTTTGTCCCTGCTGTCCACCGCCTCTGCTAGCCCCAGACCCAACCCAGTTCTCGCTCCACCAAAGCTCGCAATAACCCTAGGCTTCGCCCAGTGTCTGACGTCTGACCTAAAGTAGGCTCCCCAACTCTTACCCTCTCTCCCACAAAACGGGCAGCACCGCTTGGGTAGATTTTCAGTTGCAAATTCTTCTCTGTACCTATTGCAAGCCGACGGCGTTACGAAGTCCTCCGATGGTTCGTCCCTTACGATCACCTGGGCCTGGTGGTTCTTTTTGACACACTTTTACTGCCAGAAAGTCCATCGGAGAGCAAGGCCTAGGCAATGCTGTCCACTTTCGATCTCAGGGTCATCGATCTTGAGCAGAAACCATCAAGAAAAGGTCAAAGAGAATGGGCGGGAACAAACGGACCTGCTTAGAACGGGTGCGAAGAGACTGATACAGAAAGCGGTGGAGGCTGAATTCTAGAACCGCGAACGCCTACCGCCCAAAGAGATCGTCAGGGATAGTGCCTAATTTCTCGGGACTGGCCACCACAATGGTGTTCTTCAGAACCTTGTAGCGATACGGCCGCTCTTGGAGCGATAAGATTAGGTCCATGGCTTCCATGGGGGAAGACTTCTGAGCTTTGACCGTCACTCGACCCTGAACCTCAGGACTGAGGTAGATGTTCTTGCCGGCATCCTTGGCCAAGCGCTTGAGCACCGGCACCAAATCAGCGTTGGTGTAATCGAGGTTCACCGTCTGGGCTTGGCCCGGGAAGGTCGCAAAGAGCACGATGAGAATTGCCAAGAAGGTCCTTGGGAATCGTATGGTCATAGCGAGTCTAACAGCAGATCCAGCGTTTGGTTTCCACCTCAATTCTCCTCATTCTTTGGTCTAAAACTATCAATCTCATTCTCTACTGCTGGCAAAGACATCAAATAGTCTAAGAGCGGCCCTAGATCTTCCTCATCCATCAGGCATAAGAAGTTCAAAACATGATGGTGTTCCTCTAGCCTTGGTGCATCGACGTATCCCTATTGTGTTTTTGATTTGGCGCTTTGACCAAAGAAGGCCTTAAGTCGGGAGATTCTCGCCCCTTTGAGGAAGCAACCTTCATCCGAAGGAAGGGCGATGACTTAGGGCTAAAGGAACCTGGGAGAAAGTCTTTCTAAATGCCTGATCATATCCAACTCGATATCCCTGCCAAAGGGCCTTTCCTCCAGGTCCTCACCTCTTGCGTAGAACACGGAACTGCAGCCTGGGGAATCAGCGACTCCGAGGGTATGGCGATGCGGATGGCAGCCGAGGCCATCTTCAGTCGCCTTTGCAGCATCGTGGAGCGAACAACCTTCTGTCTCACCAATCACACCTACACTTTGGAAATGCTGTTCGAGTTCCGCATCAACAACACCGATCTCAACCGTTTGAACTTGGTCTTCACCGATCTCGAAGCTCGAGGAGATGGAGATTGGATGTTGGCTACAAAATTTGTCGACCGCCTGGAAATCACTCACGGCTTGGGTGGGCAAGGCGAGATACGTCTGTTTAAGGACCGCAACTATCGACTTTTCACCGGCCCCCCTCGACCGGTGCAAGCCGACTGGGAGTTGTCCCAAATTCGAAAACCCTCGGAACGAACCTTGCGACTTTTCGCAGAACGAGTCAATCGTTATTGCGATCCCACACGGTTGCCTCAATTCCTACAGAAACCGGATAAATTGGTAGACATGACCGATTCTGGAGCCGCCGAATCGCTGATTGCCTTGTCCGGACAAAACGAGCCATTAGGGGGAGCGGTCCTGGACCTGCGGTTCCCGGGACGCACCCGACTCTTCGGACCATACAGCTTCCAGCAGAATTCCGAACTGCAAACGTCCCTGCTCAAGGCGGCTCTGGAAAAGGCTGAAAAGCTCAGAATCAATACCCTTGTCGCAGAAGACCTTTCCGAGGAGAACGAAACCCTCTTCCATGCCCACTTGGGGAACAAGGAGTTGACTCTCCCAGAAGCCGGATGTTTGACCCTGAAATACTTCCTCCGATCCGCCCCAAAAGAAGAAAGCTTCGTGGTTTGGCTGGCTGGTGACCTCAAGCCATTTCTCGAAGGCGAGTATCGAAGGTTGGGTTGGCATCGCGACCTGCAAGTTTGGCAACCCGGATTCAGACCAGTACGCGGGCCTTCGGTTCTCGCCTGTGAATTCCACCGAGAAACCTCCGAAGTTACACTCAAACCGATCTTGGCTGGCGACAACGTGATAGAAAACCTGCAAAAGCACCTTGAATGCTTCCGAGATGAAGGCTTCCTCAACTTTTTCTTTGAACTCGATCTTGGTGACGCGCGGCAGATGCGCTTCGTAGAGGCCCTCAAGGAGACCAACTTTGAACCCTGCTGCCTCATCCCTTCGGCAGGACGAGGGGACTTGCTGTTGCTACGGCAGCACGAACAACCTTCAGACTGGCTCTGAATTGTTTCCCACAGGCTCACAATCCAGCCGCTTGGGCGGCTGACTGCAAGCAATCTCCCATTCGGGAAAAACCTTCTTCGAGCTCAGCTTCGGATATCACCAGAGGCGGAGCTAGCACCAGCATTCCCACTTTGGGCTTGCAATAGGCGTGAATCCGCTCTGAGGCCAGCCCCTCTTGAAAGGTCCTGAATAGGATTTCAAATCTGGGATCCTCCAGGGCCTCGCTCCACTCCACCGCTCCGAGAAGGCCCCGGACTCGAACATCGTGAGAACCTGGTAGCATCTCCGCCAGACTTCTCAGACCTTGTGTAAACTTTGGCGAGAGTTGGGCCGACCTTTCGATCAAGCCCTCCTCCCGATAGATGGCTAGAGCCTCAACTCCGGCTGCACAGGATAAGGGATGGCCATAATAGGTCAGACCACAGTAGAGGACCTGCTCGGTGAAGTGGCGACTGACCCGCTGGTGCACCAGCACCGCCCCCAAGGGCTGATAACCTCCGGTCAAGCCCTTGGCTACGGTGATCATGTCGGGCACCACGTCTTCGTGATCGATCCCCAGCCAGCGACCCGTGCGCCCGAAACCGGTGAGCACTTCATCAGCCACCAAAAGGGCCCCGTTCCGATCGCAAGCCTGACGCAACCGAGTCCAATATCCCTCTGGAGGTATCAAGACTCCGTTGGCTCCAGGCACCGGCTCAGCAAAAACCGCAGCCACGCTCCTGTCGCCTTCCAGTTGCATGATGTGGTCGAACTGTTGGGCGCACTCTCGCTGACAAGACTCCACCTTCTGGCCAAACGGACAGCGATAGCAATAGCAGTCCAAAGCGTGCAGGGCTCCAGTGAGCGCCGGCTCCAAGGGGGGGCGCCGATAGTCTCCAGATAGGGACAAGGCCCCCAAGCTTGCTCCGTGATAGGAACGGTAGCGTGAAATGGTTTTATAGCGTCCGGTCACCAACCTGGCGATCTTGAGTGCGTTCTCCACCGCCTCCGACCCCCCCAGGGTGAAAAACACCCGGTCAAATCCGGGAGGAGCCAGGGTCAAGAGCTCTCGGGCCAGCCTCTCCTTCACCTCGAAGGTGTGATTCGGTAGGGCCAAACAGAACTTCTGGGCTTGCTTGCCGATGGCTTCCACCATCCTAGGGTGCCCGTGACCCAGATTCGCCTGATAACTTAGGGAAGCCATATCCAGCCACCAACCTTGAGTGGTTTCGAAACGCGCTCCTTTACCCCCGATGATCTCCGGCAAAGCGGACTTGGGTTGGGCACTCCAGGTGGTAAAAAATGGCAGCTGTGAAGACATCTCAATCGTCCTAAGAGAAAGTATAAATTCGAGGCTCCTGCTCCGTGTCGGCCGCGGATCGAGCCCAGATCTCTCGACCAGTGCAGTCCATCAAGACCCGGGCACAGGTGGCCACCCCGTGGGGGTTCTCCGAACTCGAGCGGTCAGTAAAGATCGAGTGCGGCAAATTTTCTCGACAACCCATCATATCCCAAAGTTCGCGGGCCGTAGGCTCAGGCTTTCGAGCCAGCAGCTTGGTGGCCTGGGCAAAGCGCTCTTCGGTGGTGCTGCTGGGAGCAATCCGACTGAGCTTTGCCAATCGTGGCTCCAAGCAATGATTGGTGTGAACATAGGGGCTGTGGGAACCATCGAAGACTAGCGACTCCCCACTGCCGCTCTGCTCCCACCCCACCGAGCGGTCCGGATCAGCCAGAATGTAATGGTGGCCGCTGGCCACCGGAGCTTTCACCAGAATCTCTTCGGCGTGGATCACCGATTTTGCTCTCAGCATGGCTCTCACCAGGGTAGGCCAAGAGACCCCCACTTGAGCATCGCTCATAACCAGATTGTTGATGCCCACCGCCAACCCAGAGTCAGTCAAACCACAAAGAGCCAAACACCCGGTGATGGTCATGACCCAGCACCCCTCATCGGGCAGCCAGAGCATCATGACAAAAGGGGTGGCGGTGGCGTGCATGTCCCAGGTTTGACCCACCAGAACCTGATCCCCATAGCGAACGTGCAGAATGCTGCAGCCCTCTTCCAAGAACTCTCCCTGGGAGAGATTCAGATCTCGAAGATCGGTGTAATGATTCAAGATCAGCAGATCGACCTCGGACAAACCGGAAGCCTCGGCCACTCCTCGAAACTCTTCATAGAGGTCCGCGTCAAAGCTCTCCAACACTGGCAAATGCAAGGCTGCCTTTTCTCGCACCAGGTCCGGAGTCGGCTGGTCCCAAGAAGCCTGAATCAACTCCGTGCGGATGGCCGCCAATTCCCGGATATCCCGAGCGAAACTCTCGCCGTGAACCCGACCTCGTTGACGAGCACTCAGGCCGGGTTCCAGTCGCAACTCTTTCACAAGTGTTCCCACTTCCCGCAACGGACGACTGTCATACCGAAGGCACTCGAAGTGCTCTCACCTGGCTGGCGAACCTAAGGGGACCTCCGGTTCGAGCCTGCAGTTCTTCTCGACTCAAACCCTCGAGCATTTCCTCCACCAAGAAACCTTCGCGGTCGATGCGGATCACCGCTAAATCACTGATCACCAGATCCACGGTGTTGGGTGCCGTCAGCGGGAAGGCGCATTCGGCCACCAGCTTATGGCCACCGTCCTTATCCGTGTGAGTGGTCAACACCATGGTCTTCTTAGCTCCAGCAGCAAGGTCCATAGCTCCGCCCATGCCGTTCACCTTTTTCCCAGGGATCATCCAGTTGGCCAGATCGCCTGCCTGACTGACCTGCAGAGCACCGAGAATAGCCCAGTCCAGGTGTCCGCCTCGGATCATGGCAAAGGACATGGAAGAGTCGAAGGTGGAGCCCCCCGGATTGACGGTGATGGTTTCCTTTCCGGCGTTGATCAAGTAGTACTCCACCTGCTCTTCTGTGGGATAGGGGCCGACCCCGAGCACTCCATTCTCACTATGGAGGCGAATGCGACGCTCAGGTTCGAGGTAGTCGGCCACCAAGGTGGGAACTCCGATGCCTAGGTTCACATAGCCACCATCGGGAAGCTCTTGAGCCGCTCTCCAGGCCATCTGCCTCCGGGTGAGAGGCTTGGTGGCCACCACGACTTCACCCACCCCATTGGCTCCTGCGGTGCGCACCGTTTTCTTCTCGATGGGATTGTCGAAGCGCTCGCCCTTGAAGATTCTCTGCACAAAAATGCCCGGGAGATGAATCTCGTCGGGGTCCAAGACCCCGGGTTCTACCAGCTCTTCCACTTCGGCGATGGTCACCTTGGCTGCCATGGCCATGAGGGGAGAAAAATTGCGAGCCGAACGGCGGAAAACCAGGTTTCCCTCGGTGTCGCCTCGGTAGGCCCTGATCATGGCGAAATCGGCTTCAATGGCCGTCTCTAAGAGATAGGTGCGCCCCTGAAAATCCTTGGTCATCTTGCCCTCGGCAATGGGGGTGCCGGCTCCGGTGGGAGTGAAAAAGGCCGGAATCCCGCTGCCGGCGGCCCGGATCCGCTCTGCCAGCGTGCCTTGAGGGGTCAACTCAACTTCCACCTCTCCAGAGAGAATCTGTTCTTCGAGATCGGGGTTTCCTCCGACGAAAGAACAGATGGCTTTCTTCACCTGCCGTTGCTGCAGAAGTAGGGCCAACCCTCGACCGGCGTTGCCGCAGTTGTTGCTGATCACGGTGAGGCCTTTGGTGCCCTTGGCGGCCAGCTCTCGAATCATGTTCTCCGGGATGCCGCACAAACCGAAGCCCCCAAACATGATGGACGCACCGTCGGGAACGTCGGCTAGGGCCTCGGCGGCCGCAATGCAGACTTTACTCATTTCCATACCTCCTGGGGAAAGCCCGGACAAGGCTCTCTATTGACCTGCCCATAAGGGCTTTGAAGAGAGGCCACCGGATAGGCGCAATACTCCGGAGCAAAAAGGGCCGCAGGACGATGATTGCCCGACTTCCCCACGCCCCCGAAGGGCAGACGTCCGGAGGCCACATTGGTGGCCCGATTCCAGTTCACGATGCCGCTCGGGACCTCCACGAGCGCCCTTCGAAATACCTCTTCCCGGGCTGAAAAGATGGAAAACGACAAGCCGTAGTCGGTGTCGTTGGTCCTCTGGAAAGCTTCATCGAGATCAGCCACCCGCTCGATGGTCAAGGCCGGCCCGAAGACCTCCTCGCGAAGGTACGGATGGTCCGCACGATAACGCTCTACCCGATGCAAGCAAGCTCCCACCCCACAGACCCC
>JBJHCR010000259.1:0-9391 GCA_050486105.1 Vulcanimicrobiota bacterium
TGGTCCGGAATAACTTTCTATTTTCGGTTGTCGAGGCGCCGGGTACCCGCGTCCCCGTGGGTGTGGCAAGGCGGTTCGAGCGACTAGTATCGAGAATACTTAAGCGAGAACCAACGCTGCCAGGGGGGATGCATCGGCGGCCCAAACCGGGAAGTTATTTCGGACCAGATCCTAAATACTGTCGTTGCCGTAGTATCGACTAAGGCGAGTCTCCAAGGTGAGGGTCTCGGTACCGTTCTTTTTGGCCCAAGTTACGGTGCAGGTCAGTTGCTTTTCGCGAATCGGCTCTTCGTCTGAGTCCTGAACCTGAAGTTCGATTCGGTAGGTTTTTCCATCGTTTTGATGGGTGGAGACAGAGCTAAGCACGTCTTCAAATTTCGAACCTCGAGCTTGTTCCAAGGTAGAGTACGCTAGGCTCTGGGCCGTCCGTTGGCTCCAGGCTGCGCGATCGACGGAATAGGAGTAGGGGAACATTCCGGCGATCAGTGCTACCACCGGAATGAACAAGGATAAGCACAAGAGAAGCTCCGTGAGCGATACCCCAAATTGTCGAAACTTCGACTGACGGAACTTCAGGCCGCCTGAACTCAAGTCTTGGAGAGGTCTTTTTGGCGTTCGGCCCATGCCTTGGGATATTCCAGGCGAAGCCTGAAAGTCCTCGGCTCCCCTATCGAGCCAGGCGCTGACGAGAGTGAGTCCGAGCTTGGAGCACCAAAGCTCGAAAAAGTCGCTGTTGGCGTCTCTGGGCGGGGAGGTATTCGGGGTGCCATTGTACTCCGACCATCATGGAATAGTCTTGATGCTCGATGCCCTGCACCACTCCCGAGTCGTCCCGGGCGGTGATCACGATTCCCGCTCCAAGTTGGCACACCGCCTGACTGTGCAGGCTGTTCACCCGCAGGCGTTGAGCCTTCAGGATCCTGGCCAAACGAGAGCCCTCCTCGAGTTGAACGGGTTTCTTGGGAAACACGCTGTTCATTTTGGAGACGTCCCCATAATAGCTTGAGAGGTCTCCATTGAGAGTCCCTCCGAGATGAACGTTTAGGAACTGGGCTCCTCGGCAGATTCCCAGTATGGGCATCTGTTCAGCCATGGCCAGATCCAAGCAACGATGCTCGAAGGCGTCTCTGGCCAGGTCGACTTTGCTGGCACTCAGGGAGAAGAGGGTTCGGCCGAAGAAAATGAAGGGCGACAACAGCAAAGAGTACAGGCGTTCCCGTTTGCTCTTGTGCAGAATCTCTTCTTCATCTTCGATTAGGGTGTGCAGTTCTTCTCCGTAGCGTCCAGGATCGACATCGGCTCCACCCCCCAGGATGAGTCCGTCGAACTCCGGCAAGACCGACCCTTCAGGGAACCTCCCCGGGGTGAAACGCAGGGATCTGCCACCGGCGCGGCGCACCGCAAGCCAGGTGCAAATCCAGGCTGGGAAGCCTCCTTCGTCGGGGCCGGTGACCGCGATAATGGGGCGACGCTTGGAGCTGAGCTTGGCCATCACCGTTCGATACCAATGGCGCAGAGGACCCAGCAAGCGCCGCCTTTCTCGGGCCATGCGCTTAGCGAGTTGCTCAGGATTATGGGCCAGTCGCTCGACCCGGGTCCAGATTTCCCATTCCCCGGCGATGGTCCAGTCGGGTTCATTGATTCTGCTGTTGGGCAGACGGTAATGGAAGGCCGGTCGAGGAGAGATCTTCTCTTCAGGAAGCCTTTGTCGAACTCGTTTCTCGTCGTGGTAGGCCAGAATAGGCAACAGATCCAGAGGACGGTTTCTGGTGGGGTTGGCCTCCAAATAGTCCTCGAGGAACTCTCGGAACGTGGGTCGATAGCGGCTGTCCAAGACCCGCACCACAAAGTCTTTAGGGAAAGGATCCAGGAAGCCGTAGAGCACTCGAGTGAGGTCCACTTGATGCCAAACTTTGAGTTCTTCGTAGAGTACCAGAAACGCACGCAAATAGGTGAGGACGGTGTCCACGTCCATGCTGGGAGTTTCCACGTTCAGGTGAACCCCATAGGCGCTCAAAGGTGAAGAGCGGGTTCCTTGGGCCTGACCGGCAATGGCCGCCCGCACTTGCTCCAATTCGGGCAGTCGAGAGAAAGGAAGCGGTTCGAAGATGAGCTCGAAGGGAGTGAGCTGCTCGGCCAAGCGAGCTAGGCCTTTCTCGAACTCGCGACGATCCCCCTGAGCCACGAGGTCGGTGGTCAGGTCATCGAGAACTTTGCGCACTTTCAGTTCTCGGAAGATGGCCGCATCGAACTCGATGCGGATGGTACCCAAGGGAGTCTGGGTTAGGGTCGCCTGATAATCGTTGAGTCGCTCGACCTTACCGCCGGTGCAGGCCTGAACCAGGGTGGTCAGTTGGTCCAGCCCCAGGCCGGCCAACTCGAGCTCCACCCCCACCAGTCGAGGTTCCTGCTGGCTGTTGTGGGCCCAACTGGGGTGGATGGGGCTGGATGACTGTGCCGGATCAGACATATGGCTTTGAGGTTCTGTGCTTGGGTGACCTCAGCCTTCCTCCCGGCATGGGAAAGGGGTCCCCCCCGTCTGTCGACGAGAGGGACCCCTTTAGAGCCTGAAGAGGGGTCCCTCTAGGCGTTGGCGGGCTTCTCTTCGAGGAGCACCGATCGGGGGGCCACCGAGGCGGCCACTCCGTTCTTGACGTCGCTTCCGATAGAGCCCAGACCTTGGAACAAAGAGTCTTTATCCCAAGTGGTGGAAATGGCGTTGCCAAAAGTGGCCAGTCCGGTGCGCACTCCATAGGACGTTCCGTGGACGGCAGCCCCGGCCACCGAAGTGGTGGCGGCGAAGAGCTTCTTGCCCACGTGCAGGTCCTTATCGGTGAAGGCGTTGGCCACGCCTTTGCCGGCTTCGGTGGCGAAGGCTCCCACGGCCGACACCAGGCCTGCGGCTCCGCCGATAACTCCGGCCACGGCACCCACGGCCAAGGTTTTGGCGGTCTTAAACAGCGGGATGTCGATGGGTTTTTCGCCTTCGGCCAGCTTATACTCGCCCAGTTCCTTCATCTCAGCTCGGAAGTCTTTGCTGATGTTTTTCAGGCTGTCGCTGGTTTTGTTGTAGGAGTGGGTCGTTGCCACGTCGATGGTGAATTGGCGAGGCTGGCTGTGGTCGACCTGCCCTCCTCCCCGAAACATGCCTCCGATCAGTGAGACCGGGGCGGCGATGAGTCCACCGGCCAAGGTGACGGGGATGCTGGCGGCAATCCCCAGCGTTTTCAGGGTAGGGCCGAGCTTTTCGGTTTTCCAGATTCCGGCCATCATGGAACCTGCGTTCTTCACCGTTTCTTTCGGGCCCTGGACCACCCAAGCGGCTCCACCGGCCAAGCCGCCACCAGCCACTGAACCGGCATAGTTGGCGCCCAGGTAGGTTCTGTCGACGATCCGATCGATCATATCTTTTTCGTTGGTGTTCGTGCTCTCGACTTGAGGGCGTGCATTATAGGATGCGGGTTTTATTGGTGTTGAGGTTGCAATGTTCATGCTAGCGCTCCCAGGCTTCTTTGAAGACGGCGCCAGCGATGACGCCAGTAGATTTAACGGTGTCCACAATGGGTTTGACCGGACCGCTGTTCCAGCCATCGACGAATCCGCGAGGCACGGACTCTTTCATTCCACTCCAAGCAAGGGAGCCTCCCATGACGACAGGCGTGAAGACGGAAATGGTGGCCCTGATGGCTCGTTCGCCAACGCTCTTTTCGGTGTCCATCACCGATCTGCCAAACTCCTTGACTCCGGTCAAGGTCCCGGCTGTTAGGCCGACCACTGCTCCGGCGACACCGGAAATGACTCCGGAGACCACTCCGCCGGCGAGGGAGAAGATGGGGCTCAGGATGGGAACGTCGAAGGGCTTTTCCCCGTCTTCGAGCTTCTTGTTGCCGAACTCGTTGAGTTCGCGCATGAACTTCGAACTCATGGACTGAGAGGGCTCTCCTTTCGGGAAGCGCAGCTCGGTCACTTGGTTGCTGGTATCCTTGGTTAGGGGTTCGCTGTCGGCCCGCATGGATTTGCGGGCGGCCGAAGCTCCTTTGCCCGCTCCGGCAAACGGGGCGGCCACAATGGACAATCCCGCTCCGGGGAGGGCGGCAAGGGTGCCCAACACTTTAAGGTTGGGGCCGATGGTCTCGGCTTTCCACAGGTTCTTGACGATGCTGCCGGCCAGCGGCAAAGACTTCACCGTAGCGTCGACGGTTTCGATGGCGGCTCCGGTGAGGGCTGCTGAAGTGTAGTTCCCGAATGCTCGAGAATCGTTGTAACGGTCGGCACGGTCGTACTGATCGCTCTTAATGCGGAGCTCGGGTTTTGGCTCCGACTCTTGATTTTGGACCGCGACGGCGTTCGGCTTGGCCGAGTACACCGGGGCGGATGGTGATTGTATGATCATAAGCTATACGTCTCTCTGAGAGTCCTATAGGACCCCCACTGTTTGATTTCACAGCGTGACTCTACTCCTTTAAGACCGGGAAATGTTTGCCAAATTATCACAACCTGGACAGATCAACCGGATCTCCGGACGGCTCGCGGGGAACCCCCTAGGAGAAACTTTCTGCTCTCTCGTCAGATTAAGGGATAGAGCCCTAGACACTATACTGTGGGATAGGGTATAGTTGTGCTATCGTGTGCCCTCATGCCCTATAATTTCAAGTAAACTACGCTCATCGCATTTCTCTGGAGGACCGCTTTTGAACTCTTCGACTTCTCGCTCCGCATTGTCCCAAGCCTTCAACAACCTCCCGACTCCAAAAAGTCATCAACGCTTCCATCGCAGTACAGCCTTTCCGTCCTTCGAACGGAGAGGTTGGGTTCGAAATACCACCGAGGTAGTCAAGAAATCCACCCTGCCTATTGAAACCCGAGTTGATGGAATACCAGAATGGGCCCCGGCCCAGTCCCTGGCCAAGGGCCGCCCGACAGCTTTCGACGACGATGGTCTCTACGAATCCTGGCAAGGAGTGTCCTGGTAGCGCTCTCTTCATCCACCCGACTGCCGTCTAGCACCCCGCCTCTCGCGCTCTTCTGCGCATCGAGCGGGTTTAACACAAAGTTCACGGACTGTTCGATAAAGTCTGTGGTAATCTGACCCCCTCAGTCCTTCCCTCGCGGCACCAACAGGCGTGCCCGACCACCCGACCCCGGGTGAGTTCCGTGGGACCGAGGGGGTCTTTCTTTGTCTGCAATCAGCTCCACCTCTACAGTCCGTCTTGGGACCTACAATGTTCACCACCTTTTTGACCACCTCGATGATCCCCTGACCCGAGACGAGGAGATCACTCCCAAGTCCGACCGGAGCAAAGAAGCTCTGGCTCAGGTGATCCGGGACTCCGGAGTGGATGTCCTGGCGCTGCAGGAGGTTGAGAATCTCGAAATCCTGACGGAACTGCGGGACCGGCACGGGCTTCAGGAGCGCTTCCCGCACCTAGTTCTTGAGCGCGGCAACGATCCTCGAGGTTCGGATGTCGCCGTCATGAGCCGTTTTCCCATTTCGGAGGTGACTTCGCACCGAGAGGCTCCAGTGGTCCGAGATTGTGGCCGAGTCGGTCGCTTCAGTCGTGACCTCCTGCAGGTGGAGGTCCTGCCTCCGAATGCAGCTCCAATCCGACTGTTTGTGTCCCACTTTGTCAGCCAGAAGGGGGGAGCTTGGGCCCGGGCTCATCGCCTGGCGGAGGCTCGCAAAGTTCGCCGGATCTTGGACCGGCAGTCGGCGAGCTTTCCGTGTCGCAGATATGTGTTGGCGGGGGACTTCAACGACCATCCCCAGTCCCAAACTCTCATGGAATTGACCCAGGAATCGGGTTCCTTGAGAGACCCCTTTCTCGGGGCCTTGTCGCATCCCACCTATCCGGCTCGGCCGAATCTGGAAAAACGCTATCCCCCCCAGCGTCTGGACTATGTGCTGCTGGGTGAAGGCTTGGCTGATTCCGTCTCGGACTTTGGGGTGCTCCACCATCCCCTAGAGGCGGCGGCGAGCGACCATCGTCTGGTTTGGGTGGATCTGTCTCTCGAGCCCGCCGCTCTGCAGACGGAGGAAGCGGCCTAGTTCTTAGAGGGTTCGCGGTGGATGGTGAGCATGGCTTTGGCGTAGGCGATGGACCGAGGTTCCTTGCTGATTTCGATGAAGCGAGCAAAGTCTTCGCAGGCCTGCCCGTTGTGTTTGAGTTTCAGGTGGCAAATCGCTCGATTGAAGAGGGCCACTTCGTTGCCGTCGAGGTCGAAGGAGCGTGTCAGGACCTGCAGCTCTTCTTCGAAGCGTTCCTGTTGGTGATAGGCGGCCCCCAGCCACTGCAGGGCCTGGGGGTTGTCCTGAGCCAAGAGCAGAAGTTCTTCGAGCAGGGGAAGAGCCTGGCATCCGGCCTTTGAGTGGAGGAGTTCGGTGATCCGGTCTTCGAGTTCGGCGATTCTTTCCGCCCGGCTGCTTTGGCCGAGGTAGCTCTCAAGTTTGTCCACCAGGGCTCCATAGCGCTGATCTTCGGGAGCCAGCCTCTGGGCGGCCTGGGCCTGCTCCAGAGCCTCCTTGGGTTGCTCGCGACTCATGAGCACCGCGGCCCAGGCGCAGCGAGCTTCGGCTTCTAGAGCATCATCCACGCAGTCCTGGAATTTGGGAAGAGAATGGCTGAAGGCTTCGTGAGCTTCCGTTTCGGCCCCTTGATGCACCAGACAAACCGCCCGAGCCAGGTGCAGACGGCCCTGGGTTCCTGGACTCTCGGGGTCTAGAGCCAGGGCCGCTTCAAGATCGAACTTGGCGCTGCGAAAATCTCCACTCAGCATCCAGGCCCGGGCTCGATTCTCTAACAGCAGCACGCTGTGGGGGTACTTGGATAGACCGAGTCCCAGGGCGGCGATGGCCTCGGTGATCTCACCCCTGGCCAGGCAATCCAGGCCAAGTTGGCAGTGACCGCTCTCGGGCAGCTCGCTCTGGTCGGACTCGGGCATGGCATGACCTTAGGCGCCAGGGCCCTCGGACCCTTGGGGGGCGTCGTTTTTTCCTGTTCAACCTCAAGGGGGCGGGGCAAACCCCCACGACCTCTCCGCCTTGGGGTGAGCTCGAAGTGGGTCAAGCGGTTCTTTCAGAAGCTCACGGGGCGGGGATCGGCTCAAGATGCGGCCATACCAACGCGCCTCAGAGACCCGGGATCCCTCGATTTTCCTAGGCGGGCAGGAGAAATTTCTTTTTTGGCACTCTTGAAGAAGGGTCTTTTGTCTTAAGCAGGAAGCCCACGCAGTCAAAATTATACATTTTGCACATTCCTAATTGGAGGATCTATGAGAAACAAAGTTTCAGCGCTGCTAATAGCCTTGCTAGCCTTTTGTGCTTTTGGCTGCGGCAGCGGCACCGATTTTAACCAGATTTCTGGTCAACAAGGGAACGTGGGCATCACGCCCCCGCCCCCCCCGCCCCCTGAAGAAGATTCGGCCTTCTTGCGACTGGCTCACCTGTCGCCCAACGCCGGCAACGTCGACATCTTGGTCGGCGGCACTCAGGTGGCTACCAACGTAGCTTTCGAGGCTTTCTCGAACTACCTTGAAGTCGAAGCCGGCACCACCCGAATCCAGGTTCGTGCCACCGGCACCACCGCCGATGTCATCGACACCAACGTGAACTTGGTGGTCGACACCCACACCACCGTGGCCGTCATCGGCGCGGTTGGTGAAACCGCCAACCAGGGCACCGGCCTGCAGGCCGCCGTGCTGTCCGACAACGTGGTTCCCACCGCCAACACCTTGCGGGCCCGTCTCTTCCACACCGTTCCCGGTGCCGGCCCGGTCCGTTTGGCCACCGCTGAAGGCGATGTTCTTCTCGGCCCGGTCAGCTTCGGTCAGGCCACCGGCTACGCCGTCATCGACGTTGACGGACTCGACACCGATTCCCTCAACCTGCTGAACTCCGACGGTCAAGTCATCGGCGTGTACACCAACTTGCGCAATAGCGAGACCACTCTCGCCGGTGCTCTGGAGAACGCCGCCGGCTTGGTGGGTACGAACACCACCATCGCCGCCGCCGGTGGGGACACCATGCCCCTCATCGCCGCTCTGGACCAACCCGCCCCCGCCGGCGGAGTGCGCCTGATCGCCGATGCTCAGGAAGCCCCCATTCCGTTGAACGGAAACCTTCGCCTGGCCCACATGGTTCCGGGTGAAGCCCAAGTCGACATCGCCGTCTCTAACGAGGCTGGTCCTATCCAGACCTTCACCATGGTGAATTTCGAAGACCTCACCGACTATTTTGAAGTCCCCGAAGGAACAGTGACCGTTACCGTCACCGCTCACGACATGGACACCATGACTCAGGAGACCCCCCTCTTCGAAGGCGATTTCGAGATTGCCGCCGGCACCCACAACACCATTTCGGTGGTCCTCGATGACGAAGAAGAGGGTGTAATTGGAATTCAGTACGACAACGACAATGTGCAGACCAGCGAAGGCAACATCTTGCTCCGCTTCATCCACAACTCTCCGCTCCTCGGCGCAGAGGACGGTGTTGGCAGCGGACCTTCTGTGGCTCTCGCTGTGTTCGCATTCGATCCAAGCGAGGACGGTCCGCTACCGAAGGTTCCCCTTGTGTCAGAGTTAGTGCCGACCCCTCTGACTCCCGCCATCGCCTATCCGACAGCAACCGGCACCTATGTGTCGATCCCCGTTGCTGTTATTGGGAATGCAGCATTGCTCGGAGCTGAGATTCGAGTCGTAACCCTTGACGAGAATGGCGATGTCGATGAGTCCCTGGCCATCCTCACCAACGTCAGAGACTCCGAAGACGACATCTTCGAAGCCCTCGCCGCTTTAGCCCAGGCCAACGGTGGCCAGGTGAACGTCACCGCTTTCGCCGCCGGCAGCGGAGAGATCGAGGAGATCGAGGATGAAGACGACATCCTCCTCCTGTCTGTGGTCGTGGCTGTCGATGACGCCGATGCCGGTGGAGACACCGTGATCGTCGAAACCGAACTCCCCGAGCAGCCCGAATAAACCCCCTCCCCTCGAGTTCGCGCTCTCTAAAGAGCCGAACCCGAGACCAGGTAAGGTCCAAGGCCGCTCCCTCGCTTGCGAGAGGGCGGCCTTTTTCTGTCCTGCGGTGTCCTGCGGTGTCCTGCGGTGTCCTGCGGACGGCGCACTGGGGCTTGTGCGGGGCGGGAGGCTTGCGTTTGGGGTTCGCGGGGCCCTGCGGACGGCTCGGGGGGGGTCCTGCGGACGGCGCGGCGGGGGTCCTGCGGACGGCGTGGTCGCGAGGGGAGGGGCGGTCTTTTGCGTCGCTATGGGATGGCGATGGCGAATAGGTGGCGCACTCGCGGTGGGATGCAGGCAAGGCGCTCTCGAGGGAAAGGGCCCGTGGGTGCCGGCGGCAGGCCCGGGAGAGGGTGCGCTTGGGCCTCCTGGGGGGGTCCTGCGG
>JBJHCR010000260.1:0-9323 GCA_050486105.1 Vulcanimicrobiota bacterium
GTCGTCGCCAAAGAGTGCCGTTGATGTTTCGAGCCGATATCTCTGAACCGTCGACACCCTCCGAGGTGTAGGCGGCGATGCGTTCCGACAGATAGTCGAACTCCACTTCGGCTTGGGAGAAAGGAACCGACTCTCCCTGGGAAACTCCCAACTTGGGAATCGAGCCTGCGTATGCATACAAAGTGCCGTCCACCATCCGAGTTTGGATGATGGTGGTCTCATCCGAGAGAGCCGCCCCCGGCCCCGAGCCACCGCTCTTAGGAGCCCCCACTTCACCACAACCGATGATCAAGAAAGTACTAAGGGTACAAAGAAAAACGAGAGAAAAACGAGAGAAAAACGAGAGAAAAACGAGGTTCGCTGTGCGATCATATGCCCCTCCCCGAGCTTTGCTCTGGCAAGATCATGAGTCCGTTCATGCCAGTCACTCTAGACTGCCACATAGTAGTACAAGGCCGATAGAGGGAGATCTCTCTAATTTGAGGTCGAATTACTCGAGGTGAGTGACGACCTGCGACCCTCAATCCATCTCAATGAGGTCGTCGAACAGATTCGATGCGAGCCATCCTGGTCAAGAGCCTAAGGCTGCTCCCCAAGTTCGCGCAAACGCACAGCCAAACGCTCCCCCTTCTCCTTGGCCAGGAGTGGGTGCATCTTTCAGCTCGCTCGCTCCTCGAGGCGATCCACCCGGCTGCGCAGCTCAGAGAGTTCTTGCCGGATGTCGGCACTGCTGTAACCGAGGCCTCAATCGCTATCCATAAAGAGGTAGCGTCCCCATTCGGTGCGAGTCTTCACTTTGCGATTCCGCAGCCAGGGAATCGGCGATGGCCGACGAGGTCTACTCCTAAGGTCCATCCTGGCTTGGGCCGGAGTGCGGTCCATTTTCTTGCGATTGCAGCGCTCACAAGCGCAAACACAGTTGATCCAGGAATCCTCGCCCCCTTTGCTCCGGGGCACCACATGGTCCACCGTATCACCGTAGCCTCCACAGTACTGGCACTCGTAGCCGTCGCGCTCAAGAATATTCTTGCGAGATAGCGGAACCTCCTTAAAGGGGCGACGGATGTAGTAGGTCATGCGGATGACCGAAGGCAATTGATGGCTTCTGGTGGCAGACCGAAGGGTGCCGCCCTCGACGGCTTCTATCAATTCAGCTTTGGCCTTAACCAGTAGTTTCAGAGCACGACGCAAAGTCGTCACATTGAGGTATTCGTAGCTGGCGTTCAGCACCAGAACGGAACCGGTCACTGCGGGACTCCAGAGATTTAGTAGGAAGGTGCCCTGCCACAACCGACAACCCACACCGTTCCGCAGATATCAAAGCACGTTGTGAGGAGGGTGTCAATTCCGAAGGGGTGCTGAAATTGCTCCGAGGCTCTTGACCACCCGGCCAACGCTCCCAAAAACTTTCCGACAAGAAATAGCCAACTGGCCACCGTTTTCATGACCGATCGGTCAGGACAACTCACCCTCCAGCCCAGTATGATTGGAGCACAATTTAATATTAACGGGGTTGGGATGATTCTTTTTCTCATTGATCGACACAGACTCTTTCGGGAAGGTCTACGCGCTCTTTTGGAGCGAGACGGAACTCATGTGGTGGTGGGTGAAGCCCGGAGCATTGAGTCGGCCTTGACCACCATCTCCGAGCACAGTTGTGAGGTCATAGTCGCCGAGGTCAGTTCGAAGTCGAGCAAATGTCGCTCTGAATTGAGAGCATTGAAGAGCAAATGCCCAGGAACTCCGGTGCTGGTGGTCAGTTCTCACTCGGACAACAGCATCGTTAGAGAAGTTCTGGAGGCCGGGGCTGACGGCTTCCTGCTGAAATCAGCCGGAGTGAACGACCTCTTGAACGCACTAGAATCGGTGGGAAGAGGCGGTTGTTATCTGCATAACGAGGTCGCCAGCACCGTGGTCGGCCATCTTAGGAATGTCAAGCAAAAGCCGATGGAAAACCCCTCTCAGTTGTCTCCTCGGGAAAAAGAACTCCTCGTCTTGCTGGCCAAGGGACTCAAAAACAACGAGATCGCCGATGAACTCTACGTATCCGTGAGCACGATTAAGAATCACCTGCGTCTGCTTTTTAAGCGCTTCAAAGTCTCAGATCGTACTCGCCTGGTGGTGGAGGCCATAAATCTTGGCCTCATCAGCCAAGACAAGACGAATTCGTAGGTGTGAAGCTCCCAAATCCAAGTGGTTTAGTAGAAGATCGTTCGAGTCCGATGGTAAGGTCGCTCCTCGGCCACGGGCACCTGTCCGAGGTTCCAAAGCAGCCAATCCAGTTCGTAGGCTTGCACCGTTCGCCCGCCTTCGACTAAGCGCCGACGCAACAGTTCTACGGCCCAAACCATACCTGCCCGAATCTCCACTTCTAGTGGGTCTCCGGCCGGAATTTGCTCGTACCTGGTGAGGCATGCTTCGAGTTCCGGGGAATAGCGCAACACCCGGTAGGCTTCGAGGACCTGAGGAATCTTGTAATCGGCAAAAGCCGTCAGATTGTGGCAATCGTGGAAGTCCACCAACTCATCACCGGGCAGAGCCCCGTAAAGGTCCATCACCAGGATCTGGGCTCGTTTATAGAACTTAACTTCTCGGCCGTAGTACAGGCTGGTGTCATCAAAGCAGGGAAAATTCTCGATGATCAACTGAGTCAGGGCAACTGCCGACCCTTGAGCGGCGGCCAGCAAATTAACGAAATCGCCCTCCCAGGCTTGCAGCAGGCGTTCACCAACCTGCCGGGCGTGAGTTAAGCGCTCCGACAGCATGGGAATCTCCCCGCGTCCCCGAAAAATGTGTTGCAAGTCCGCTTCGGTGAGAGCGGCCATCCGAGAGGGCAGATAGAGAGGATCTCCTTCTTCGATGGCTCGTTTGATGGAGGCCGCCAGGGCGTTGTAGCCGTTGTATGACTTACCCCGATACTCGATCCCCCACTTCTCTTCTCCCTGCTCAGGCCAAAAGCAAAAGTTCCAGGCGTCCAAGAGGAGTACGGCTGTGGCGGTGTTTCGGCTGCCGTCCGACCAATGAACCTCCTCGTTCCAAGGGGGAGTCTCGAAAGGGTCTTCCAACCACCTTTCACAGAGGTCTTTGACGGCTCGTTCGTCGATCCAAACATGGCGAGCCTGCTCCAGGACCGACTGGGTCGACTCCAAGACTCCGAGACCTTTTGCTGTATCCGTAAGCTTAAGCAGTGTGTTCATGCGTGAAAAATTTTCCTAACCCTGGTGAGTCCCTTCCCAGAGAGAGAACATCCGGAGGACTCACCCCCACCTTACCGAAGCCCAACCAATCTGAAACCTATACACAAGACTGCTGCGGGCCTGAGTTGTGTCCGGCGGTCGGCAAAGTGAAACGAGGAATCTTGGTCAAGAGCGCAACCGAAACACAGGAGTCGACAACTCTACCCATAGTAGATCGGAGCTGGCTTCTCACCGAATTGAGCGAATGGTTCAATGGAGTTGAGCCCGGAGAACGTGCGACCCTCATAGGCCCACCCGGAGTCGGGAAGACCTGGGTAGCAAGAAGTCTGGCAGACAGAGTCCTGAATTCCGTTTATGTGAATTTTGCCGCCCTCTCGGACCGAGAGGAATGGCCCAAACCCCTGACTCGCGAGGTTCTCGGAGAGCAGGCGCCGAGCTTGATCATTCTAGACTCAGTGGAGCAAGCCTTGGCTGCAGTCTGGAGAACAGCTCGCTTAGACGAAGAGTTTCCCACTGTTCCCATCCTATTCGTCTTTCGCCCCGGAGTTCATTTCGAAGGTCTGCAAAAGCCAGGCTGCAAGCAATTCACCCTCACCCCAGACCGACCCGAGCAGCAAGAAGATTTGGCAAACTATCTGGCTGCGACCAACATGGAGAGTCAACTGGGTTTGCTCAGCACCTTCAAAGAAGCAGAGTTCCTTCTTCGAAACCCGGAACAGGGTCGCTACCAATTGGACTCTTACTATCTAGCACTCTGGCGAGAGACTACCCGCCCCTTGAGCGGAGCTCTTCGAGTCTTGGTGGAGCAAGTCGCTCTTCTCTTGGCCGACACTCCGGAGGGACTCCCCCTGGAAACCATCACCGACTTCACCGGGATTCCCGCGGTGCAGATTCGTGAGGCCATCGACCTCCTAAGTCAAGTCTTGGCCGTGGACAGCACCGGAGTAACCCTCTTCTCTAAGGGTTTTGGGCTCTTCTTGACCAACCACTTCTCACGAGACCTCGGTCCGGTGCACGGACGAATTGTGAGCTTCTTTCGAGAGACCTACCCCACCTGGCACGAAATGCGCGACGCCTACGGCTGGAGATACTTGGTTCTGCACTGCGATCGCCTGGCACGAGCCTCCCGAAGGCAAGATTTCAGCATCCTCCATTGGCTGAACGAGGGCTCGTTCTCCATGCTCAAACTGGAACGCACTGGCATGTTGCCCAGCGTCCTCAAGGATCTCCGCCTGTCCTTGATCGCTAGCCTAGAAACGAGAGATATCCCGAGAATCATCGCCTTTGGCCATCGCATCGCCAAACTCCGCAAGCACGAGTCGGTCCGCACCGTACACCGCCTGGCCGACAGTGGCGAGATCGCCATGGCCCGAGAAAACGCTTTTCTGATCTCGGGAGAGGGTCATCGCTTCTTGGTTTGGCTCCTATTCGCCAGCCAAGCCTTGGAAGGGGGTAGCCTAGAGACCACTAAGGTTCTGCTTCAGGAAGCCGAGCGCTTTCCCACCCTGGACCTCAAGGAAGCCGAGGTGGAACTGGCGGCCAGTCTGATAGCCACCATGCTCGAGCACCCCCACACGGACCAAGAGCACAAATCCATGCTGTTGGGTCTGTTAGCGATGCACGGAGATCCCAATCTGGCAAGCCTGGCGTTTCGGACGGCCGGGCGCTTCCACAAGCTCACCAAACCATTGAGAAAGACTTTGTTCGAGCGCGGACTGGTCTCGGCTAGAGAAATCCCCTTTGAGAGCAGCCGAACTCAGCGTCTGCAGGAACTCACCGCCAGATTAGCCCGCTTGGATGGGGGCAAGCGACCCGATATCAAGGCCTATCCCGAAAGGCTTGAGCGGGCCGAGGAGCCAGAGAAGGAATGGAACCGCATGGTCAAGGAGGTCCGGGGGGGGATCCTGCCTGTCGCCACAGCCGCCGCCAGTCTGATCCCGTTTTCCGATAAAGCCTGGAGCACCGCCGCCTACCTAACTCTGGCAGAGCAGTTGGAGAAGCTCGAAGACCAAGAAGTCCTCTGCCATGCTCTCTCCGGCCTGATTCAAAGCTTGGAGGACAGCAAAGTTCGTGAACTCGACGAGCACGTGCAAGACGGGCTGCGCACCGCCATCCTCCGCCTGGACTCCCCTCAAGATCGGAGCCGTTTTCTGGCTCGTTTTGCCGTCATGCTTAACCTCAAGGGACGCCCCCTGGAGGCTCAGCAGAAGATCTCCTTGGCAGCGGCCAACGCTTTTGGCGTGGTGGATGGGAGCCAACGCTCCCAATCCCTTCTCCACCTGGCTCAACAGGTGGCGGCCATGGGCTCTATGGCTCGAGCCAGGGACCTCACCTTTCACGCCATGGAGCTTTCCATGAGAACCGACAACTTGGATCGGGAGTGTCGTCAGTTGGTGCTCCTCTTGAGCTCTTCTTCAGCCCAGAGCGAGAGTGCCGAAGAGATCGTGAGAATGGGAGAGAATCTGAGGTTTGGTGATTCGCCGGTGGAGATGGAGGCCCGAGGGAGAGCTTTGGTTACCCTAGCAGCTGGTCTATCTCGATTGGGCGCAGAAGAGCAGGCTCAAAGCTACCGAGATCTGGCGATCTCAACCACTCGGTCTCTAGCCGACAGCGAACTCAAAATTCACCTCATGAGTGACCTTGCCGCTGCCCTTCATCTGTCGGAGGAAAAGAAGCGAGCGAGAAAGCTTTTTAAGGATGCCCGAGGACTGTACGAGAGCGAGACTTTCGTTAAGGGATTGATGTCCACGACGGCTCTGCTTCGCCTGTCCATGATCCTTGAGAACCAGACTCAGACTAAGCGCTTTTACGAAGCCTGCAACGATCTTTTTGTGGATCCAGGCTTTCGCACCTGGCTGACTTCGCCGTCGATTCTCGATTATTTGGAGCAAGCGGAAAAGCTAGGCAAGATCGAAGAAGTCCTGGTTCATCTTAGGGACATCGAAGCAGCAGTGGACCTCACTGACCGCGAGCAAGTCGGTCTCCTTCGTTGTTTTCTTCACCTCAAAGCTTTTCAAGCGGCCGAAGAGCGTCTAGAGCGAATCCAGGATCTCGTCTTGAGATGTCAGGCACACGTCGACATCGCTCTGTCCCTTCTTCCGGTGCACGCCGAACGAAGCCTGGAACATCTGATGGCCATTCCCTTGGAAAGCGTCCGAACCGAGGGGATACAGCGCCTGGCCATGCTCAACGGAGCCGAGATCCGACCGACTGAACAGACCAGAGTTCGGGAGGTTCTCAATCACCTCACTCTGATGGCCATGGATCATCCCGATGCCATGGACGCGGTTCTGGGCCGTTGGTTGCAAAGCTGCCCTGACCGAGAAACCCTGGTGGCCATCGCCGAGAAGATGGGCTGGAGCATCACCCAGCCTCAACACCGCTATGCAGAGCTCTTCCCGCAATCTCAGCAGGAGGATTCCGAGGGAGGTCCAGGCCTAGAAGCCAACCCTCAGAGCGAGCCCGACTCCGAAGAGTCCGGAGTTTCGACCTCCGACGATGGCTTCCAGGCCATCGAACTGACCAGCCCTAAAAAGTGACCTCATGAGGCACTATCACAAGTCCTATTCCCCCGCTCTGGGTTTCGACATGGAGTGCCTGATTTTCGGCTGGAGCGGGGCCCCGGTCCTAGTCTTTCCCACCTCCAAGGGGCGGTTCTTCCAATGGGAGGACTTCGGGATGATTCGGGCCTTAGGTGAGCACCTGAGTAAGGGCTGGCTGCAGTTGTTTTGCGTGGACTCTGTGGACCACCTATCCTGGTACAACTTTGACGACCATCAAACGGTGCAATTGGCCTGGCATAGCGCCTATGAAGAGTATCTCACCGAGGAGTTTTTGCCTTGGGTGCGGTCGATCAACCCCACCCCTTATCTGATCGCCACCGGGGCCTCCTTCGGGGGTTTTCACGCGGTGAACTTTGGCCTCAGATATCCCGAGTTGGTGAACCGGGTGGTGGCCATGTCCGGCGACTACGAAGCCGGCAAATACGTGGAAGGCTATTTCGATGAAGAAGTCTACCACAACTCCCCCCTACACTGGTTGGCCGACTGCCCTTGGGAAGACCTAGACCCGGCCACCAGACAAGTCGAGTTTCGCCTGCTCACCGGCCGCCACGACTTCTGCCTCCCCTCCACCGAGGTCCTGGCCTACCACCTTCGCCGCCTAGGCGTTCCCACCCAATACCACATCTGGGACCACCCAGGCCACCACGACTGGCCCCTCTGGAAAGCTCAGGCGCCGAAGTATTTGTAGGGGGAACCCCCAAAAACTTTAACACCCTGTTCGCTCCCAACCTCAGGAACCTATGCTACACTCACCCTATGCCCAAAGACACCCTCCGCGACATCTTACTGCGCATAGAATCCCAGCTCGACCGCCACGACCAGCGGTTCGACGCTATAGACCAACGCTTTGACGGCGTGGACCAACGCCTGGACGGCCACGACCAACGCTTTGAAGCCATGGACCAGCGACTCGACGAGCAGAAGGTTCATCTCAACACCCTCACCGAGTTCACCGTAACCAGCCTGAACTCCATCGACGGCAAAATGCAAACCATGAACCGACGCCTATTGAAGCTTGAGCTTAGTTTTGAGGAGTTTCGCTCCGACACCAGAGCCTACTGGGAACAGCTGAGCGAAACTCGCGCCACCATAGCCCAACACGAAGGGCAACTCGAAGACCACGAAGAGAGATTGAGTAAGCTAGAAGCGGGTTAGGGTTGGCCCAACCTCTACTCTCTACCCATCCTGTAACCTTTCTTTCATCTCCTTTGGCAGCGCGGGCGGCATAATGGGGTTATGAATGTGAAGAGTCGTGCTCCGCACGTGCCTGGAGAGTTGTTGGTTCGGCTGCGGCCAGGGCAGGAGTTTGCTCCCCAAGACCAAGGCGCTCTGACGGAGCTTGGAGAGGTGGTGAACCGCTTTCCTCTTGGTGGTGTGGCCCCGGAGAGCGACTCTTTCACCTCGAGCGAGATTCTGCATCTCAGGCTGAGCCCGAAGCATGCCGACGATCTGGACACCGCGATTTCCGAGCTGGGAAAGGACCCCAGAGTGCAGTACGCGGTGACCAACGATCTCCTCCACGAACTCAGCTCCGTAGAATCGAACGAAACGGAGGAAAAACGTCCCAACGATCTTCACCCCAACCTCTATGGCATGGAGAAGATTTCGGCCCCTCAGGCCTGGGTCAAACAGACCGGCGACCGCCAAAATGCCCCCTTGATCGCGGTGATCGACTCCGGCATCGATTATCGGCATCCGGACCTCTTGGCTAATCTGTGGACCAACCCTAACGAGACCGCCAACGGCAAAGACGACGACGGCAACGGAATCATCGACGACATCTATGGCTTCAACGCGGCGGCCAAGACCGGGGACCCCATGGACGACAGCGGGCATGGAACCCATGTGGCCGGAACGGTGGCCGCCGTGGGCCACAACAATCTGGGCGTGGTGGGGGTCGCCTGGGAGGCCCAGATGATGGCCTTGAAGTTTCTGGCCGGCGGGATGGGAGACATGGCCTCAGCCATTGCCGCAATCACTTATGCCGACGCCCAAGGGGCCCGAATCACCCAAAACTCTTGGGGTGGACCGGCCTACAACCAAGCCTTGGTGGACACCCTTGCGGCCAGTCCGGCTCTGCACATATGTGCAGCCGGAAACTCCAGCAACAATTCCGACGTCAAGCCGATGTATCCGGCGGCCTACCCCCTGGACAACATCGTGTCCGTGGCCGCCACCGACGCCGACGATCAACTGGCCAAATTTTCCAACTATGGGGCTACCAGTGTGGATCTGGCCGCCCCAGGAGTGAAGATCTACTCCACGGTCATGGACGAAGGCTACGATTTCAAGAGCGGAACCTCCATGGCTGCTCCTCACGCTTCGGGTGCGGCCAGCCTGCTCCTGACCAAGTTTCCCGAGTTGACCAACGAGCAGCTCAAGGATCGTCTGCTTTTCTCCACCGACCGTCTACCCCAGTTGGAGGGCAAAACAGTCAGCGGTGGACGCCTCAATCTGGCGCGAGCTCTAGAGGACGATACCATCGCTCCAGGAGTGCCGAGCGCCCTTCGAGCCACCAAAGCCGAAGCGGATCTGGTGGCTCTGGCCTGGCGAGCCTCAGGAG
>JBJHCR010000261.1:0-9312 GCA_050486105.1 Vulcanimicrobiota bacterium
GGGCACCTACGGTGAACGCTTCGCTTGCGGTCCGATTAAATCAGCAGCCTCCTAGGGCGTGTCATCTGTCGACCCATGGCTCTTGGCTTCGAATCCGTTGAAGAACGCTAACGCACGTACACCGATATCGGAGCAAAGGCTGGAACCAAATCTGTGTCTTCCACATACGGGGCCAAGAACTTGGGCTCGTAGAATAAACGGATGCCCTCCGCACTGACCTTGGCGTTACCCTTATTGGAGGTGTTTGACCCAGTTGCTCCAGGAGAAGCCCGTGTCGGGGAATCGGCGGCCGGACTCGATGGCTCAACCAGGATTCCAGAATTTCTGCCAAGGGCGATGATGGCACCCATATAGTCGAACGTCCCCCAGGTTGGGATTCGGTTCGAGTCCGAAGGCGCCGACTCACCCAACTGGACTAAGAGGTCTCCCTTGGTGAAGATCACGCCTTTTATGGCTACATCCCAGTATTTCTCACGACCAGGATCGTAGGTCGAGATTCGTATGTCTTCCTGAGCATACAAAGCGATGCCATCGCGCTCGCCAAGACCGGCGTGGAGATCGATACCAAAGCCCACCAGATCGATGCCCCCTCCCGCGACAATGGCGCCACCGCTGCCCGACAAGTGCGTTCCCATAAAGACATTTCCTGTGGTTCGGATCGCTGCGGACTTCCCTGCATCGGGAGCGAAGACCAACTCGATGTCCTGCGGGAGAGTAGAGTCTGAAAAGTTATCCGTAGCGGGGATAAAGGTTGAGAAGCCTATCCCACCTGAGAGGTCGTCTGGGCTGGGTTCGGGCTCTATCGGATCGGGAGTTGGCTCTTCTCCGCCACCGCCACCGCCACCAGTCCCCTCAACAAAATAGGGCTCCTCATATGTCGGCCCGGGAGGGACACCAGGCTCGTCTCCAGGCAGCAGGTAAGTTTGAGTGTTTGGGTCCCAAACACGCCCCCCCTCATTGAAGACCTCATTTCCCCACTGAGCTCTAGCTGGTCGAGCCCCCTGGGCGGGCACGATCACCAGATCGGAAATTCCCGACACCGGCTGGACTTCTACATCTTTCTCAAAAGTCACCAAATGGCGCTGCTGTGACACACCACTAGAGTCCGTCCAAGTTTTTCCGTTGAGTTGCACCCGATCGGCAAAGGCGTCGGGAACTTGGGAGCTGGGGGGGTCCTGTCCCTGAAGTCGGGCCTCCCGATAGGCATCCCAGGTCATGGGATAGTATTTCACCTGCGTTGCCCCCCCAGCCGAAGACGTCAATGGCGTGGGCTGTTCAAAAGTGTAAACCCCTGCTGGAAGCTCGATAGGGTCTGCCTGCTCGGAGCGCGACACTTTGTCCCAGGCCACCTCAAGAAATGGGTCGTCGGCCTCATTGAGCACGGAGAACTCTTGCCCGTCTCGAGTGGTCGGGCTAAAGCCTCCGAAACCCACGGCAACTTCAGAGTTCATATCCGGATAAAACAGATAAGGCGACAACTTGCCCTCTCCCAAAGTCAGACTTGAGCGCCCCTTGGTGCGCATACGAGCCACCTGATCGTTAGCGGCCAAGCGAAGCATGCCACTGAAATTGTGGTCCCCTGCTCCCGGAGCAGCGTTGCCTACCACAAAGTTCGAATTCCCCGAAGCCATCAGAACTGCTCCTTCAGAGGGAGTTCGCCCGACTCGAGTCACCTGATAGATTCCTTCCACGACCCGACGAGCTGCGACCCGATCACCGATCTGTCCCATGGGCTGCAAAGGAGTGAGATCAGAGCCAACAACCCCTTCCACCAATAATGCGACGGTGAATTCGGGGATTTCAAAACCGTGCTGTCCGGTATAGGCGAATCCCGGTCCGTTGCCCAAAGGAATGGGAGTCGAGTTCGCGTTGGTCAAATTGTTTACGGAAATTCCCGGCAAATCGAGGGGATACTGGGGAGACAGATAGCCGTCAGTGGTGTCCGTGCCGTCTTGATAATTGAAACGCAGCCGAAAATGGCTCCAGGGCCCTTGTTCGGTACGAATCCAACCCAGTACGTTTCCCTCGTCCTCCAAGACCACTAGGTCGTCAGTCTGGACCACCACAGTGTTGGCATCGGCCCTCCATTCGAGATCCTGATGCAAACGATGCAAGGCGTAGTCGATACCTGCGTGGGCTGCGGCCACGGCTCGCTCCCTGGTTTCACTGTGGGTGACCTTGCGAAGCCGACTGGGATTCATCTGAATCAGAGCCCCTAAGAAGAAAGTAGCCAAGAGGGTCAGGACCAGTACGCTGATTATGACTATGCCGCGATGATTGTTTCTCACCTCTACAATGTAGCAAACTTTTTGTAAAAGCATAGACAAAACGCAACTTTTAGGGAAACGTTAACAGAGATGATACTTTTCAAACTACAGAAAGCAGTCGAGATCACTCCGTGATCCCCTCGGAGAAAGCCCGAAGTGGCTTCAGTCTAGCGGAAACGGTGCTAGGCATCGGCCTGTCCGCCGCCTTGATCTTGACCTTGCTGGTGCTGACCACAGCCGCCCTGAACACGGACTCCAAGACTGGTCATCACCAAGCTGCCAGTGCCCTAGCTGAGTCCGAACTCGATCGCCTGGTCCGCTCGGTGTCCATTCTGGGCAGCTCGGCTCGTTCATCTTTCTGGAATTCTCCAGACGGTGAGTACTCGGGCCCACCTACTCAGAACAACTTAATCTCTGGAAACACAGAGTACAACCTAAAATTTTTCAGTAAGACTCTGAGCGACGCCTCTGGAACCGAACTCGGAATCGACTCCCCCCGAAATCGTTTGAGAAAGGTCGATGTTGAGGTCAGCTGGTGGAGTGGAGAAGAGGGTCGTCCCGGCTACGGCCAGCTTTCCGTGACCCGAACACGATTGGTGCGAGAATCTGACCTGCGCGACTGAACACTTTCTGAATTCTCTGAGAGGGAGTCCAACTTTCCGCACAAGGAAGACTCACGGAATAACTCTGATTGAACTCATCCTTGTGATGTCCGTGGTCTTGATTCTGTTTGCATTGACCCACGGAATTCTCAAATACACCATCGATATCTGGTGGCGGGTCAATGCCGGGGCCGACTCTCAGCAACAATTATACCGGGTGCAGAATAGTCTAGAGCGAGATTTGCAAGCCGCAGCCTTCTCTTTGGAACTCGACCGACGGACGATCGCCGTAGAGAAAGCTCCGGCTAGCTTGGCCAATCTGGACGGAGCCGACGGTGACGTCTTGTGGTTTCTATCAGCCATCGACCCGGTCTCCGGGGAATTTCAGCGTCGACCCGATGGAACTCCCTTTTGGCAGCGAAACATACTCTACTATCTGGCTACTCCAGTGGAATTGGCAAGTTTTGGATATGTAGCTGGAGGCTTGCAAGTGGGTGGCTACGAGTCTGCCTGCCCATTCAAAGTCCTGATCCGTAAAGAAATAGACAGTGGACCGCCGACGTCACCCACGAGTCCCCCAGAAACCACCACCGAAGAACTCATGTCCGCAGCCGAGATCTTTGACCACCTCAATCGACCCACGAATTACGGAACAATCGGCATGGGAGGCCCCAGCACGTCGGTCAACCCTGTGGCCGTGGATCTGCTAACTTTTCGAGTCGACCTACTCCCTGAGGTCCGAGGAGTGCAGGTCGATGTTCGTGCGACCGGTATCGACCGGGCGCGTCGCGAGGGCGGAGTTGGGGGCCGAGACCTTTCTAGAGACCCGGCCACCCAACAGCTCCTTAGAACCTATTTTCCGCCAAATCGAACTCAGCCTGATTAGGGCCTATTGATGTTCACCCGTCACCCGTCACCCGCAGGCGGGTCCCCGGGTCCCCGGGTCCCCGGCGCTGCATGTCAACAGACCTCAGGCCGACTCGACTAAGCCTGCCCCGTCGTCGGCTTCGGTAATATCGTACTCTGAAGTCAGCATGGGCGCTGCATCAAGTCCTTCAGCTTCCATCATGGAAACGATCTTCTTGAGAATTCGATCGATCTCGGTTTGCTCGGAACCTTGAAGATGAGCCAAACGCTGAGCGAAGGTCTTATGAAGAGGGGCTGGAGCTTGACTGACGAGAGCCTTGGCTTCATCGGTGAGCAAGACCAAGATTCGGCGCTTGTCTGACTGCAACCGAGTCCTTATTATGAGTCCGCGACCCTCGAGACGGTCGAGAATCCCCGTGACCGTACCCGGCGACAAGGAAACCGCCGTAGCAAGGGCACTCGGAGAGCAGGGTCCGGTATGTAGGTGCCGGAGGCAGACCAATTGAGGCGCAGTTAGTAAGAAGTTCTTCTTGAGTTGGCGACTGTGCATCCCAATGGCCCGCGAGATGCGGCGGAGAGAGCGCAAAATGCTCTCTTCTAAGTTGAGCTCGTCCAAAGTATTTAACCCTTTCGTAGACCGTTACTGGATAATTGCTGGTCCAGCGGAAAGATTCGATGTCCACCAATAAAAACACCTTCGAGGGTCCAATCCTTTGCAGGCGAAAAAGGGTAGGATAATGAGCCTGGTTCTCTCTGTCGAAAGGGAAGTGGGGTTGGCAGAAGGAGGGCCTACTCCCCGTTCCTTGAAAATCCCGCCCATGGCAGATCCTAGATATCGACAATTGGCAGAACTTTTGGTCCATCACTCCTGTGCCTTGCAAAAGGATGAGAATATCCTTATTGAGGCCACTCACATTCCGGAAGCCATGCTCTGCGTCTTGGCCGAAGAAGTGACGAAGGTGGGAGCCCATCCGATCATCGAGACCAAATCCGAGGTCCTTAGACGCAAGATGCTGGAATTGGGAACCGAGGCTCAGGCCGAAGAGCGCATCAAGATACAGGCCGACTTGGAACTCTACCGAATGGAAAAGGTTCAAGCCTACCTGGGATTGAGGGGCAGTCACAACATCACCGAACTCTCGGGCGTCCCTTCCCAGCGAATGAAACTGTACGAGGAACACCTCTTTGGGCCGGTCCATCGAGATGTCCGGGTCAAGAAGACTAAGTGGTGCGTCCTCCGTTGGCCGACCCCGTCTATGGCCCAACAGGCCGGCATGTCCACGGAGCACTTCGAGGATTTTTATTTCTCGGTGTGCTTAGCCAACTATCGAGCCATGGCCGAAGCCGTCAAACCCCTAAAGGCTCTCATGGAGAAGACCGACAAGGTTCGTATCACCGGACCCAGCACCGACCTAAAGTTTTCCATTCAAGGGCTCAGCGCCATTCCGTGTACCGGCAACTACAACGTCCCTGATGGGGAATGCTTCACCGCGCCTATCAAGGATTCGGTGCAGGGCACAATTGGGTTCAATTCCTCCACCATTTACCGAGGGACTCCGTTTGACGACATCCATTTGACCTTTGAGGATGGTCGAGTGGTGAAGAGCAGCAGCAGCAACGACGAAGCGTTGACGGCCATTCTGGACAGTGACGAAGGGGCCCGTTTTATTGGAGAGTTCGCTATCGCCTTCCACCCCATCATCAGCAAGCCGATGAGGGACATCCTTTTCGACGAGAAGATCCGGGGCAGCCTCCACTTGGCGCTCGGTCAGGCCTACGAGGAAGCCGACAATGGAAACCGCAGCAACATTCATTGGGACCTGGTGCTGCTCCAGGAATCGGGGGGCGAGATCTTTTTTGACGATCGGCTCGTCCGACAGGATGGGCGCTTCGTGATTCCCGAACTCGAAGCACTGAATCCTGAGCGACTCCTGAGAGCGCCCTGACGAATCCAAGATGGGTGACCCCAGGCACCGACAACTCGCCAAGCTTCTCGTCCGTCATTCTTGTTCACTCAAACCGGAAGAACGGATTCTAATCGAGGCCACCGGAGTTCCAGAATCCATGCTTTGTGCCTTGGTCGAGGAAGTCGTCGAAACCGGGGCCCATCCTATCGTCGTTCTCAAATCCGAAGTTCTCGAACGCAAGTTGCTTGAACTCGGGACCGAGGCAGAATTTCGCAAACGAGTCCAGCTTGGGGCGGATCTTGAGTTCTATCGGCTTGAGAGGGTCGAAGCCCACCTGGACTTGAGTGGGAAGATCAATGTCTCGGAATTTTCAGGAATCTCTGAGCAACGTTTGGCCTGGCAAAACTATTCCCACCTAGACTTGAATGTCGACCAAGCCAAGCTCGAGAAGCTCAAGTGGTGCTGTCTGAACTGGCCTACTCCATCCTTGGCTCAGCAAGCCGGACTTTCCACGCAAGCCTTCGAGGATTTCTACTTCGCAGTCTGCTTGCTTGACTATCAAACTATGGCCGAAGCTGTTAAGCCCCTCAAAGCCCTGATGGACAGGACTAACCGAGTCAGGATCACCGGGCCCGACACCGACCTCGAGTTCTCCATTGAAGGGATGAACGCATGGTCTTGCACCGGGGAGAACAACGTCCCAGACGGGGAATGCTATACCGCGCCAATCAGAGACTCGGTCCAAGGCAAGATTCGCTTCAACACGCCGTCCCTCTATTGGGGAACCGCCTTCGATGATGTGTCACTGCGCTTTGAGAACGGCCGAGTGGTGGAAAGTTGGAGCACCAATCACAAAGCCCTGACAGAAATCCTAGAAACCGATGAAGGCGCTCGCTTCATTGGCGAATTCGCCCTGGCTTTCAACCCTCTCATCACCAAGCCCATGAGAGATATTCTCTTCGACGAAAAGATCCGAGGCAGTCTCCATCTGGCTTTGGGTCAGTCTCCTCACACCACCAGCAACGGAAACCACAGCACCATTCACTGGGACTTAGTGCTGCTGCAAGAAGCCGGGGGGGAAGTTCACTTCGACGAGCGAGTCATCCGTCGCGACGGCCGCTTCGTAGTCCCCGAACTCGAAGCCCTGAATCCTGAGCGGCTCTCGCCCCAAAGCCCCTTAAATCAGTTCCACTCGAACTTGATCCACGATTTGTAGCAGAGCTCGTTCCACAGCTTGAGTGTCGGGATGCCGCACCAAGACGAATCCTTCTCCTTCGTAGGTGTTGGCCGCCGGGTCCCCAGGCATGGGTAGCTTCATGTCGGTGACCATCAAGCCTAAGTCACCAAGAACCTTATCGATGCCGTGAACTCCTCGAACTCGGCCACCTCCCAATCCGCGCAGAAAGGCCACCCCAGTGGCATACTTTCTCGGAGGGATTTCTGGCATCTCTTCGTCGATCATCATTTGCACCCAGATCCGAAAAAGGTCCATATCGTGAGCCCGATTCAGCATGGTGACAATCTGAGCCCCCGGAGGGCGAGCCGCGACCTCACTGATAGCGATACTCTCGTCGGGACGGCGAAACCACTCCAGATGGGTCAGTCCTGTCTGCATTCCTAGAGCATCCAGGGCTTGGCAACCTGCCTGACGGATGTCGTCGTATCGGCTATGCTCGATATCCCGAGGGGAAACGATGCGCCACTGGATCCAGGGGTTGGCCACCACACTCAGCGGAGTGGGGTAGTAGTGGGTCACCGAATGCCAATGGTGGACGCCTCCCACCGACAGGGTTTCGAATGAGTGCTCGTCCCCCACCACAAACTCTTCGATTTGTAGAGGACGATCGGGACTCGGGCTACTCGCCTTGAGGATCTCTTCAAGAACCTGGTCAGAATCGACTCGAAAGGTGGCTTGAGCCGCTGCTCCATCCACCGGCTTCACGCAAACCGGATAGCCAACTTCTTGGAGAAACGACCTGGCTTCCTCGAAGTTGGTGGCAGCTTTATGCCGGGCACAGGGCACACCTGCCTGGCGGAAACAGTGCTTCATCCTGGATTTGTCTCGGAAATTTCTGATGGTCTCGGCGGGCATCCCAAAGATGCCGAACTGCTCGCGCACCTCGGCCACCTGGACCTGAATCTGTTCGTTGATAGCCAGCAATCGGTGAATCTTCCCATAACGAGAACTCAAGTGGTGCACCACCGCCACCAGGTGAGGAGTATAGGTGGCGTCGCCCACGTGTTGGTAGAGCACCTTTTGCCGCAGAGTCTCAGGGAGTCGCTCGGCTGGGTCCTGAGTCACCACCGCTAAGTTCACCCCAGGGTGCCTCAGGAGAGCTTCGACAAACTCTCCCACACTGGGTTTATAGAAGGGCGTAACGAATACAACAAAACGTGACATAGGGGAGCCATGTTCGCCCGAAGAGGGCCGGGTTCCCTCGTTCCCGGGCGTTTATCCCGCGATCAGATAGCCGTCCTGACCGTGTTCATGCTGGTGATCATCTCCCCCTTGGGGACGGCGGATGCTGTCAGCGACCTTCTCGCTGTCGACCCAGGCCTGATACCATAGGTCTCTGAGGTTCTGAGCACCCCGAGCCAAGGTCTTCTCGGCCAACGCTACCCCTTCATCACTCGGTCGATTGGGATTGAGATCTCCATTCTTCTCTAGGGTGTAGAGGTTCCGGACTTCTCCCTGGGCTTCTCGGAGAAAATCCATGGCCCAATCCAAAGGGTCGCCCTCCCGGGTTTGGAACTCACCGATTCGGGCCCGGACACCCTCGGCGTGGATGTTGCGGTTCACCAGCAAGTTTTCGAACTCCCGATGCAAACCTCGCTGGGTCCTGAAACCCTCGGGGTTGGGCTCAAAATCTTCGTTCCAACCATCGTGATGCACGCTGGCGTGCAGAGGCTGAGAGGCGTCACCCACATAGTGACCCATCATTCCAGCGGTGTAGATAGCATTCTCTTGAAACTGCTTGGTTCTCGGATGGTCCGGACCCGAGCGCTCCAATTCGTTGCGCCACAGGGCGAACTCTGCGGTCAATTTGTGCTGATGCTCGGCCACACTGTACTGCAGAGTTCCCACTTCCTCAGGCGACTGTCCCGGAAGAGCCAAGCCCTGTTCAGCTGAAGCCAGAATGTAGCCATAGCGATCCCGAGGCAACTCTACCCCTTCCAGGCGCTCCATGCTGACCCAGTGGTCTACCCTACCGATCCTCAGATGCGGCAACTCTCGCATCTTCAAACGGTCTGGTTGGCTGGCTAGGGCCACCAAACGTTCACGAGCGTCCACGAAAAACTCCGGCATGTCCGAGGGCAAAGCCCGCACCGCCTCGTCGTGAATCAATTCGTGCCCCTTGAATCCCCATTCTGGAGTGATCTCTGAACTCACGTAAGCCGACATCGATCCCAGATCGCCCGGCTCCTTGGTTGGGCTTTCCTTGGAAACGGCTCTGGGTTGTGGAGCCTGCGCCTGTTGGGCCTTCACATTCTGTCCGAGGGATACTGCACTTAAAGAGTTTGAAACGATCATTAACATTAATGGTACGTGGATAGCGTTCGATCGGGGTCAAAGTTAGAGGTGGGCGAGTTGAGGCTGGGCGAGCGCCCGCATGACCAAGTCGACGAAGTTGACACCGCGTTGAACAGAGGTTGAGAACACACTCATTA
>JBJHCR010000262.1:0-9292 GCA_050486105.1 Vulcanimicrobiota bacterium
ATCTTTCGCATCGCTCACTACTTGGGCAAGCCTTCGGTCAACAACCTGCACTTCTTTCGCTTTGCCAACACCTATTTAGAGCCGATTTGGAATCGAGAGCACATCGAAAGTGTGCAGATCACTTTGGCCGAGGACTTTGGGGTCCAAGGCCGAGGTGGATTCTACGAGGAGGCTGGGGCCATTCGAGACGTCATCCAGAACCATCTCTTTCAGGTTTTGACCAATCTCACCATGGATCTCGCCCCCGAGGCCGATACGGAGACAATCAGAGACCATAAGGTGGCTATTCTCAAGGCCATTCCCACTTTGACCCCCTCGGACCTGAGTCGGGGGCAGTTCGAAGGGTACCGCCAAGAACCCGGAGTAGCCGCCGATTCCCAAGTGGAAACCTTTGCCGCCGTGCGCTTGCAGATTGAAAGCCCGCGCTGGTCAGGAGTCCCTTTTTTCCTTAGAGCCGGCAAATGTCTTCCGCTCACCAGGACCGAAGTGCTCATTCGTCTGCGGCGCCCGGACAACCGTTACCACAATCCCAACCTCAAGCCGAACTCCATGCGCCTGCAACTCAGCCCGGACATTCTCTTTGCCTTAAGCCTGAACGTGTTGGGCCCTGACCCCAAGAATCCCGGCCGGACCACAGAGATGCACGCCTGCCGACATCCCGGAGACGACGAACCCTCAGCCTACACCCGAATCTTGGGAGAAGCCATCGACGGTCATCCGGAACTCTTTGCCCGCCAAGACTACGCCGAGGAAGCGTGGCGCATTGTCGATCCCGTGCTCGCTGCCGAGACTCCCCTCTCGATCTACCAACCCGGAGAATGGGGACCGGCGGAAAGTGAACACCTGGCTCCTCCAGGCGGATGGCACAATCCAAAACCCGGTGCCGTGGCCGTCGGCTAGGAAGCTGTCGGTGCAGATGGGAAAGAAACGTCTGTACCCTGTAGAGCAAATGCGAGGCGTCCACCGAGGGCCCAAAGGGAAGGACCGTGGACGGCAAGCCCAGGAAAAAATCGTCCAAAAGATTTAGGAGAACTGAGGTTCGGAAACCACAAAGACCGGCACAGCCAACTAGGAAGGTCTCAATCGGTGGAGAAAACTCGACCCATGGATCACTCGCCAACCCACTCAAGAATTCTCTTGGCTCTTCTTATGGGAATGCTGTCGGTCCCGTCTTGGGCCGACGCCGACAACAGTGTCGCGCTGGTGGTGATGGTGGGAGTAGGCCTCGGCCTAGGATTGGCCCTGGGAAGCTTCATCTTTGGACTGATCAAGAAGGCCCTGGCCTTCATGGTGCTGGGCTTTCTGGCCCTGGTTGGAATTCTAGCCACCGCAGCATTTCTGATATTCTAGAGTGCTCACCCGAAGGTTCTGAAACTCGAGGACGAATACCCGCCCGCAAGCTGGTGGGGTTCCGCAACGCCTGCGAGTCAGCCTAGGAGTCTGACCGGAAACCCGGCAAGCCGAAGGCGCTACGAAGTCCGAGTATAACGAAGTATATTTTGGGCAGGCGGATGGCCCTGCGGGAACGCCTACGGCTTGTGGATAATTTCGCGTAATTGTCCAGTGGGAACGCCTTCGGCTTTCGGGAATATTTGCCGACAATTCGACGATTTCGCATGCACGGGTACCCACCGAAAGTGGGTGATAGACGAGTTAGACGACGGGAGGGTTTCCGGTTAGACTCCTAGTGCGCAGGGACCCCCTGGGCGTTGGACCTCCATAAGCGAGGCGCGATACCTCTAGACGAGTTGCCTCTGTGCTCCCTTGAGTGCAGAAGCTTTGGCGAACGTCCTATGGAGCTGGCCAAGGAGAGCGAGCCTATGGCCCAGCCGCCGTCATATAGCCCAAGCTTGCTCCAAGAAAACCCGCGAACCACGGGTTGCACATCAGGCTTCAGGCGTTGCCGGTCTTTTGAGAAACGTAGCTGATCGCCAAGCCTGCAATCAGGCCAATGAAAGCGCCAACAACGCCTTGCGGTAGTCCACTCATGACTGTCTAAGCTCCTTGGTGAAGATTGAGGTTTGGGAAATCCTCTTGCTCACTCCTTCTTCAACCTAATTCAATCGGGAGAGTTCCAAAGGGCTTAGGCCACCTCGGATCTCCGAAGCCAAACACAAAAACACCCTTCAATTCGCTAATTATTGCGGCAATAAGGTTATTTCAAAAAACTTTTATCGCTACTATTAACATGTTTACGCTTTTCTGCTATTATCTTGCAATGATCAAAACCTCAACTACCGGCGGTGAGACCCGCCTGCTCAAAGACTTTCTTGAAATCCCCTACGACCAACTCGAAGAGATGAACCTGGAAGCCAAGCAGAAGCAGTTGGCCCGTAAAGACCCCTTGGAGCTTGCCGATCACTATTTGAAGTACCTTACCGAAGAGAAGCGTATCAAGGCGGTGACGGTCTGCTTTTCTGACCTCGAAGGTCGATTCCATACCATCGACTATGACAAAAAGTTTCTCATCAAGTCCTACGACAACCTCACATTCGATGGCTCGTCGGTCCGGGGGTTCTCGGTGGTGAGTGAATCTGACCTCCGTCTTGAGATCGACTGGGGCTCTTTCCGCTGGCTGCCGAGCGACATATTCGGACCCGGTAAAGTTATCGTTTTTGGTTATATCAATGACATCGAAGGCAACACCTATCAATCAGATATGCGTGGCAAGCTGAGAGATTATTCAGAAGAACTTTACAAGAAGGGTATGGTGGCCAACGTCGCTGTAGAGTGTGAAGGCTTCCTGTTCAACGGGCGCTCCGCAGAGCAGAACTTCAATCGGGTGGAAGGCTTCGACCTGCTTTCGAGCGGTGGCTACTACAACTCCCTTCCCTATGACCCGTTGAAGCAGTTCATCGATCGCTTAGCCGAGGCTCAACGCGCCATGGCCTTCGAGAACGAGAAGGACCATCCCGAGGTGGCTCCATCCCAATTCGAATTGAACTACAGTTATACTGAAGCCTTGCTAGCTGCCGACCAACTCCAGCTCTACAAATGGGTCGCTCGCCAAACGGCTGCGGTCATGGGGTACACCGCGAGCTTCCTGCCTAAGCCTATCGCAGGCATCAACGGCAACGGTATGCACACCAACCTCTCCATCAGCAAGAGGGGAAAGAACACCTTCTTCAGCTCCAAAGGCGAGTGCAAACTCTCCAAGGACGCCTGGCAGTTTGTGGACCGAATTCTCAATAGTGGGAACGATCTGTGTTTGCTCTTGAACTCTAGCGTCAACGCCTACCGGCGCCTAGACCCTGAGTTTGAAGCCCCCAATCAGATCAAAAGTTCGCCGGTGGATCGCACCTCTATGGTTAGGATTCCTCTGGGCAACGAAAAATCCGCTCGCATCGAGGTGCGCACCGTTGCTCCCGATGCTAACCCGTATCTGGCCTTTTACGCGATTCTCAGAACCGGGCTGGAAGGTCCCATGAACGAGACCCTGACCTCCGAGAATCGACGAACCAGAACCAAGTACTTGCCAAGCAACATCTACGATGCCATCAGGCACTTCAAACAGAGCGCCTTCATGGAAGAGATCCTAGGAGCCGACGTTAAGCAGAAGTTCATCGAGCGCAAACTGGCTGTGGCCCATCGGTCTCCTCGCGAACTCGGCACTCAAGTCCGAACTGGAGAGATCGTTTATCACCACGAGGTCACCAACCAATACCTCTGGAGCAAGTTCTAAGCATCGGTAAGCAAAGTCCCAGTAGGCAGCGTCGGGAGGCAACCTCCCGGCGCATTTTCGTACCCTAACGCTTTAACCCCAACTCAACGAGAGGTCGCTGTTCCATGATTCCATGGCTGCCACGACCTCTTTCCCGCAGGGCTCAAATATCTTGAGTCTCTGCAAAGCGAAGTCCTGAGGAGCCAGTTTTGCCAGAATGAGCGGCCTGGGAAATCCGAAGCCCGGCAAAGTTCCCACCGGGACAAAACCCTCTTCGAAGAGCCGGTCGCTGACTCGATGAGTGTCGGAATTCTCCCAATCTAGCAGGACGTAGGCCGTGGCGATCCCCTGGCTCAGGAGCGCCTCCCAAGCCCTGCGCCAAACCTTCAAATAGTCGGGTCCGATACTGCGCCAAACCACGAGAGCAGTGGCCAAGGCGGGCACCTCGTGCACCGAAAGATCGTTTCTCTCCAAACTCGGCTGAATCTTGGCCGGAGTTAACTGCCAGGTCTCCCCGGTTGCTCGGCTGGCGATATCCGCAAAAGGTGCCAGTCTCGCTGCTCCGTAGACCTTAACCGACCTTGAACCCTCAGTCTTGGTTTGAGGTCGATACATCAGAAGCGTGGATTCCCGCTGCAACCCATCATCTGCAAGTTCGGCCCGAAAAACTTCACTCTTGGCGTATGAAACGAGGCAGGCACAACTCTTCAGTCCTGCTCGAGCAATAGCTTTTTGGGAAAACTCGTGGGCCGTCACGGCGTGGGCAAAGCAGCCCAGACGATGCTTATTCACGCAATCTTCGACCGCTCGCTCGATGAGTCGGTTGGCCAACCTTAGCCCACGAAACTCGTGGCGAACCATAACTTGGCCAACCTCCAAGCCACCTTGCACTAGGGCATCACGCATTAAGGCCGTGTGCCCGGCGACCACCCCATCAGCGTGGACTGCAACATAAGAGTGAAGCTGTTCTTGACGATTTAGCCGTAGGACCTTTTGAGGATCATAGAAGTCGACATTGGGATAATCCAAGCGGTATGCTCGATACGCCAGCTGGCTGACCTGCTCTGCATCGGCTGGATGCATAGGACGCACCTCAACCAGTTCTCGAGGGACCTTGAGATTTAGAGTCTGGTTTGTACCTGGCTGCTGCCTCTCGGTTCTAGCCCAAGGCGCTGCAATCTCCACCCACAATTCTTTGCCATCCTGACCCAAGGAATGCCATTCCAGACGAGAACTCAAGCTACGAATCACCGTCAAACCCAGGAAAGCCCCGAGGTCGGTCGTTTCCATAGACGCACGATCCGGATCGAAGGGTAAGCCTTGGTCACGAACTTTGAGAATCAATCGTTCACGACAAAGTCGAAGTTCAACCTGCACCGGACCGGTCTCCCCGGGCAGGTAAGCGTGCTCCATGGCGTTTGCGACGGCTTCCTCGGCCAGCAGGCGAACTTGCTCAGCAGTTGGCTGATCGGCTCCAAATTCCTGGCAAAAACTCTCCACCATGGCCAGCAGCGGGGGGAGCAACTCCAGCCGATTCTCGACTTCAATTCGGAAGCTTGGTTCCCAATGAGACATGATGCTACCTAGCCTTTTCGTTCATCGATAACGTGGCGTAGTTTTCCCGTGCGAGGGTTCACTGTCAAGTCTTCCCCTCTCATCCAAGACACCTGAACCGGATGAATGAATCCGCGTTCCAAAAGCATGGCAATCATAGGGCGCTCGTGCAGCAGATGCTCGATCAAGTTTTGGGTGTGACCTTCCGCCGCTTCCGGACTCCGTTCCTTGGGAGCGACCCGCAGTTCCAGACAGTCGACTCCGTCGTAATGGCTCACTCGCATCTGAAAGCTGCTGGCCGGACACGGTTCGAAATGAATCAGGAGGTCATGCATATCCTGGTAATACAAAGTCATGGGCCCAACCCGAGCTCCCTCCTCTGAGCGACCTAACAGTCGAAACTTGCGATCGGCGCGGCCGGGATTCTCTACCCATTCGGCTCGGTCTCCTGCCGGGTAACGCAGAACCGGCATGAGTTTTCGGGTCAGATTGGTGATGAGAACTTTGCCTGCCCGGCCTGGTTCATCGATCACTTCTCCGGTATCCTCGTCCACGATTTCAATGAGGGTTGCTCCGTCAAACACTCGGTGCTCATCGGGACCACAATCGACATCGGCCTTACCCAGCAATCCAGCATCAACACTGGCATAGCCTATGGAGGCTAGACGAACGCCCGGGAAAACTTGAGACAAGAACTCTCGTTGGTCAGGATACATGGACTCCCCCCCAAAGTAGATGGCCTCAATAGGAAGCCTCTTCGGCCCGTGATCTCGCAGGTGCTCGGCCAAATGGATCAAGGTAGTGGGGACACCCACCACCACGTTGGCCTGCTGCTCTTCCAAGATGTGAGCCGCCGACTCGAAGGTGGTTCCACCAGCTACGGGGAGTTGGACAAGATCGAGGCCCGTGTATTTCAAGGACTCGGTTACAAACAAGAAGGACGCATAAAGCTCTCCGGCATAAAAGAGATTGACAACTCGGTCACCGGCCTTGAAGCCATTGGCAGGAAAGCTTTGCCCAAAGACCTGGCAAAACGTCGCCCATTCTTCACCTGTGAAGAAGGAAAATTTTGGATTTCCCGTGGTGCCGCCGCTCTTGAACAGGATCCCCTCCCGGTGAGGGCTGGTGAGTAAGCGATTGTCATTGAGGGTGTTGGCCTTCCAAAACCTTTGCTGGTCGATGATCGGAAGGTGACTGAGGTCAGGGCGTTCGGGCAATTCGCCGTAGAGTTCTCGATAGTAGGGAGAATGGACACGGGCGAAAGCTACAAGTTCATCCAAGGGGTAGACGGTCATAAGGTCCTCAACTTTCTAAATGGTGGCAGAACGGGTGCCAAAATCACCAAGGCTAAGAGCAGAAAAGCAGCCCCTTCCGCCAATTGCGTGGGTTGTATATGGTGAAGCAGCAAGCCGCAAACCAACATGGATACGGGATACGAGGCGTTGGTGATCATGTTGACTAAAGCCATGACGCTTGGCACCTGCACTTTGCTTGGCGCCGTCTGAAAAAAATAACGAATGGCCACGTTAGCTAGCCCCAGCCCAATACCAACAGCCAGGATTCCCACAAGCCCGACCAGCAAATCTCGACTGAACCCAAAGAGGACATATCCCAGAGCAACTCCCAGCAAAGGCCAAAAGATTCGTCGACTGAGACTGGTTTTCCAGTCTTTCCAGGACAAGAGTAGTGAGGCCAACACCGTGCCTCCCCCTAAGGCGATCTGTAGGGCCGAATAGTTGCTCACGTGACCGTGAAAAATTTGAGAAGCGTATATAGGCATCAACAGCATCAGGGGACCTAAGGCCATATTCATCCCCAAGAACAAGAACAACATCGCCTTGATCAAGGGTTGATCTGCAAGGACCGCCCACATGCCGTTAGTCCCAAAGGTCTTGGCTTCTCCATCCGCCTGCTCAGCCTCAGGACGAAGCCTAATGGTGGACTCCAGCAACCCTCCAAATAAGTAGCCCACTCCGGTAGCCAGGAGCAGCCCAGAAAGCCCGTAAAGGTGATAAAAAACCGCCGCCAAAGCCGGCCCGGCAAAAGTGGCAATGGAAAAGCTGGAGTTGATCATGGCCGTCAGCCGAGAGAGATGCACCTTCTCGGTCATTCGGGCCGGCAAACTCATGACCGCAGGATTGAAGAAAGCCGCCAAAGTGTTGGTGATCAAAGTGAGACCAACCAAACTCAGGAAGAGTTCCTGAGGCTTTTGGTAGCTCCACCAGAAGGCCAGGAAAAATAAAATCGAACGCAAGATATCGGTGACGATCACCGTGCGCAAGAGGCCAAGTCTTGAGACCCACTTGCCCGTGTAGGGGGTCAGAAACAAATGCGGAACCCCCCCAGCCGCCACAAACCAGGCGACATAAGAATCACTGTAGGTTTGGGTGATAACCCAAATGAAACCCAAAGTCACCATCTTGTCGCAGAGCTGAGAAACTAGCTGAGCACAGGCCAACTTTCCGGCTCCGGGCACCTTCCAAAGACTAAGGGGAGCGGCCAAGGCGGGCTGGGGAAGAACGGAAGGGTCTCCGGCGTCAACAGGCTTCATGGCACGGTTTGGGCTTGGCAAACGTGAATGAGCTTGCCTCCAGTCTCGCTCCACGACCACCTCGAGTCGGTGATCGGCCGGCGCTCCCAAATCCAATGTTCGATCTCTTCGACCAAGCACGGGGCCTTGGCTTCCAGATGCTCAAGCAAGGTCTGAGTAGCGCGCTCTATGGAGACGGGAAAATCTGGCCGCACCAAGACCGTGACCCCTCCTCGCCCATCGTGGTGAATCTGCAGCTCTCCATGATAGTTCAGGGCCTCTGAGAGACAGGAGTTCACATCGAAATAATGGACCGCACCTCCTCTCAGGGGGATCAAGTCGGACCTTTTTCCAAGCAATTGAAATCGTGGGGCCCGCCGCCCGCTCTCCGAGGGACGATCGACCCAGCGACCGAGATCGCCAATATCGTAGCGGCATACACTTTCCCTGCGGTGCCCTATGGGGGTGAACACCAGGCGACCGACCGCTCCGAAGTCTGTCGGCCGGTCCTTTTCGAGGTCCAAGATCTCAAGCTGCATGGCGGTATGGTGCAAATAGTGCTCGCCGGGATGGCAATCCCAAGCCTGATAGCCCATAGGGCCCAGCTCATTGGACCCATAGCAGGCCGAACGCACCACCTCCACACCAAAACGCTCCTTCAGCCAGGAGATCTGGGCCGGATTGAGGTGGTCCCCCCCGAAGAAAACCTTCGTGATCCCCCGGTACTTAGCCAAACGCTCTTCCTCGGCAGTGAAAAGCTTCATGATGCTGGCCGGCATTCCCAAGAGGACATTCGCCTCGAGACTCTCAAATCGTTCCACCATGCCTCGGAAGTCCTCATGTTGACCCTCGGGAAACTGCAACACCTGTAGGTCTTCCAGAATGGTGAAGAACGACAAGAACCCTCCGTAGAGCTTTCCTGAGGCAAACATATTGACGCAACGGTCAGTGCGGGGGTCCAAACCTGCTGCCAGCAGTCCGTCGGCAGCAAACCTCATGGTGTGGCGGTAGTCCTGGTAATCGAAAACCGAATAGACCGGTTCGGCGCTACTGCCACCACTGCGCACCAAGAGCCCGCGATCAGCCTTTTGCATGGCCTGCTGTCGGAATTCGTCTCGATTGGTGATGGCTTGGTCAGGGTTCAGCGGAGGTGGCGAAACCTTAAGGTATTGACTGAAATCGGCCACGTCGGCAAGGTTGATTCCGGAATCCACACTGACTCGGCGCGTGTAACAGGCCAGAGCATACAATCCGTCGTGGGGTTCGCCTAGGTACCCTCGAGCCATGCTGCCTGCTGGACGGACTCGCTGGACTCCAGCCACAAAGAACAGTTGGCTCAACTCCGGCAAACGATTCACCGAGGCCACCAAACCCACCGTCTGTAGGTATTGACGCATGGGTCTCAAATTGGCCACGACACCATTGCGAGTCAGTGGCTTGAGCCAAACGGTGCGAAAAAGGGGAGAGGCCTGAAGGGGAGACTCTGGCTCTACCAGAACTCGCCAACTGCCATCGGTGGCCTCCAGAACTCTTCGCCGACCTTCTAG
>JBJHCR010000263.1:0-9275 GCA_050486105.1 Vulcanimicrobiota bacterium
CTTCGCAATCTGTCAAGGGGGTTCCCAGTCGGACCTCTAGGGCGTGTGGACATTCAGCGTTTCAAGCTGCGCGAAGCAGATTTTTTCTCTCCGGAAGTGATTTTTTGAGCCTAGTACCCGAGAGTACTTAAGCAAAAAGACGCTTTCGGAGAGGAAAAATAAGCGAGTGCAGTGCCGTGAAGGTTGAACGCCCACACGCCCTAAACCAATCCTTGTTTCATGGCCAACACGGTGGCCTCGGTCCGGTTGTTGACTTGCAGTTTCTGAAAAATGTTGCTGATATGATTGCGCACGGTGTGCTCACTGATCTTGAGTTCAGCTGCAATCAACTTATTTGGCATACCGCCTGCCACCAGCTTCAGGATCTGAGTTTCACGTGGAGACAAAGAGGCAAACATCGCAGCCTCAGGGTTCTGCTCGTTCTTGGCAGAGAAGGTGACAAACTCGTCGAGCAGTCGGTCGGCTAAGAGAGGTTCAAGGAGGTTCCCCTCCTTGAAGACTCTGACTACCGTCTCTACCACTTTTTCCGAAGGTGTATCCTTGGTGAGATAGCCGCTAGCTCCAGACTTCATGGCTTCCACGATCGAAGACAGTTCCCGAGAGACGGTCAAGATGACGATGCGGGCACTTGGGCTCTGGGCTTTCAGGCGCCGACAACACTCCATTCCGTCCATCCCTGGCATTTTGAGATCCAGCAAGATGACATCGGGAGCTTCTCGAGCCGCCAGTTCTAGAGCTGTCTGCCCATCGGCGGCCTCGGCCACAACCTCGACATCGGCATGATCTTTGAGCAGGCTCTTCACGCCTTCCCGAAAAAGGTGCTGATCATCGACCAGCATCAGAGTAATTTTCTGTTTTGACATACGGGGTGCTTCGTAGAAGGCGCCTCTCTCTCCTGGCACAAATGAACTAAGGAAGAAAGAAGATTTTGAGCCTCCGAGCAGTCTACCAAAAAACCTTGCAAAACCTGGCTCCGGAACGCCTTTTGATGGAGGCTTTTAGGAAAAGAACGCCCGGCAGCCAAGTGCATATCCTGTCGCTGGGGAAGGCAGCGGCTCCCATGGCTTGCGCTGCTCGAGAAGCGGCAGGGGGAAAAGCCTGGAAAGGACAAGGTTTTCTGCTCACCAAATTTGGGCATTGCTCGCCTTCGGAGCGCGACCATTTGAGTTCGTTCACTTTCTGGGAAGCTGCTCATCCCATTCCCGATGAAGCTGGAACTCTGGCGGCTCGGGACCTACTGCGCTGGCTGGAATCTCACCCCCAGTCAGAAGAGCTCTTGGTCCTGCTATCCGGGGGAGCGTCAAGTCTGTTGGCCGACCCAATCCCACCACTCAATCTACGAGATTTGCAAGAACTCAATGAAGCGCTCCTGCAAAGTGGACTCCCCATCGAAGAAGTCAATGTGGTCAGGAAGCACCTGTCGTACCTCAAGGGTGGCCAATTGGGAGCGCGCCTGACCAAGAGGTTCAAGCACATCACTCAGTATGTGCTGTGCGACGTTAGTGCCGACCTTGCCCCTCCACACCTCTTGTCTTTGATTGGGTCGGGCCCCACCGTGCCGGATCCCTCAACTTTGGAGCAGGCCCGGCGTATCCTGAACCGACTCGACAGCATGGTGCCACCTTCGAAGCTCGCTCGTTGGCGAGATTGCCTTATCGAGACTCCCAAAGACCTGACCCTGGAGGCCACCATCTTGGCCGACTACCACACTTTGAGGGCCACCGCCCTGGGCTATCTCTCGGAGTCCGACCTCCTTGAGGACCCGAATTGGAGCCCCACGGTGGAAGGAGAGGTTGCCAAGCTCGCTGTCATCTGGGGTCGATTGGCCAAACGTTTGCTCTTCGAGAACCGTTGCGGTACTCTGGCGGCTACGGGCGAACCCACAGTTCGTCTCTCTGCTGACACTCCGAAGTCTCATCGTGGGGGACGATGCCAAGAATTGGCCTTGCGCTTTGCCAGAGAGATCGATGGGGTCCCAGGCATCACGCTCTTGGCCGGCAGCTCTGACGGGACGGACGGTCCCACCGACTACGCCGGAGCCATGGTGGATGGAACCACCTGGTCGCGCCTCAAAGCCCTGGTCGGTGAAGGGGCATTGCTGAAGGCGGTCGAGCAGCACAATAGCACCGCCGTCTTGGAAAAGTTGCCCGAGGCCCTGCTGCGAACCGGACCCACTGGTCAGAATCTCAACGATCTCTTTTTGCTCAGCATCTGTGAATCTTCGTCCGCCTCAGAATGACTCATCCCAAGACTTCCTAGGCTGAATCCGAGTTCTGGCACTTAGGGCGCAGGATCAGCATGAGCCGAATCGAAGCGGTTCCGGGTGGACCCCGTAAAACTTATCGTCGGCCTTCTCTGCATAGGGGTGGCGCTCTTAATTCATGAGTATGCCCACGCCTGGATGGCTTATCGCCTGGGTGACCCCACAGCCAAGTACGAGGGGCGACTGACCTTGAATCCCTTGGTCCACTTCGAACTCTTGGGCGCTATCGCCTTGACCATCTCGTTTTGGACCAGTGGGGGGAGTCTAATCATGGGTTGGGCCAAGCCCGTTCCCATCGACAGCAGCAACTTTAAGAATCGAGACCTGGACACGGCCCTGGTGGCCATCGCCGGACCGATGATCAATTTCCTGACCGCCTTCTTCTGTTCCATGTTCATCCTCACCGGGCTAGTCTTGGGGACCCCGCTAGAGCTGATTTTCAAGATGCTCGTCGTTGCCAACGTCGGTTTTGGACTTTTTAATCTGATTCCATTCCCTCCTTTGGATGGTTGGAAAATTCTGGGCGCCGCTTTGCCGGGGGAGGCCAGCGAAAAGATGCGGGCTTTGGAACGCAAGGCCGGCATCTGGTCGTTGGTAGGTCTGTTTGTGATTTTGGCGCTGCTCGGACCTTCGATTCTGACCCCTTTGAACCGCTTCGTTTTGTCGATATTCTTGGGAGGGTCTCTGTAAGTGGAGCAAGACGGGGCAGGCTATCGCGTCCACCTTCCCTTTTTCGAAGGCCCGCTGGACTTACTGCTCAGCCTGGTGGAACAATCCGAACTGGATGTCACCGAGGTGTCCCTGGCTGAGGTCACCGGGCAGTACCGAGAATACTTAGAGTTACTTGGGCAGCTCGACATTGAGATCGAGAGCTCATATCTTTTGGTCTTTGCTCAGCTTCTCGAGCTGAAATCCCGACTGCTCTTGCCTCCCACCGAGTCCGACGAAGATCCCTTTTTGGGTCAAGACTGCGACGATGGTGAAGACGATCTCTTGCTGCGACTCAAGGAGTATCAGCGACTCAAGCGAGCCGCACTCTGGCTGTCCGACCACGAAAGCCAAAGCCTAGCCAGGTATCCCCATCCAACCGGCCTATCCGAACCCGAAACTCCACTCCTTGATGTTTCAGCCAGGTCTCTCCACCGAGCAGCCCTGAGACTCTTGAAACCCAGACGGCCGTTCAAGGAACCCATCGGATATCGCCGCATGGAGCTTTCGGTTCCCCAGAGAGTAGAAGAAATCTGGCAACGCCTGGAGGACAAGGCCCATCGAACCGGCAGTGGTCGGACCCGATTTTCGGAGCTTTTGCAAGACCGTGAAGGGGAACCCCGAGCCCTGGTAGTGGTCACCTTCCTGGCCCTGCTGGAGATGGCCCGGAGAGAGCGAATCACTGTCCACCAGGCTCGGCAGAGCGACGAGATTGAATGCGAACCGCGCTCTAAAGAAAAAGCCCAGCACAGAGTTAGTTTGAATTAAGAGGAGATCTATGGCAACCAAGAACTTCGAACCTGAGCAAGCCATTGAGGCCATGCTTTTCGCTTCCCCAGGACCTTTGCGCCTTGAGGAACTCGCTGAAGCGGGTGAATGGAGTCTTCAGGATACAGAGGGCCATCTGGAGAGATTGGGCCAATCCCTAAATGGTCGAGCCATCGAACTCCGCAGAGTAGCCGGAGCTTATCAGCTTTTGACCCGCAGCGAGGCGGCACCATTCGTGGAGCGAATTCTCCAAGTTCAAAACAAGAAACGGCTTACCCGAGCTCAGCTTGAGGTGCTGTCGATCGTGGCCTATAAGCAGCCCATAACCAGGGCTCAGCTTGAAGCTGCGCGTGGAATCAATAGCGACCGCACCCTAGCTCAACTCGTGGACTTGGAATTGGTCGCCCAGACCGGAAGGGCCGAGTTGCCAGGTCGACCCTTCTTGTTTGGCACCACCAGCCTTTTTCTGGAGCACTTTGGGCTATCCGATTTAACCCAACTCCCCGACTTGGCCTGGGACGAACCCGACGAGGTGCCCGAAGACAGCTTCAACCTGGAGTCCTATCGCGAGGAAGAGCGCCCTCTGCGCTCCCGAGAGATGGAACAGATCGCCGAGGACATCTCCGGCCCCAGTAGTAGCCTTTCGAGGCTCCTCAGCAGAATTCGGAAAACTGACGAGGCCGAATCCACCTCTTGACAGTCAAAATTCAAATCAACTTTGTGGGAACAGAGATTTATTTCTGATAAACTTGTGCGGTATGAGACAATCACATGATCGGGGTGTGGCTCTAGTCACTGTACTGCTGTTGGTCCTGGTTATGGCGGTCCTGGTAGGCTCCTTCGTCCACCTCAACCGCGCCAATTTTGCCGTGACCTCCGACGTGGAACTTGGCACCCAAGCCCGCCAGGCATGCCAAACGGGACTGGAGTTTGCTTGCAGTCGACTGCAGGCCGACCCCACCTGGGGTCAACCGACTGGTTCCAGCAGTCCTTGGACTCAAACCATGACAACCCCCGTGCTAAACGTTTGGGAGCGCGAGCTTGGCGGTGTGGTGACGGTGGTTGGGGTGACCCACCTGAATTCCAGCTTCCAGATTCATTTCCAAGCGGCAGACCAAGATGTTGTTCCGTTCAACCTGGTCGACCCCCGGAGTATCGAGTCTGCCCCAGACACGCCGGCTTCTTGGAGCACCCTGACCCAGTCGGAATCTCCTCGCTGGGTTTCCACCAATAATTTCCACGGACTAACGGGGGGGGTATCCTTAACTCCTCCCAAGGTCGGTTTTCGAAGCCTCCCTGGCCGAGCGGCCCAGGTTCAAGTTATCGGGCACGCCGGCAAGGTGGAGAAACGCTTCGATGCCACCCTCCGTCGCCCCAATACTTTCGATCATTCCATGCTTGCCAAAGGCGGTCTGGGAGTGGGCTTGGGGGGGGACGAGGATCCGACCTACGGAATCCCGGAAGGGACTTATGCCTGGAGAATCCAGTCCGCCGATCCCTACGTCAACGAGGTCGCGGCCAAGGAAAGCATCTACTCTCCCGATGTCGTGACCTCAAGCAGCCCTGCGCACCAGGTGCTGTTTGGCGATCGCGGTGGGCGACTGCTGAGTGGAGAGTACATCTTCCTGACGGAAAGTTTCTTTCTCGACGACCACCAGCCTTCGAGTTCCATCAACATCACCGCCGTCATCGGAGACGATCCCAATGGCAACGATCTCATGCAACAGCAAGCGGCCCTAGCCAACAGCGGAGGAAACTATATTGCCAACGCCTCCCTGCCAAGCTGGAACCTCGAGCCAAATGCTAGCGTCGGCCATGGTGGTCCGGCTCCCACCACCTCAACCCTTGACCCAGGCATCTACCGCATCATTAACGACAACACTCTAGAAGTCTACGACACCTCTGAAAATTATGTCGGCACCTACACCGACAACACCACCCTGGGCACCACTCCAGTGCAGATCGCCAACGGAGAGCTTCGGTTACCTGAGAATTATGAGGTGACGGTCCTCGGAGACTTCACCATGCAAAGAGCCCTAACCCACGACAAACAGGCCCATCTCAGTCTTGGGCAAACGACCGGGGGAGGCCTGGGAGAGGCCACCACTTTAATAGTAAACGGCACCATCCGCTTAGGGGGATCCGTCTCCGGCAATGGGGCCATCAGTGCGACCTCGGACGTCTCCTTGCAGGGCCGCAGTGCCGTATCAGCGCCCGACGATCACGGCTTGGCAATCGCCAGTAAGGCCACTGTCACCTTTGAAGAGGTCGATCCCGTGGTAAGCTCCGCAGCCCAAATTTCCGGTGCCGACTGGCAAGCCTTCCACAGCCTCTTTAGTGCCCTCAGCAACCAGCAGAACTGGAATCATAATCACGGTCTCAACAATTGGGGAACCCTGTCATCTCAGCATCGATCCACCCAGATAAGAAACTCGGGCGGCACTTCCTTTGCGCCTGCAGGCGGGATCGCTACATTTCAAAGCGGCGCCAATTTCAGTTCTGCTGTCCAGCAGCGAGCATTAGCCTTGAACCTTCCTCCCGACTCCTTGCCCAGCGGTACCGGCTTGGACCTCACTAGCCTCGACGGCTACATGAGGGCCACCCTCTACCTAGAGCAGCTCGCCAGTACCGGGAGCGCCAATGTCGCCCTGATCACCCCAGCTGACCAGGGATTCGGGAGCTTCACTTCTCAGGTCGATGCCCGCATCGGCTCTACCGTGGACGCCTTTTTTGCCCGCAAAGGCAGTATGAACCTGCATCAGTTCATTGGCCTGGGCGCAACTCCGCCCATCTTCGATCCGGCAAACCCCAGAGACGCTCAATTCAAAGGGGTGATCTTCGCCGAACAGGGCATTCGAGCTTCCATGGGAGGGTTCAACTTTTATGTGGATGGAGCGATGATCTCTGATGGGAACATTTGGTTCGAAGAAGTCAAGGAGTTAGTCAGCCGCTACAACCCCGAGATGGTCGAAAAGTTCGCTCAAAGGATGGGATTACAATCCTCAGGGGGACGGAATGTCACCATCGTCTACTGCTCGGAGTATTAGGGAGCCAGTTGCAAACCCGCCAAGCCGCATACCTTTCGAAGTCCGAGCATGGCGAAATCCCTTTGGGACAGGCGGATGGACTTGCGTGAACGTCTTCGGCTTGGGGATGAAGTTGTGTATTTGTCCCGACTTCGAAACACCTGAGGCTCGGGAGACGTCCTCGGCATTCGGGAATATTTGGCAACAAGACCATGCAGGAACGCTGACGCTTTTGGACGATTTCGCTTGGTTCATAATGGACGAGCTAGGCAAAGGTGGGGTTTCCGGTTGGCCTCTTAAATCGTGTGGGCACTCGGCGTTTCTCAAGCGAATCTTTCACCTAAGGCCCCTCCTCCAGCAAGGTTGAATGTCTACGCACTCTAACAGGCACTCAGCACCGCCTAGAAGTCAACTGAGCCCGATTCGAGGCCTCACCTTGATGGAGATTGTGGTCTCGTTCGGGATCTTGGCATTACTGTTTCTGAGCCTGTCTTATCTGTTCATCAATCTTCTGGGAGCTTCCGCCAAATCGGCCAATAAGACCGCAGCCTTAGTCTTTGCCGAAGAGGTCATGGAGGCGGTGATCCGCAAGGAAAATTTTGTGAGCATCACTGAACCGGTAGCTGAACAACTGAACACTACCAGCAGCGAGCAAGCGACACAGTTTTTCTACACTGTTGATTGCCAGAATATACCCGAACAACCTGCAGTGCACGCCAGCGGCTACTTCATCACCGTCAAGGTGACCTGGTGGGATGAGAATCCCAATGCCGAGCGGGCGGGTCAAGGCAAACTTTCTGCGGAAATCGGACGATTTCACACTCCGAAATACAGCTCTGCCTCGGGCATGATTCCATGACTCGGACTCCCATCCCCAAGACTAGAAATCTAGGTGGAAGCACCTTAATTGAGATGATCGTGGTCATGACCATCTTTGGCTTTCTCAGCTTGGCGATCTTTTCGCTCTTCCGTCTGGGTACCCAAACCTTTGCTCTCGGAGTGGCTCGCAACGATCTTCAACTGCAAGCGCGCCGATGCACCGCCTTGTTCCAGAGAGAACTCTCGAGATCTTCATTGCTGACGGTAGGCTTGGTTCCCGGTCAAGTCGTCAACGACGGTGAGACTCTCTCGAGGGATGCTATCAGCTTTGGCACTCTGAGTGACTGGAGCGACTCTACGCTTTTTGAACCCGTTGGTGGTCTTCCCCTTTGGGACCGATACTACGTTTTCTTCTCCACTACGTCCACGCCCTTAGGTCAGTTTGGCCACACCACTGTCGATCCTCCGGCAGTCCCTATCGAGGGGCCTTGGGGTGAATTGAGCGGTCTCTTTCCAAACATTGAGCCCCCTAGCTTAGGGGGCGGATTCGGACAAGTGAACATCCTTTCCCGGAGTGTTCTCAGCTTCTCTGCCAGACATGTCGAAGACGCCTTAGCCTTCAATCTGGTCTTGAGAGGCACCACCGAGGACGCGCGTAGGCGCTCCGAGGACCTACAACTGCGCTTCACCATCGAACCAAGAAATCGTTAGAGGGTCACTATGAGTTGGTTTCAAAAGGCTTTCACCGAAGATTATCTCGACGTCTGCAGGGACTACTTGGCCGCCCAAGTTCCCTTGGAATTGAGATTCCTCAGAAAGCGACTCCCCGTCACTCCCCCGGCTAGGATTCTCGATTTATGCTGCGGTCACGGTCGTCATAGTGTCCCTCTGGCCCAACGAGGATTCCGGGTCACCGGGCTAGATTTCAATTCTAACTACTTGGCCGAGGCCGAGGGAAGAGCCCAAGAGGCCGGAGTTCAAGTCGAGCTTGTGGAGGGGGACATGCGGCGTCTTCCATTCCCTCAAGCCTCTTTCGAAGCGGTGCTCAGTTTGTACGGCTCCTTTGGATACCTGGAAAACGACGCTGAAAACCTCGAAGTGCTTCGAGGTGCACACCGGGTCCTGGTCCCCCAGGGGTTTCTGATAGTCGATGTCCTCAACTCCTCTTGGTATCAGGAGAATTCGAACATGAGTCTGGTGTTCGAGGTGGCTGGTCAAGAAGTGCGCGAGACCAACAGCTTTGATATCGAACGCAAGAGGTCCGAGGTGACCCACGATTTTCTTTGCCCCAAGAGCGGAGAAGTCCTGAGGAGTACCCACTATTCCATCAGGCTCTACACCGCCGAAGAGATGACTGAGCTTCTCACGCAGGCGGGCTTTCAAGTACTCAAGCAGTGGGGAGACTTCGTCGGAACCCCGACCAAACCAAGCCTAGGACGCCTGATCACCCTGGCTCAGAGGATCGGTTGAAGATCTATCTTCTGTAAAACCCACCTGGAAATTGTTGTTGACGTCAGACAGGCGGGCTTCAGAACCTATTGATGCTGGCTGTATACGCAACATTGTGCCCTGGCAATCCTTACCTCTTCCTCAATCCGCCATGCGTCGACCAATCTCAAAAACCCGATTCTGTTTAAACTTAACTTCAACGACAATAAGGTTGTCAGAGTAGTAAATTAACGAGAACTCTT
>JBJHCR010000264.1:0-9275 GCA_050486105.1 Vulcanimicrobiota bacterium
CCCTTTTTGCCGCCGCCACCGCCGCCGCCGCCTTTTTTGCCTGCGACGCCGCCGGCCGCCGAAGCGCCTTTAGCTACTTTTCCTACTATGCCTGCTACTGCTGGTAATGCCATTTCGTTTGTTCCTCCGAGTTGATTTAACCGTACTGTACCAGAGCGCCGTCTCGGTGGCTACTCTGTTACAATCTGTTTACATCGCACTTCAGCTCGCCGAGATTCAATCGGCCAGACGCAAGCCCCAGCGAGTGGAATCGAGTTGAAAGCCCAGTCCTTTCTGGGCCCCTACGGCCAGAACGTTGTCGGCACTGATATCGCCGAAGAAGACCCCTCCCCCCATCTTAGCCAGAAGGGCTTCTCCTCCGCCACAGAGATAACGACTGAGTCCTTTACCGTGGGCGGTGTCGCTCACCGCTATGTCGTAGATGTACAAGATCAGCTTGCCCTGAGTGACAAACACTCGTCGAGGCTCCAAGATGATATACCCCAACAACTCCTTACTGGAGCGCTCTTCCAAGACGAGGGGAACCTTGGTCTTGTCGTTGGGGTCCATCTCGGAGTAGAGATTGACAAAACGCTGCTGCAACTTCTTCATGTCGCCCTCCCGGTGAGCCGGGCAGTAGATGGGAGAATGGCCCGCCACCAAGGTCATGACGAAAAGCATGTCCGTTGAGTTGGCCTTACGGATCCGGTACTCAGGTTGAGAGGGGGCTCGATGATCCCAAGAGATCGGCTTGGCCACTCTCAAAAGTTCAGGATTGTAACCCCAGTACTCTAGGGTTTCGGCCTGTTCATCCTGGTTGGAGAACAGATAGGTCACCAGATACTCATCACCGTGACGACGAGAGAGTTTTTCCAACTCTCGGTAAAGAGCCTGAAAAATGCGCTCCGTGGGCGCCCAGTGATCGGCCACCACGGTCTGCCGATGGTGAGTGATACTCTCTATGGCACCCAGTTCGGCCAGAGCGTAGCCCACGACCTCTCCCTTCCATTCAGCCACAAGGGCCAAGACCTTCGGCTGAGAGACCAACTCATCGAGATGTTGGTCCAAGGCAGCCAGAGCCCGCACTCGCATTTCGTCTTTGTCCTGAAACAAGGTTGTGGGATAATCGCGCGTTTCACACAGGATTCTCAGACCCTCACGGTCCTCCGGTCGAACCGCTCTCACGGTCACCGCACTTTGACTGCTCATGCCGGAGCATTCGCCGCAGCTCGGCCAGGTTCTTGTTTGTCGCCTCACCCGGCAACGAGGGAAGTTCGGGGACCCAGGACGAACCTAGGAGATTATGGCAGTGGACGAGTATCTCTCACAGCAATTTTCCGAAGGGCAAAAGATCTCTGAAGACTCGGGTTTCACTCTGGACCCCAAAGAAGTGCGAAAGCGCACCGCCACCTTCTGCGAACAGAACCGGGCCTACCCTCTCTTTCGGTGTCTGCAAGCGTTCACCCGATGCAGCCACAGCGATCTTTTCCTGAATTGCCAGGGGGAAGCCCTGACGTTGAGTTTCCTTTGGCCCGAAGTCCCGGAGCCGGAAGCCTTCGTTGGTCTCTTGAATGACGGCACCACTCAAGCCTTCGACCACGTGGCTCACCGGGTGAGCCAGCATCTTTTCTTCGGACTGTCCGCAGCCCTGGGACAGCCGAGATACCACTTGAGCTGGAGCACCCCACTCGGGGGATTCACCATCGAGCAGCAAAAGCTGGCCCTGGCCAAGGAGAAGATCAGCGAGACCTACTGCGACTTGACCTTCGGCATCGACGACAAATGGTGGAAACGCCTCACCAGCGGTGGGAAAAGCCATTCCGAACTCAAGGCGGAACTCAGGAAGCGCCTGTGTTACTGCCCTGTTCCGGTCCGTTTCAACGGAGAAGAATTGCTGCCCGAGGCCCCTCAAGCGCCCGAGCGCCCCTGGAGCGCTCGCTTGGCCAAGAGCCCTAAACAGCTCGCTTGGAGATTCCTCCAAGCCGAGGGAAGCGGGCGCCTCCGCCCTCCATCGGTGTCTTTAGAGCAATACCGAGCTGGTCAGAACGGCACGGTTTTTCATCTCACCGGCGGCAAGCAGAGTTCCAATCTCCCTCTCAGCATCCAACTCCAAGACCTCCGAGACCCAGACACAGACCCTCTCGAGGCGAATAATGCGGCTCTTGACCCTGGTCACAGCGGACCCTTGTACGAGCGAATGTCGGGGAGCTTGAACGAGTTTCCTCTCAGCGAAACAGCCATGTTCCTGTCCATAGAAGGGGGACGACAGGATTGGTTGCTCCCGATCCGAGACGGTTTTTTGGGAGACCCCACCCCGGTTAAGGTGTCCAAGGGAGGCCTGGTTATCCTGAGTGCCTTCGAAGGATTTCGTTACGATTTGTCTGGGCTTAAGGTGGTGGAGGACGACATCTTCGAAGCCAAGCTTGAGGAATATCGACTGCAAGCCAAGGAGCTCAAAAAGATCTTGAAATTGACCCTGGCCAACATTTCCCTGCGTGCCGAGACCTTGCCCTTGCACTACTACCAGGCAGCGAGCTACCTGGTGGGAGGACCATTCTTAGCCATGCTGGGCTCGAAAATGGCCCCTACGCTGGCTAAAATGTTCTCGAGACCGGAAATCCGCCCAGGGCAGGAAACCGAAGAGCGGGAGCCTGAGCCCAAATGACCGACCGCCTGCTGCCCGCTCCTCCCAGACGGCTCTCAAAACCTACGGCGCGACTGCTGTCTTGGGGCCATCCCTATTGTCTGCTGGGAGCCATGCTCTTGATGTTGGCCTCCCCTGCGGTGTGGCTGTTGCTGGCCGGATATGGAGTCACTTTCAGCGAAGTGCGCGCTTCTTGGAGATCGGTGGAGATCCTATTGGGAACGGTGACCGAGGTGGCTCCCGTTCGTCTTCCTACGGGGGAAACCGTGTATGTGGTGGAGGCCGGGGGTCAGAATCTGAAGCAAGAGGTGAAAGCGAAGGGCTTTTTGCCCAGGGGTGAGTTCCCCAGCTTGGGACCTGGTGACGAGGTCGAGCTTTCTCTGCCGGCAGGAATGAGCCAAGGATGGCTCACCCATCACGATCGCTTTCCCATCGACACCACCTACCTGGCACAACTGCTCGTGGTGCTGCTCTCTCCAGGTCTGCTCTTTCTGGTCGTAGGACTGTTTGCGGGTCAACGAAACCGCGCTCTCCTTACCTCCGGCCTGGAGATCTCGGCCCGAGTGAAGCGTTCCCTGGGTTTGCCCAGGCCCTTCTCCGATTTAGCTCTGCTCAGATGCGAGTTGCAGCTCACTCCCGGCCGGCTCAGCGAAATTTGGACCCTTGGGCCCAAAGAAGGGTCCTCCACCACCGTCATGGTGGGCCGGCCCAGAATCCTGGGCGTAGCTCCTCTGGCTTGGTTGCTCCCAGAAGTTCGAGTGGAAGACGGATGCGTTGCCGGTGGAGACAGCGGGTTGACCTTCCGTTTTCGCACCACGGTGGTCCTGCTGGCGGTGGTGCTTAGCCCCTGGGCCCTCTATCTGGCCACCTAAGTGGTGCCTCAGCAGCATCCTGCAAGCTCCTTCCTAGCTCCGGCCGCCACGAATTCTGACTCACCGGGTCCAAGCCCCCTGAGACACTCGCCCGGTTCTCGGCCTTCGGTTCCCCTTCCCCTCACCACCCTCCGGAGGACACCGGTTCCCGGCGCCTGAGCAGCCCGAGGCCTCAGCAAAAAAAGAGCGAGCCCACACCTCGAAGGGAGGGTGGGCTCGCTCGGTCGTCAGACTTGGAATTCAGACAGCGAGCCGAAGCTCATGCGCCTGAAAACCCAGGTCTAAGGGTCTGGGGTTATTTGGACGGTATTCACTCCGGTGCCGACAGCGCTAGGAGTGTTTCCACTGAGGTCCACAATGCGCACCGACAACGGCGGGTTGTTCGGCTCTCTCTTCAAGAAGAAGGTCACCGACTCGGAGAGGGGATCGAGAGTTACGTAAACTTCACTGATGAAGTCGAAGAAATTCTCGAATACGGGGTAGTCCGCAGTGCGATTCAGTTGGCCTCCTCCGAAGTCCACGAAGGTGGAGAAGGTGGCACTCTGTCCAGGTTCGAGTTCAGGATTGGTGTCCGGAAGGATTCCAAAGAAGTCGGGCTCCACGGCGGAGACGTCTTCATCCATATCCACCAGTGTACCGTCAACATTGATGGTCACGGTCAAGGGGCCGAATTCGGAGGTTCCCCGAATCATGGGCCAATGACCGAAAGACTCGGTAGAATCCAAATCGGCGTGACCACCGATCGCGTCTACGTCCTCCGAGGAGATTCGGAAGTTTTCGACCCCAGCGAAGTCCATGCGAACGTCGATCTCTCGGAAGGGCGAAACTGTTGCCACAATGAGCCGGCGATCGTCGTCGTAGTTGGTGAAGGTTGCCCCGACCGCGGTGGGGTCCGCAGAGCTCACGATAGTCAGAGGGATATCGATGGGATTGAGATCGCCGTTGCGATCCTCGTTGAAGGTGATGGTTAAGGTCGCACTGTCGCCTACAGCTCCATCAGCCAGGTAGGCTTCGTTGGTTTGGAACAAACCGGGGGTTACTCTATCGAACGAACCCGTATCGCCGGCGGTCAATGCCACCTCGTAGTCGTTGCCGTTGCCCGCCAGCACCCGCTCGGAACCGTCTTCAAAGGTTGCGAACACTTCCACGACACCGGTGTAGCCATCAGGGATGCTGCCGAAGCCCGGCTCTCCTTGAGCGATTCCGCCAACGCGGATCGCGACTTCGGACATTTGCACGCGGCGTACGGTGACACTGATGTCGGTGCCGGTATCAGGGTCGGTAGCCACCAAGTCATCGACCTCAAGGGTCACATCCTCGGCGGTAGGGGGAGTTCCCGGCGTCTCGCTCAGGGCGATGAATTCACCGCCGAGGAAGCCCAGAAACTCGCTGGAGACGCTGAGGTACGGGGTGTTCTGGAAGTCCACGATGGTGCCGGCGCCGTCGGAGAGGGTGGCCGTGACGGAGATCTCGGTGACTTCACTCACGTAGAGGCTGAAGGTGGACGGATCGGCGGCAATGGAATCCACCGTGGCATCCACGGTGGTGATCGCCGAACTGCCGGTGATGGTGTCATCGTCGTCGTTGGTCACGGTGACGGTGGCGGTGCCTTCGATGAGGGTGCTGGTCACCGTGAATCCGGCGACGGTGACGATGGTCGGATCGCTGGACTCAACGGTGAAGTCGCCGGGGTCGATAGCCACTTCGTTGTCGAAGGCGTCAAAACCCGTGACTTGGAGGGTGTACTCAAACAGGTTAATGGGGATGGTCAGCTCGGCCGGAGACACTTCGATGCGAGTCAGGATGCCGGCTTGAGCAACGGTGACTGTCACCTCGTCGGTGAACGTGGTGCCATCCTCTTCGTAGCTGGCGACCACGGTGTAGTCGCCCTCCACCGTATCGGCGGCGGCGGTGACCGAGCCGTCAGCGTTGACGGTGACATCGGCCGTGTCGCCTCCGGCGGGAGCAGTGGTCACCTCATAGGAGGTATCCGCCGAGACGTCGGTGCCTTCGGTGCTCCCGGCCGGTGTGAATTCGGCCGAGAAAGTGGCGGCGCTGGTGGTCCCGGGGGCGACCAGCAGGGTGGTGGGAGTGACGAGCAGTTCGCCGGTGAAAACGGCATCGGTGACGGTGACGGCCACGGTGTCGCTTCGGGTGCTGCCGTTAGTGGTCAGCGAAGCGGTGATGGTCGCCGTTCCTTCTGCTACGCCGAGGACGGCACCGTCGTTGGAGACCGTGGCCACAGATTCGGCGTTGCTGGCGAAGCTCACTCCTGCGGCCTGTAAGGCGGAGGTGGGGAAATTCACCACGTCGCCGTTTCCGAAGGCCGCAGAAACGCTAAGCTGAGAGGCTTGACCCTGATCGAGGGTGAGCGAAGGCGGGGTCGCGGTCAAGGCGTCAAAGCTCGGGACGAAACCTACACTGTTGGCGAAGTCCACGATGTTTTCTTGACCAGCCAAAACGGTGACGTCGACGGTGGCCTCGAAGATCGGAATGCCAACACTGTTATAGAAAGTGAGCACGGTGGACTGCACCGTGGTGGGAACGTCCGTCAACACGATGGTCGTGTTGAAAGCGCGGTTCAGGGTTCCCACTAGGGTTCCGCCCCCCCCAGGGGCACTGAAGAGTCGGAATCGAACCGAGTCGATTCCGGCAGGTACCTCCAGGGGCGATTGGGCACTGACGGTAAAATTGTAGATGAGGGAGCCGGTTTCGCCTCCCGGTCCCGGTGCGGTGCCGGTGAATACAAATTGGTCACGGCTGCTGCCACAGCCAACCACGAAGAGCGTGGCCAACAAGGCTACTAAGAGGCGACTCAGCAAACTGGTAGTTCGCTTGGGATCGCCGTCGGAATATGTAGACATAGTCTGGGCATTCCTTTCGGAAGTAAAGTCTCGGGGGGTCCCCGGATTTAGGAGCGCTTCTCAAGTGGAAGCCAGAACCCCTGTCTGTTCCCAGTTTCATTTCACCACATAGTGCACTTTCTGAGGCCGCATTACCGCTCTCTGAGCACCATCGGCACCAGAAAAGATTTCACTTTAAACTTTCACTTTAAACTTCCGAACGCTAAGCTTCCGGCCTCTGAACCTCGGACCTCTAGGATATCGGCATCATCTCCCAGAAACCAATTTGTTCAAAACAAGTTGAGTGAAAGTATGTGGACCTTACCAATGAAGAATCTCCGACGCATCGTCATCCTAAGCGTGATCCTTTTCGCTTTCGGCTCGGCTGGGGCCCAAAGTCAAAATCCTGATCTCACCGGTCTATGGTTGCTGGAATCGGAACCTCAAAGTCAGAGTTACCCAGTCAACATCAGCAAGAAGGGCAATGGTTGGATCGGCTCAAGTCGGGGTCACGATGCCTTTCGATTGGCTCTCAACCCAGCGGGACTCCGGAACGAGTGGGTCGGCGACCTAGTCACCGACCAAGGTTATGGGGTTAAGGGCACGGTGGTTTCCCCTAGTCGGATCGATCTGGTTTGCCTGAAGTCGGGCAAGACTTGGAAACTGACCCGCTGAACTCTTTATCCCATGGCTGCCAGAATGCTCTGAGCGGTGGCCGCGAAGGTGCCTGCCTTGTCGGTCCCGTTCACGATCCTTCGGGCGCCGTTGAAGTCGGTTCTCGAACCGTTGATGTAATCGTCTAACTTCTTGCCGGTGAAGGTCCCGTTCTTCATGCCGCCAACCAGAATCTTGGCGGCTATTTCGGGGCGCTCGGCCAGAGACGGATTGCCCACAAGATCGACCCCCAGGCGACGGCTCCAGTCTGAATAGTTGGCTCGCCCGGTGATCTGGACATACCCTCGGCCTTTGTAGCGCACTCCATCGCCCGACTGGGTGTTGCCCAAATCTCGGCGACCCTCGTAGGCGCTGCCTGAGGCGATCTCCTGCATGTGTCGCCCAGCTCCGGATTCGTGGACGGTCGTGGCCAGGATGTAGGCCAATTGCGCCTTGTTGGTGACCCCCTGCTTTTGGGCTTCTGCCACAATGGCCGGCCAGTGCTGGCGAGCATTGTTTCGATAGCCTTCCGGGATAGCGTTCACCAAACGTTCAACATTGATATTTCCGACGGTTCCAGCAGGTCCGCTGACACCGGGACTGCCTCCTCCGCCCATGGGTGAGGCACCTCCGCCACCCATGGCCCCAGGCATCCCGCCCCCTTGACCCAAGAAGCCGCCCAGAGGAGATCCCATGGGGTTGCCTCCGCCAAGACCACCACCGAACTGACCAGGAGCCAGAGACATGGCCACCTGAGCCTGCATCATCTTCATCATCATACCCATCATAATCATGCTGAGCATCCCGAAACTGGACATCAGCATCTGCTGCTGCTGCTGCTGTGGACCGCCGAAGCCCGGAAAGCCTCCTAGGCCTCCCGGCTGCATTCCAAATCCGGGCATTTGAGGGGTGATGTTGAACATCGATATTCTCCATTCGCAGGTTAGTCTTGATTCGACTATAGAGCCTACAGACCGATGTGCCAAGTCAAAGAACGGCTTAAAATCGAGGTTTTACAAAGGTTTTACCTGGGCGGGCGCTTTGGGGGATCGGTTCCAGTTCCATTCCACCTAAAGTTGGAACTCTCGGCGAACTTTGAGCAAGAAACGGGTGAACTCAGGAGAAATCTCAGGCTCTAACTCTCCGGGGAAAGGAGTCTTCCGTTTCCAAACTTCCAAAGTGGCGTGCACCGACTCGGCTAAGGCCTGCGCATCATAGCCGCCCTCCAAAAACCCCACCAACCGGCCACCCGCCGAAGTTGCCTTAGCATCCTCTAGAACCAGGCCCGCCAGATGCCGGAATCCCTCGGTGCTCACCTTCATCCCCCCTATAGGGTCCCGACGATGAGCATCGTAGCCGGCGGAAACGAGCAGAAACTGGGGGTCGTAGCGTCTGAGAATCGGGCGAACAACCTGAAGATAGGTGGCCAGATATTCTGCATCACCGCAGCCCCAAGGTAAGGGAACATTATACGTTAGACCCTCACCTGGTCCGCTCCCTCGTTCCCGAAGCTCACCGGTGCCTGGGTAGAACGCACTCTGGTGCAGGGAAATGAAGCAGGTCTTAGGGTGATCATAGAGGCAGTCCTGGGTGCCGTTCCCGTGGTGGACATCCCAATCGAAGATAGCGATTCGGTCCAGTCTCTCGGAGAGACACTTGGCCACGATAGCGACATTGGAAAAGAGGCAGAATCCCATAGAGCGCTCTGGAGTAGCGTGATGCCCGGGGGGGCGAACCAGGGCGAAGCCAGCCGAGAGGCCTCCCTGGAGAACCTCCATCGCGAGGTCGATGCCGCCACCTACGGCACTTCGAGCTACAAAGTCCGAATCAGGCCCGACATAGGTGTCGGGGTCGATCTGTCCTCCCCCTTGCTCGCTCAGGCTCCGAACCTTGGCCATCACTTCTGGACTGTGGACCAGAGCCAATTCTTCGGTGTCGGCTTCTCGGGCGGGAACCCTACGCAAGCCTTGAAACCACGCTTCTTGCCCCAGCCGACTCAACACCGCTTCGAGACGCTCGGGGCGCTCCGGATGACCGGGCTGTCGGTGCCGAAGAAAAAGCGGGTCGGAGACTATCCCGAATGGCATAGGGGTAGAGTTCTCTGTGACTGAGGGAGTCCCCTAGTGCTCTGTCAAACCTAAGAATTGGGGTTGGGACGGAGATCCATCAATTCTGATTTCATCAATTCTCGGTTACGTACAACCCGGCACCCGCTCGCGGGTCCCCGGCCCTCGAATTGATTTTCTCAGACACCCACTGCGTGGGTACCCGGCCTCTCCATCC
>JBJHCR010000265.1:0-4749 GCA_050486105.1 Vulcanimicrobiota bacterium
CTTATTTTCCCTCTCCGAAAGCGCATTTTTGCTTAAGTACTCTCGGGTACTAGGCTCAAAAAACCACTTTCGGAGAGAAAAAATCTGCTTCGCGCAGCTTGAAACGCTGAATGTCAACAGACCCTAGTTCAGCTCGACCTGAACCTTCTGACTCTGGTCGGCAAAGGATCCGCTAGGTCAAGCGTGAAACTCGCCCATAGTCTTTCAAAGATTTCCAGTCATTCACCTAGGATGGATGACCTGCAGAGCGAATACTCTTTCGTTGCGGGCAGATACGAAAAATCTTTCCTTCTCGCTTTCTCCTATATAAGTGAAGAAAAGATCTGACGACAATGTATCTCGGATTGAACTCAGACCCTCGAAGCTGGGCAGGTTCGGCCTGCAGCCGGTCGAACCGTAAACCCTGTGGGGGGGCTTAGAAATAGGTGGTGGGAACTATCCCAGAAGCACATTCAGAATACACTTCACCCGGTCGAGGCTGGCAGCTTTCGGTCGCTCTCTTGGTGACGCTGGGGTGGCTTCCCGTTACTTGCTTCTTGGTGGCAATCTTCTACAGCTTCCCACTCGCCTTGGCTTTCCCGTTCTTGTCGGCTTTGCTTATGAAACTGTCGCACATGGTCGTGGTGAAGGCTTTCCCCCGAAAGGAAGACCCTCACTTTGAAGCCATTCAAATGGGAATCATTGTCGGCGGTCTGATATCCGTGGCCCTTGCCTATTTCGGAACCGGAGTGGTCTCTTGGAAGGTCCTGGCTTACAGCGGACTAGGAATCTCGGGGCTAGCGCTCTTGATCATCGCTCTCGACGTCTTGCGCTTTCGGCAGCGCCAAAACGCTGCATCGAAGGTTCAGCAGAATATCGAAGAAGCGAAAAATCTCATTTTGGCGGGGGAATACACCTCGGCCAACGAGATGCTTCAGGAGGCTCTTCTCGCTTCGGAGGTGGCCTACGGTTCGAATCACCCGCAGGTGGCCACCATCGTTACCATTCTAGGCGAGCTCATGAGAGTCATGGAAAGGACGACGGCGGCTCTGGCTATGTACCGCAGAGCCTGCAAAGTACACGCCAATCTGAGACGAGCCAGTCCCGATTTCGTCCATGCTCTGCTTCGCTACGCGGAGTATCAAAGAGAGCATCAACTCTTCGAAGAAGCTCGGGTTTCAGCCGAGAGAGCTATCGCTGAGAGCCGCAGATTAAATAACGAGGAACTCACCGGACATTGCACCTTGACCCTGGCCCGCATTCAATCTGCCTTGGGCAATTTGCCTGCGGCCAATGATTCGGCACGGGCAGCCGCCAAGCTACTAGACGAGGTCTTAGGGTCAAGTCACCCCAAAACTCTGCAAGCCAGAAGCCTAATGGCAAATTTCTCCATCAATCTCGGACGCATCGCAGAAGCCGAACGCATCCTCCTGGAAGTCGTTAGGGAAAAAGATCTCCAAGGTGCCAACGACGACGAAGACTATCTCTATCTTCTGCTCGACCTCCAAAAGGTCCAGAGTCGGGACACCAAATCGGAAGCCCGGACAACTCTGCTCAAGGCCATCGAACTTTACCGTTCCGAGGTCGGTCCGAACTTCAAACGAGCTGCAGAAATCAATGCGCTGGGGCCTAAAGTTCTTGCCCCGCCCCAACATCCCAAGCTGGAAGCCCTGTACCAGGCCCTCTTTGAAAAAGATGCTTCGGGCACTCGAAGGGTTCTCGATGAGGATCCCAGCTTGGCCAAATGTGTTGATCTCACCGGATGGACGCCCTTGCAATGGGCTGCCTTCTTCGACCAGGGAGAGATTATCGCTATGCTTCTGGCCCGCGGGGCCGATGTGGAGTACGCGCGCGGCTCCGGCCTGCCCACTTTATATGTCGCTGCGCGGTGGGCTCGTCGAGCGGCTCTGACCACCTTGTTTCGAGATGACCTCGATGTCGAGATCGAAGCCTCCGACGGCTCTCGTCCCCTGCATGGTGCTGCCAAGAGTGGAGACAACTACGTTTTTGACTTGATTTGGGGCAGGAAGGCCGATGTCACCGCGAACAATCACCGCGGTTGGACCCCTATGCACGAGGCCGCCTTCATCGGAGACCGCAAGCTCTTATTGGAGCTGATTTCCGAAGGGTTCGACGTGGACTTTCAAGGTGGGTCTCTGCAAGAGACTCCTTTGCACGCAGCCATCCTAGGCGGACACCATACTACAGCCGAAGCCCTCCTGCTTAACCTAGCCAACATCAGGATTAAAGATGCCAAGGGAGTAACTCCCCTACAGCTCGCCCAAAACCTCAATCGAAAGGAAATCCTAAGACTTTTCCAAAGCCAAGTCAGTTCACAAGTCGAGGGGCAAAGCATTCAGAATTCCGGATCTGCATCCAGCGCCTTGAGCAAAGAAAAGGTTCCCAATTAGATGAGCTTTTCCGAGATTAGTCTTCGGGTGGCAAGCCTGAACACCCAACTCCGGTTTCGCCGCCACCAATCAGCTCTGATCGAGGCCTATAAACTCAGAAGCTATATTCAATTGCGCGGCGGAACATCCGAGGAGGCGATCCGAGCTCTCCACCGGGCCGAACGGGTCATCGAAACCTTCGAGGGCAAATTCTCTTCGACCATACAGCAATTGGTCAAGATTGTAGTGCAGACCATCCAAGCCTCGCTCAACCCCCACGACGAGACGAACGAAGCCACTTTTCTAGACCAACTCAACAAAGAGGAAAGCGCCGCTATAGATCTCAAGATCAAGGCCCAAGCGGCTATACCGGACTTTTCCGAAGAAGAGAGCGAGCCCACCCCCGATTCAAGCTTGGCCGAACCCGAGCAGCCCAAGAGTCCCCCCACTCAGAGCCCTCAATTCGCTCACCCGTCCGTCGACGAGGAAGATGACTGGTCGGACTCTTGGAAAGCACCGACGGACTAGCGCACTAGGTCAAATCGCCCTCCCGCACCTTGACAGTCTGTGGTACAGTGGGCCCCATTATGTCAACATTCTCAGAGTTCGACCTGCTGCCTCAGAGCGTTCGAGCCTTAACCAAACAAGGTATTGTCCATCCCACCCCTATTCAGCTGAAAGCTATCCCACTCTTGCTTGACTCCCGCGATGTGATCGGTCAAGCCCGCACCGGCTCTGGAAAAACTCTCGCGTTTGCCCTTCCCATGCTGGAATTCATCGAGCCGAAGAATTCTTGGGTTCAAGGGCTGGTCTTGACTCCCACTCGGGAACTCGCTAATCAGATCGTGGAGGTCCTAACCCCATTGTGTCAGGCCGACGGAATCGAGATTGTCTGTCTTTACGGTGGACGCTCCATGGTGCCACAGGTTGCATCCTTGAAAAGAGGAGCTCAGATTGTGGTAGCGACTCCGGGACGACTGGTCGATCTTCTCAATCGGGGCTCCCTCAAGCTGGATCGGGTTCTCTATGCCGTGGTTGACGAAGCCGACGAAATGCTAGACCAAGGCTTTGCCAAAGACGTGGAAAAGATTTTGAGCCGCTTGACCAACGACCACGTGACCGCACTGTTCTCGGCAACCATGCCGGATTGGGTCCACCAAGCCAGCAAGAAGTACCTCTATAAGCCTACCGTAGTGAAGGTCGAGCCCGAGTTGAAGGATGAGCCGAAGATCGAGCATATCGTTCTTGAGGTGACCACGAAGACCAGAATGGATGCCTTGTGCGACTTGCTCAATCGCACCGACGAAGGTTCGGCAATCGTTTTTGGTCGGACCAAACACGGGGTCCGAAAGCTGGCAAAAAAACTTGAGACTCTGGGTTATTCCGTCGGTTGCCTCCAAGGAAATATGAGCCAGAACGCCAGAGATCGAACGGTACAGAGCTTTCGCGATCAAGGGATCGCCATCCTGGTGGCCACCAACGTGGCAGCCAGAGGCTTAGATGTGGACCACGTCGAGCTGGTGGTCAACTATGAACTCCCCGAAAGTCCCGAACTGTTGACCCATCGAGTCGGGCGCACCGGACGTATGGGACGAGAAGGGTTTGCCTATACTTTGATCGCTGAAGACGATCAGGTGAAGTGGAAACGTCTCAAGAGAGAGCTGACAAAACCTCTCAAGACGGTGACTTGGCAGAGTGGTTCAGGGAGGCAAAACAAAGCAACCAGTTCAACTTCGAACCGCCTTGGCAAGGCTCCCGCAACCCGACCTCCGAGCAGAGTTCACCAGCCCGCGAGCTCTCAGCGACCCGGGAAGGTGGGAACTAGAGGCTCGGGTGCCCGAGGACGAGCCTGGGGGTAAGGTTGAGCAGGTAAAGTCGGGCCCCCTTGAGGGCGGCCTCCGGTGTACCCACCGGGTTGGCCCGATGGAAAGCGCGGTACAGGCTGCTGTACTTGAGGATTCGGTGGCCGATTGGGAACGGGACGTTCATAGCGCTGAGGCGCGTGAGCCGGGGCTGAGTACCCGCCCGAAAAAGGTAAAGTTCCCTGGGCTCCTTCTTGAGATTCAGGCACTACCGGAGGTCGATACTTAGGATAAGGGTCGTTGACCTTGAAGCTTGGCGGTGGACTTGACCTTCGAACCGCTTGCGGGGAGTTGGCAGTCGGCGGTCTACTCGTGGCAACCTGAGGCGCTGGTGGCCTCGGCCTTGAGACACGAGGACTCGGTCCTGAAGAAGAACCCTTGTTGGCAGCGAGCTTGGCTCGCCGAAATTCAGCCAATAGGGTCTTAGTGTTGGGGTTGTTCTTATCGACCTTCTCGGCCTCGAGAATATAGGGCTCGGCGACAGCCACATATCCCTGGGACAGCAACACCCGACCGAT
>JBJHCR010000265.1:4759-9237 GCA_050486105.1 Vulcanimicrobiota bacterium
CCCGCTATCTGGGCCTCGGCGGCTTTCCCCGTATAGAAATCCAGCAAGGAAGCCTTGGCCAAGAGCTCGGCCGACTCGAGATCGCCATTCCGCGTGGCTTGCAAACTCTGCTCAAGCTTCGCCAGGGCCAAGAGCCTGAAGCTCCTTTCCAAGCTGCTCTGCAGTTCTTCAGAGTCGCCAAGCTCGCGGGCCTCTCGATAGCACTCTATGGCCGTTTGATGGTCGCTCAATGCGGTAGCACAGCGAGCCAACGCCAAGTAGACCTCCCGCTGCTTGGACCAATTAGGTGGCAACTTGAAATAGGCCAGGGCCCGCTGGTATTCGTTGGTGGCCCGCTCGAAGTTCCGGTTCTCGAACTCTTCGACAGCCTGAGCCACATGCAACTCTCCTTTATCGGTACGATAGCGCTGAAGGCCAATGTAGCCCCCAACCAAGACCCCGACCACCAGCATCAAACTCGCTGCCGCCGGCAGTACCGTTCTGGCGAGCCTGAGCCAAAGTGGAAGCGGTACAAATTGAACGCTACGGAAAGCCTCTCTAAATTTCTGTTGTTCGATCCGTGCCGAGGGCTCCTCGCCGGCAATTGGTTCAAAATAAGTCGCTAGAGACTCCCCCTGAAATCCAGACACTTTGGGTTTCCCTTGACCGTTAGCCTCCTTCCCGATCAAATTCGGGCAGTCCAAGGTCGAGGCGTTCGGCCCAACCCTGGGTAGAGCGTCGTCTCCCGGGACGTGTTGCTCGGAAAATATCGAGTTGCTCGGAGCCTTGAGCCCCCCCATGGATAGTGACCCCAGAGCTTCATCCGCCTGCGGTAGCGGCCCAAAGCAAATCGAGCATATCAACTCTTTGCCGCACCTATCCGAGGTGCTTGATGAACAATCTCTACAGATTGACAAGATGCCGACCCCTCCTGGTCGAAGGGGGGCTTCAGAATGAGCACCCCCGACTTCCAAACTCTAGAAGAGTTCTTGGACCACCATAAAGGTAGCGGATTTGATTCTTCAGGTCAATTCACCATCAATCCCGAGAGGGCTCGAGAGCTCCTCAAGAATTTCCAACTCCCCGACCCTAAACAGTACTTGATTCACCTTGTCTGTTTCCTCATGGGAGCAAGGGTCAGCAAGATCGACATTGAGATGCAATCTGACCACCTGTTGATCACCTCCCCTGACGGTTTGGCCGACCCGCAAGCTCTGGCCAACCCCTTCGCCGTTCTGTTGAGGAAATCCGACGAACCTTACCTCAAAGAGTTCGCCATCGCCGTCAACACCGTTTTGACCCACCCAGACGGCCGCGTTCGAATTCACAACGGAGAGATCCGTGCAGACTACTCCAACGAGGGGATCACTGAGGCCACGGTGGAACCCATCGACGGCTTCGTTGTTCGAGTCACCTACCCACCGTCTCTGAAAAACCAGGGGCAACACCAAATCATGCTCGAAGAAGCCTTCTGCCTCGCACCAGTGCCGGTGTGCTTCTCTGGAAACCAAGTCAATCAGCCCCTCGCGAGCTGCGACTCCGGTCTGGAAATGATGTTGGGGAACCAGGACCTTCCCCTACCTCTTCATGAGGAAAACCTGAACAGAATCAGTCGAACACACCATGCCCCGTTCACCGCGCTGCTCAGATTTGAAAAAATGAAAGCCCCACCAAGCATCCTTTTCCTTGGGCGAAGATATCCGTGCCGACTACCGTGGAGCTTCAACCTTCGTGATTGGCACTGCCGGGTCCTTATCAGTCTAAATCAGGTCAACAGAGATCTGTCACTGCAAAACATCTTGATAGACTCGCGCCTGACAAATCTCTTTGAATACCTGAAAATTCAAATGAAGGCGTCGCTTGACTATCTCCTTCAGAACGGCACTCCCTTGGAAGGGGCTGAAGAGTTCCTTGACGACCTAGCTGAAGAGTTGTATCAATCCGGCCAGATCGAAACAGTCTTCACTTACCAGACCAAACTCTGCCAAAACTTGAGGACTGCTCGCCCCAGTTTCACCAAAGGAAACGCCGTCTATCGCCTAGGTTGTCTCCAAAAGAGATATGGGCACGCCGATGCCAATTTTCACTTGGACCTAGGTGCTCGGCTCCTCGACGAAGCCTATCCGGGCAGTTTCCGTTCCGATTGGGCCAAGCTCAGAGCCCAAATGGCCTTTACCCCCCACGAACCTCGGTTGAGGGCCGAGGTCCAAGCCTTTATCGTGCGACCGAACTTGGATCTGGGAGTTTTAGAGCGCTGCCTTCGTTGGCAAGACAGTTCCCGTTGGATGAGGTCCGAAGAGCGGCTCTTTCTCTTGCTGCAGATCGCCCGGGTGTGCAAGGACCGAAATAAGTTTGCCGAGGCCAAAGCACTCATTGCCGAGATTGAGAGCTCCCCAGACTTCAGAAGGGTCGATGCTGACGGAGTATTAACTTTGACCCTTCTCGAGCTCGATGCCGAGATAGCCGCCGAAAAGGGAAACCTTCAGCTCGCCGTGGACCTCTTCGGCAAGCACCTGGAATTGCTTCGAGCGAGCTGCGGACAGTATCATTCCAGCTTAGGTTTGACCATCAAGCGCCTAGTGTTTCTGCTGGAGAGTCTCGACCAAAAGGATCGAGCTAAGGAGTACCGGCGCTGGGCAAAACGCCTAGGAAGTTAGGACTTTCTCAAAAGGCGAAGAAGAAACCCCTATGGACTTCCTGATTGCCTTGGCTGTACTCCCTGGCTTTGCTCTCATGCTTTTCTTTCACGCCAAAGACAAGCACGAGCCTGAGCCGGGCAAGGAAGTGGCTCGAATGATGGCTTGGGGCGCCGCCGTCTCCATCGTGGCTGTAGTCCTCGGAAGCTTCGCTGCCCATCATCTGGAGGCGCACCTCGATCCCAAGAGTCTCCCAGCCATTTTTGTCAACGCTTTCATTCTGGCTGCCCTACTGGAAGAGTCTCTCAAGTTTTTGGTGGTCAAGAAGAAGATCTATGAAGACCCTAATCTCGACGAACCTTATGACGGCATCGTCTACTGCGTGGCGGTATCCCTGGGTTTCGCCATTGTCGAGAACATTTTCTACGTGTTGGCCGGTGGGTTTATGGTCGGTATTGCCCGAGCTCTCCTGGCCGTCCCCGCTCATGCCCTGTTCGGAGTATTCATGGGTTACTTTGTAGGCCTCTCCAAGTTCACCGAAGGGCGAGAGCGCACCCGTCTCCAGGTCATCGGTCTGGGGGTCGCGGTTTTGGCCCACGGGTTGTACGATTTTGTACTCTTCACCGAAGTACCTATGATCCAATTGACCGTCCTACCGATGATGGGACTGTTCTGGTGCCTTGGATTGTGGAAGGTTCGGACCCTGGTAAACTCCTCTCCGTTCAAAGCTCAACCTAAAAGACAACTCGATCTCCCCTTGGCCGAGCACTTCGAAGAGGCGTTGAACGAACCCGGCAGTGAGGTCGAATCGATGTAAGAAGTAAAGATGCCTTTTGGTCGCGAAAGGTCCTCAAACAAAGCCGCTCTAAGGGGTCCATCCGATGACAGACAACACTATTGCCCTTCCGAATCACTACATCGAGAAAGTGAGCCTCACTACCGGAGAGGTCATCGACGAGGCCTTCGACCCCTGCGAACTTTTGGTAGACAGCCACCGTGACCATCACATCGTAGACACCTACAGCCGCCACCTTATGAGCGTCCTCATGAAGGCCACCGGCGATGAAGAGGCGGTCAAGAAAACGATGAAGGGAGCCCGAGGCCTGGGAAAGAGCGCCGCAGAATACCTGGCCAAGGCGGTCGGGAAAGACCCCAATCGGGTGGCGGAGTCCCTCTTCGGATTGAAGGACCGAGAGTTTTTCTTTCGCTTCAAGAACCGCATCTCTGCTGAGATCGACATTCCTAAACGAGTCCGCTCTTTGGTTCAAGAAACTGAGGCCGCCTTGAAGTCTACGGAGATCGAGGGACAACCCCGACTCCAAGTTCTGCTCACCGGAGGCACCGGGTTCGTGGGAAAGGAGCTTATTTGGCAAGCAGCCTGGCGCCCTGAAGTAGAGAAGATGTACGTGGTCATCCGTCCCCAAACAGTGCGAGACCCGAAAACCAAAGAAGTTATAAAGGTCCTGAGCCCTCAAGAGCGCGGGCAAGACTTGCTGAAGCAGCTCTGGCTCGAGGGATCAGAGGTGGCCACCAAGTTCCATTTTGTGGCCGGTGACATCGAAAAGCCCAACATGGGTCTCGAGCCGGCGGTGCTCGAAGAGCTCAAGAAATGTATCACCAACGTGATCCACTGCGCAGCCAGCGTAGCCTTCGACGATCCCTACGAAGAGTCGTTCAGTGCCAACGTCTTGGGCAGCCGCAACGCTCTAGCCTTCTCACTGAATCTCCAGAACCAAGACCATGGTCGATTCGTGAGCCACCTAAGCATCGAGACCAGTTACATTCATGGAAGGCAGACTCAGCGCTTAGCCTCAGATGAGGAAATCGTTTTACCCAGAAACTTCTTCAACAACTACTATGAAT
>JBJHCR010000266.1:0-9237 GCA_050486105.1 Vulcanimicrobiota bacterium
CGGCGGCAGGTGGAGGTTGCTCAATGGCGAGTCAGCGAACAGCAGGAAGTTTTGAGAATCTTTGAAGAGCAACTCGAAACCGGCCGAGTCGCCGGTTTCGTGGTCTATCGCAGCAGGGCCGAACTCGCTGACGCCCAGCAACAGTACAACAGTTCCCTAGCCTCCTTCACCGTGGCCGAAGCCGACTTGAAAGCAGCCATGGGTGTATCTGTCGTGAGTCCTTTCACTTATCCCGAAATCCTGGCACTCCCGGAGCGCAGAGCTACCGACCTTGAGACGGACATCCTCCTAGGTTTAAGCGAGCGTCCCGATCTGGTGGCGTCGCGTCACGGAGTGGTTCAGGCACTGTACCAGGTCGAAGCCGTGGAGGCGGAGTACCGGCCTCAAGTTTATCTGGGGGTGCAATACCAAGGAGTGGCCACCAGACCGCTTAATGCGGGGGGAGGACCGTACGATGGCGGATTTTCCGGGGGAGTGTCGGTTGCTCTCCCCATCTTGGACGGGGGCGATCGTCGAGCGCGTCTTAACCTGCAGAAGGCAAACGCCGAAACCAGAAGGCTCCAACTCCGTGAAGCCGAGCTTGAGGTCGCTCGTCAGGTCGCTGCGTCGCGGGCCCGTTGGGACGCCGCCAACAAAAATGCCATCCTGGCTCGACACGAGGTTCATCAAGCCGAAGAAGACCTACGTATAGCCCGCCTCCGCAACCAATTGGGACGTTCCATCCACTTGGAAATCCTTGATGCCTTGGAGGCCACCTCTCGAGCCCGCATGAACCTCCTAGCCGCTCAACACGACGCAGCCGTCGCCCACGCCGAACTGTTGCTCGCTACCGGGGAGTCGAATTACGAGTCGACTTACCCTGGAGAGCAAGGCGAAAACGAGCCCTAGGAGGCTGCTGAATTAAGCGAAGCGTTACGTCCCCGTTTAAATCAGCAGCCTCCTAGAAGCGCAACTCGATTTCAACACGGTTGGTCTCCACTCTCTCGCTCTCGATGACCATTCCCAAGTCCGCATCATGGCCGACATCCTTGGCCGTGCATAAAAGTTCGAAAAGGCGGGTCTCAAAAAAACAGACCGCCGGCCTCATGGCAAAGCAACCGAATCGAGAAACGAAAATCCGCCGAGAACCAGCCCCTCGTCGGTTCCTTCATCTTTAGTGCGCAAGAGGTAGCCTTGACTTCGATTGAACGCGGATGCTCCCCCAGGCTCGGGATAAAAGGCGGTTCCAAAAAATCCTAATTCGGTCACGCAGCGACAGGGCAAAGCCTCACGATCAACCATCTTCACAGATTCGAAAACCGGAGGGCGAATCTTCTCCATCAAGATGTACGCCTCGGACTCGGCCTCATCAATAGCCTTAAGCTTTTCCACCATCTGAGCTGAGAAAAAGTTATTTCCCCCTCCCTCTCGGTGAGGTTTGAGAACCCAGGCATCGGGGTTGGAAATGGCTGCATCCTTACCCGATTCATGTTCCAGATACGGCTCATCGAGCTTGCTGAAGGCCACACAAGCCTTGGCCAATCGCTGAGCGGCCTGGGCGGGAACAAACCTTTGCAAATTTTCCTCGCTGGCCAAGAGCAATTGGATGAGCTTGGTGTTTGCCAACTGAGTGCGTGCCGACGGCACTGAGACGGCACTGCTGGCCTCGATCAAGTTTCGGGCCGTCCAAGCTGCCTCCACGGGGTAATGGTAGGGCGCGTAGCCCGTCCGAAAGTAAGCTATGCTTACGTGAAAACCACGAAACCAAAGCTGCCCCTGGCGAAGCTCTCCCTCGTCTCCCAGTTCTTCCAGGGTAGCTCTTAAGGTCGGCACCTGATAACGCTCAACTAGGCGAGATTCGAGTATCCTTTGATCAAAAACCGAGACCTCTCCCGTGGGCACCAGAAAAAGCACCACCCCTTGCCCACCAAGGGCTCGGTACCCCTCGGCGAGCGCCTGGGCTAGACCCTCTCCCGCCCGATTGTCGAGCAAAGACACTTCTTGGTGTTGACCTAGGAATCGATGCATTCTGGTGACGATGGATGAGGCTTCCCCTAGAGCCGAGGCCATCAGATTCATCTCAACTTGCTTTGGCCAGATCTTGCCGTCCTCCAAGAGACTGGGCATGCAATCGTTTCGATTGAGATAGAGGCAAGGCTTCTTCTCGGCTTCATGTTCCAGAGCGTGGAAAAGTCGCGCAATAAAAGGATCTACCATCCGCGCCGCGCCTAGTTCAGTGTGGAGAAAATCATCGTCTTGGGCCACTCGGTGGTATAGGTCCGTGAAAAATGGGGTCAATTGCTGGGTTTCTTCTACGAAGGCTGCGGGAGCTTTCCAGGGGCTCAGGGAGCACGGTAGGTGAGTCACCGCGCCTTCCCGATCATAACGAACAGCACCGTGAGCCAAAAGGTACTCGAAAGCTTCCCGGGGGTCGTGATATGATTGCTCCGACATGCTCTGCCTCCTCATCGAGTGCACGCCTCAGCGCGCAGATAGACCACGGAGTTCGAAAGCAGCGCAGTGAGACCTGCGCAGTTCCAAGGAGACAACGAAAAAAGCCGCACCGCGAACGAGGCGGCGAGCCTGTACCTGAACCTGCAAAAGCAGGCGGGCGCACCTCTGGCCCACTCTCTATTAGGACGCCGCCTCTCAAAAGACAGGCGGTACTCAACACAAGAAAGTGGAGTACTACTCCCCAGGTAAAAACATCGGCTCAGTACTAGTGCCCGAACAACACCTTCGTTCGCAGAAGCGACTGCTACCAAGGTAGCACGGCAAACCGGCAAAGGCAAGAAGGTTCGTGGAAATCAGCGGCAAGAAGGCCTTTGCAGTTGCAGATTCACCCAGTGAGCCCCGATCAGCAAGGCTGCACCGGTCAAAGACAGGAGAGTTTCACTTCCATGGCCGAGAAAATGACCATACAGTTCTGCGCCCACTAGGAGATTGAGGCCGATGAATCCCGACAAGGGAACGAGGATTCGGCCGTGAGAACGATAGGCAGGGAAGAGCGCCAGAAAAGCAGTGGGGATAGCCATTAAGGTGAGCCACAAGTGGCTCGATTCACCGTGGAACCACCCCAAAAGGGGAAAGGCCACCACCAGGATCGGAAGAGCAGCGCAGTGGACAAGGCAAAGCAAGGTGACTCCTATGCCTAACCTATCCCAATGCCCTGTACTCTGACTCGGATTCGATATTGTGCACTTCTTAGCTCTGCTCATGATTTGAAGTATTTCCAACTCTCGCAGGATTCAACCGCCTACTCGAGATTGTTCCAGCCTCAAAGCGGACCTGGGCACCAGCGCTCGACAAAAAATCAGATCTTGACTCCTTAGCCTGGTGGAACTATACTGTCGCGGATTACCTTACTATTATTTGGCGGGACGATCGCAAGATCTAAGTCTCATGTCGTTCCGAGGAGAAAATTTCAGTGGCCAACACCAAAAGTGCAAAGAAAGCTATCAAAGTTCAAGAGCGTCGAAGACAGCGCAACCAAGTGATCAAGTCTAAGGTTCGCACTTCTTTGAAGAGAGCGCGTTCGGTGATGGCTGAAGGGTCTGAGAACGCAGGGGCCTTGGTTCTCAAAGCCGTTTCCGAACTCGATAAAGCCGTGTCCAAAGGCATCATCCACAAGAATCAAGCGGCCCGCAAAAAATCCCGCTTGATGAAGAAACTCAACAGCCAAGCTTAAGATTCGGATGCACCTCTAAGGGACACGGGCGCCTGAGAACCCAGGCGAATCAAGGCTCTTGGAGTCCCGTCCGTCTCCAAGATAGCAGACGGCAACTCAGCAAGACCCGGTTTTCTCCGGGTTTTGTGACTTCTAGGCCTTCTCGTTCTTTTGGCCGAGTCCTGAGCCAAGGGAGAATCACTGAGATCCATCGTGGAAACTGTCAGCCAAATCCTGATCAGATATGCCGAAACAGATCTTATGGGGTTGGTACATCATTCCGTCTACCCGGTTTATTTTGAACAAGGCCGCACCGACTTTTTCAAAGAACATCTGCTGCCCTACCAAGATTTCGAAAAGGCTGGTCTTCTGGCGCCCGTGCTAAAGTACCAAGTCGAAATCTCCAGCGCCTTAACCTACGGCGACTCCCTCTACTTGCGCACCTTTCCAACCTATTTTCGGGGGCTCAGGTGCCGCATGGGTTATGAGGGCTACCTTGGTGAAAACCCGAAAACCTTGGTTGTCCAGGGAGAGTCGGAGCACGCCTTGGTGGGCCTAGACCGTCGGCCCATTCACCCCAGAAGGTTCCCCCAAGTCTATCAGCTCATGAAAGAGCGCTTTGAGGAAGCCCTTGCGCCCACTTGAGCCCGACGAATTCTATCTAGAGGACGGAAAATTTGTCCTCACCGAGCGCTACCATCAGCGTCGAGGAATCTGTTGCGGAAATGGCTGCAGACACTGCCCCTTTGAGCACCAGAAGGTCCCCCCGGCCCAGCGAGCTGGTCTTCCACCCCCCAGAATGTACTTCCCCGAAGTGACTTCAGCTCCGGACGGCGACCGACAAAGCCTCGAACAGTAGCCTTAAATCTTCAAGCCGAGTTCGAATATGACCGATAGCGCACCTTAACACGAGGCGATCGTGCACTTTGGTGTGAGACAGAAAAAACTGTCCTCCGTCGTTGATAGTTTTCATCAAGTCCATCTGGGCCTGATTGGGCTGGCCCTTCCAGCGAAAACAAACCAGAGACAAACCTACCGGAAGCGCCAACTCGAAGTCTTCCGAGTCTTTTATTAGCCCGGCGAAATATTCAGCGCACTGCAGATGGTAGGCAACCCTCTCTCGTAAACCTTTCAGGCCGAAACAGCGAAAAAGCAGCCAAAGCTTCAGCGATCTGAACCGACGACCTAGCTGTATTCCCGTGTCCATGAGGTTGAGCGTGGTGTCACTTTGGTCGTTGCGCAGATACTCCGGAGTCAACGAAAAGGCTTTCAGCAAGGGCTCCATGTCCTTGAGAAAAAGGACCGAGCAATCGAAAGGAGTGAAAAGCCACTTATGAGGGTTGAATACTATGGAGTCAGCCTTCTCCCAGCCTTGAAATAGAGGTCGGACCTCAGGAACCAAGGCGGCCGCCCCTCCATAGGCAGCATCCACGTGCAGCCAAACCTTCTCCTGACGGCACACCTCACCAATCTCTCGGATGGGGTCGATGGTGGCCGTGGATGTCGTGCCAGCTGTCGCCACTACGGCCACCGGAAGAAACCCTGAGGTTCGGTCCTCCCTCAAGGCGCGCTGGAGCGCCATCGGGTTCATCCTGAGGTCCTCATCACAGGAAATCTTGCGCAACTGTCGCTGCCCGATGCCCAGCAAGAGAACCGCCTTGTCGATGGACGAGTGAGTGTGCTCTGAACAGTAGACAGTAAAGGTCCGACCTCCTTGCCCTTCGAGCCGGACCTCTGGAGCGACCATCTCACGTGCAGCCGCTAGGGCGTGTAAGGTGGACACTGATGCGGTGTCGTAAATCACCCCTCTATAGGGTTCGGGTAGCCCCATGGCTTGCCGCAACCAATCGGTGGTCACCGACTCCAACTCGGTGGAAACCGGCGAAGTGCGCCATAGCATGGCCTGCTGGTTGAGCACCGCGGACAGCCACTCCGCGAGGACTCCCGGGACTGAGGCGGAGATGGAAAAATAGGCATAAAATCTCGGAGAATTCCAGTGTGTCAGCCCCGGCCAGAGGGTCGACTCAAACTCGGCCAAGGCTTGACTTGGTGAGATGCCCTGAATAGGAGGGGCGTTCGGCTGATTCTCCTTGACAAACCCCGGGGCAACCTGCGACAGAATGGGTTCCGGGTAAGATTGGGCGCCGAGGTAATCGGCTGTCAGGTCAACCAAGCGCCGAGCAGCCTCCCGGAATTGGCCGACATCGATATCGCCTAGGGGCTCGTCTAGAGGATGGCTCATCGAAAAAAACCTAAGAACTCTTCCCAGCGCCTCTTCCATTCGTGGGTCACTTTGAGAACGGTTTGTCCCATCCTGTGAGCCTCTTGAGCAGCCTTATACACCTCAACCATAGCCCGACCCTGGCTGAGAATATCAAACTCTGAAGCCCGCAGCCTGGCCGCCTTCCGTACCGCAGGCAGGTCCTGGCGACCCAACATCTCTCGAATACCAACGGCCAAAGCCTCGGCATCGTGCTCGGTCAGGATGGAGCAAGCTGGGTCCACCGCCTCTCGCGTGCCGCTGGCGTCGACGGCCACCACCGGCAGACCTGACGCCATGGCTTCTAGAGTCACCAGACCTTGGGTTTCGGTGATGCTGGCAAAAACAAACAGATCCGAAGCGCACAGGTAGGTGGAGACCTGCTCGAAAGGCACCAGTCCGGTGAAGGTCACTCGCTCGGCCAAACCGAGGTCCGAGGCCCTTCGCTCAAGGGCTTTCTTTTCATCCCCGGAACCGATAATGACTAGGTGAGTGGTCGCATCTTCGAGTTTTGCGAAAGAATCGAGCAGCAGATCGAAACTCTTCTCCTTGGCTAGGCGACCTATGGAAACCAAATAACGAGTTTCGGGCTTCCAACCGAGTTCTTCGCGGGCATCCTGTTGGCTGGTGCGCTGGAACCGTTGGGTGTCTATTCCCGTGGGAACGACGGAAATCCGCTCAGAAACCCCATAGTGCTTGGATGCCATCTCCTTGATACTTTCGCTGGGGACCACCACCCAATGGCATTGTTCCATGAAACTCGCCAGCCAATGGTGAATAAAGTCCTTCACGTTCTCCTGGGGTAAGGGATCAGCATAGTGGGAGTAGTCGGCATAGCGAGTGTGGTAAGTGAAAACCAGGGGAAGATCGAGCTCTTGGCTCTTTCGAGCCGCCACCCGACCCAAGAGAGCGGGATGGTTGGCATGCAAGACGTGTGGTTTCAGGCAAGGTAGTAGGCGGTCGATGAACGGAGAGACCGGAAGCGTCAATGGGTACTTCTGCAAAGGCAATTCAATGGCTGGATAGCGGAAGATATAGGGGGCTCGATCTTCGATTTCCCCACAATCGGGGCCAAAAATGAAGACGTCATGCCCCAGTTGGGTCAGAGCCTTGCGAAAGGTCTCTACAGAAACGACGACCCCATTCGTGGTGGGCAAATAGACGTTGGTGAACATCCCCACCCTCATACGCTCGACTCCCTGATTCATAGAGGGCCCTCCATTTCCACCTCGTGATAGGCATAAAGAAGCACAGCGGCGTTCCAGGACAGCGGCTCCTCGGAGTGATAAAGGCGAGTGGCCAAAGGTTTCCCTTGCCGATCGTGCACCTCGTAAACCGTGCGGTCTCGCTCCACCGTGGCCAGCATCGCTTGCACCAACTCCCGAGCCTCTTTAGCTCGTCCTGCTCGGTAGCAGGCCACTGCGTGCCATCCCCCGATCCACATCCAGGAGCACGAAGTGTGATAAGAGCGAATCCCAGCGATCCACATTTCTGGTCCAACCAGATAGAAAGGATACTCTCGGTCGGTGACCCTTGACGGCACGGGGCTTCCCATACCCTTTTGTTTCGCATAATCGAGGATGGCCGAACTCTGCTCCGGGTTTGTGAGTCCCCAGGCCACAGCCATAGCGTTCCCGGCGGTAGTGAAAATCGGGGAACTGGGAGAATTCCGCAGATAACCGCGGCTCTCGTCGTACAACTGCTCCAAGATCCGGCTTCCCACTTCTGCGGCGCTTTCGCGGCGGAGCGAAAAAACGTGGGGCAGTCGCTTTTCAACCGTTTCCAAGGCTAAGAGCGCCTTCCACCAGAGGACATTGGTGTAGAGGACCGCGCCGCTGCGCCCGATCGAGTCAGCCCAATCAGAGAAAGGCCCCTGGTTCAGCAAGCCATTATCACCACGATACCTCTGCACCCATTCCAAAGCCAGAACAGCTTGCCCGTGCAGATCGATGGCCAGTTCCGTGTCGTCGGTCTGCTCTACGCATTCTCCCCAAGCGATCAAGATCAACAGAACCGAGTCGAGGGAGCGAGTGCCGTGAGCCGAAATAAATTTGGGAATCAAACCTGAATCCACGGGCTGAACTCGAGCAAAAAATGAGTGAAGATAACGCTCCAAAAGATTGGTTGAGTGCAACTTCAAGGGCAATTGGCCGTTAGCCCGCTGATGACGAAAAAACAGCTTGACCCCATCGCGAACAACGTCACCCCGACCTTCTGCCAAGAGACCGAAGCTCGCAAACCCAAAGTCCCGAGCCCAGGGCTCACGGAAGTGACGAAATCCGGCGCAGAGAACGGTGGCTGTCTCACGTGGGCCAACTCGGCGCTCCTCGAGACAAGATTGCATGCAGACCCTAGCGATCTCCACCGGAGAGAGTCCTTCAACCTCCGGCTTGAGAAGTGGCTCTCGACCGATCACTCGATTCACGGTCCGGTACAGGTCGATCAAGAGATAGCCTAAAGACCAGACCAAAAACTGGTATAAGCGAACTATCATACTAGATTAAGTGTCTCCTTTCTTAATCGTCCTCGGCTGGAAAGAAGGGACAGGATTCCCAATGAGACCAGAACTTCTATGCGAGCCCCTCCAAGCCTGACAGGAGGGGTTGGACCGCCGGATGCTGGGCCAGTAAGGGCTGTTCGGAGTCCGGCCAATTCGGATCGGGCGCAGGCACGACTCTTTCGCCGAGGTCATAAGGATCCGACTCAGGGACAATCACCTTCCAATATCCGCCCAACGGCTGACCAGAGGCCGCGAACACCTCCAAGTACAACTCGTCCCCAGTACGGTCCACAGGCAGCAAGAACCGTCCATCTCTATCAGTGGTGGCCCAGGAACTCCAAGCCTCGAGGCGAGCTCCTTCCAAGGGTCTTCCGTCGCTCTGGCGGACCACCCCGCCGACCGTAGGAACCACGAAGGCCTCGAGTCTTTCCACATCGCTAGGAAGTTCATCGAGCTCAAACGACAACAACAGCAGCCCCCCCCTCCCGGAAACCAAGAGTTCAAGCTGTTGCCAATTCACGGTGCCAAGCCGCAATGAAAAGCTCCCGTCCGAGCGGGAGAAACTCCATGACACGGCCTCTTGCTCGGCATTCTGGGCGGTAACTACCAGCCCTCCGAGAGGATGGCCCCTTCGGTCCACCAGCGAACCTTCCAGAGTCCAGGTGCTCGCCCAAGCGGAGAGCACCGGCGCCCAGCCGCCCATCCAAAAGGGACAACGCTGAGAGCGCTGTCCTAGGACTTCGAGGAGGTCTCCAAGCTTCTGGTCGTTGGACATGGCCTCGAGGAAAAGAGAATTAACCTGAAACGCCTGTACATCATCAACCAGATCGG
>JBJHCR010000267.1:0-9209 GCA_050486105.1 Vulcanimicrobiota bacterium
AGAGGGGCTTCTTTGATCTCTGGAACCGCCATTTCATGCGATCCCAGAGGTGGTTCACTTTTGGACCGGTGGAAACAACCTGATCATCCCGGCCACATGCGACTCCTTGGATTCCAGGGCGACCCGATCTTCGGGAAATTCAAAGGTCTGACAGGCTTTGGGGGCTGAGGGCCCTATTAAAACAAGCTCTCAATGTTTTGGGCAGTGTGAGCAATCGTTACAATCTCGATCTCTTCATTGAGAATTCGATAAACGATCCTGTAGTGGCGACCGTGAATAATTTCGCGAAATCCCTCTCTCCGGAATTAAGGAACGACGCGACCAATCATAGGCAGTTCTGTGAGTTTTCGAGTGGCGTCCCTGGTTTCTTTAGCCCACTTTCGTGCTGCGCTAGGGTTGTCGAAGGCTATGTGTTCTCTGATCTCGCGATGTTTGAGGAGGGCTTCAGATGACCAGAAGACCTTCATTCGGCTAGCCAAGCATCGATCTCTTCTTCTATCTCTTCCTGGGAAACTCGCTCTCCCCGGTCAAGCTGGCTCAGCCCTCTTTGGACCCTTGCCATAAACTTAGCTCTTTCAAGCTCAGCGGCGATCCGCTCTAAAGGTGCGTCATCTGGCAATTCTTGAAGCTCCTTGATGAGTTCTTGCTTTGTCATAGTTAACCCGTAAGGCTGTGTATCTGATTTTTCACCAGAACAGCCTGGATAATTCGCTTGAGAGCTGATCGATCTTCTTCATTGAGTTCAGCGACTTGTTGGAACTGCTCGTAGAGTTCCGGGTCAGGAATATCAATCTGTTGACTGACGGCTGATAGATCTAGAAGTTCCTCGACGGGAACACTGAAGACTTCGGCCAGCTTTATCAAGGTCTTTTTCCTCGGCTGAACAGTATCTGTTTCGTACCGAGAGAGGTTGCGAACATCAATACCGCTTTGCTCGCTCAACTCTGATTGAGGCCACCCTCTCAGCTTGCGCTGCTTCTTAATCTCTTGGCCTAGGGACATCTCTGTCCCATTATATCTCTCCTAATCTAGTGTCACAAGACTATCTCTCTCTTATCGCCTATCTGACCGAGGAGGCTATGATCCTCATCAATCCTGCGGCTCATCTTCGTCACCCCAAGGTTCCCAGGACTCTTCCCCCCCCGTCTGCTCTCCGAAGGCGAGACCGAGCGGTTGCTCGCAAGTTCCGACATCGCCACCCAGCTTGGAATCCGAAACCGTACCAGCTTAGAGCTTTTGTACGCCACCGCTATCCGCAATACCGAATTTCGTGAACTACAGACCGGCGATGTCGACCTGGAGAGACTAGAGCTTTTTGTGGCCCGAGGCAGAGGAGGAAAGAGCCGTCGACTACCCTTCGGCGAGGAAGCCGCCGCCTGGCTGGAAGACTATCTCTTGAATGTTCGACCCCTACAGGCCGCTCCCGGCTCCGGCCAGCTCCTCTTCTTGAGCACCGGTGGTCGAAAAATCGACCGGGGCCGTCTTTCCATCATCGTTCGAAAGGCGGCTGCTGCCTGGGGATTAGACAAGCACGTGACCCCTCATCTTTCCCAAGTCTTTCTTAAGGTATGTCAGGAAACTCTATTCAGATGCTCACTGCCGTTAGGCTATACTCTAGGGTATGCGGGACCGGAAACTGCTCAAGTTGTTACTTGGGCTGATCATCGTCTTGGGTTGTGTTGTCTTGGGAATGGTTGTCTTGACCCTTGGTCCGGTTGGTATTTCCAAATACCTGGAGCATAATGCGAACTCGCTCTCCCCGGTCTTGAGCCCAGAGAAGCAGATCAGGGATCTAAAACTCGAACTGGAGTGGACCGAAGCGGGAATCGTTGTCCGAACTCCTTGGCCCACAAGCAAGCTATACCGGAGTTATAGTCCTATTCAGCTCTTGCCCTCCCAGAATTTGTCCATCTTTGAACTTACAGAACCCACCTTCCTCGACAAGAACGTGCCCGACGGAATGCACCTCTACTATCTGGCTCTGAATGCTGAGGAACAGTGGATTGCGGCGGAAATTGAGACGCAGCCCAGAGACCTACCTTCCTTGGCTGGTCCCACAATCTTGGTGGACAAATCCCATTATGTCTTAGAAATCTGGGACGGAGACACCTATGCCAAGAAGTATGCGATCGCCCTGGGTAAAGCGCCGAAACACCGAAAATACTGCGTAGATTACTCCTCAACCCCCGAAGGCTGGTATGAAATCACCAATCTGCAGCCGAGAGCCACCTACTACCGAGCCTACGACATCGACTATCCTCGACCGGTCGACTTCGTACGCAGGGACCTCCACGCCGAATTGGGATTCATTGAACCCAGCCGTAGTATTGGAGGCGAGATCCAGATTCACGGCAGGGGGATCTCCTGGAATTGGACCGCTGGCTGCGTGGCGCTTCGGGATCAGGACATGGACGAATTGTTCGCCGAAGGAGCCCTCGACGTTGGAGTGCCGGTGTTTCTGTTCGGCTCGGAAATTCAAAGAGAGGATCAAGACTGGCTGAAAAACCCTCCCATTGACGCCGTCAAATTCCTGCAGGAGCGTTTGCATAGCGCAGGCTTCTATGAGGGTGCCCTGGACGGAACCTTCGGAGACCAGACAGCTTTGGCGCTAGGTCGATATCAGCATGCACACAGCTTGCCTCTAAGCTGCCAACTGGACCGAGTTACCAGGGAGCACTTCGAACTCCGCTAGAGTCATACCAAGATACCCCCGGCAGGAAGTACCGACCCCTCAGCCGCTGGATGGAGGATCTGGTCAGGGCCGGAAACGCTAGAGTCTTGAACCGCCTGATTAGCGATCTGGTAAATCTCTTGAAAGGCCGAGCGCTTATCGCACATTCCGGCCCCGGCCCCATTGCGGCGGCAGCTGAGTTCTTCCAAACCGAGTTTGCCGGCAAAGTAGTCCCGCAAGCGCGGGCGGTCTTCGGCGGGAGCCTGCTGAAACAGCTCTGTCACCTGCTCTCGAAACTCGGGCCGAGTGATGGAGCAGGTCTGAGCCAGGGAGATAGCTTCAGGATAGTCCTTACGAAGCTCGGCCACCCATGGTATTTGGTCGAAACCCATCCACCCTTTCTGCAGCAAACCCCACTGAGCGATGGCCTGGTTGGCCCCCGCTTCAGGCTGAGCCGGCCAAGACGGAGCGTGGCTACCCAGAGGAGCCGGGTTTCGAGAAAACTGTGAAGTAATGAGCATGCCTTGAGTCTACGCAGTGACCCTGAAAGAGAACTCAAAGGTCCCACCTCTCCTAGGAGGCAGGATTCTGCGTCGAAACACGAACTGATTGCAAGTCAACGCTCCCCTTAGGAGGCCTCTTGCTCAGAATCGTCGTCACTCTGCTCTTGCTGCTTGGCTTGCCGGCCCTGTCCTCTCCCGCCACTGGTCGCTACTCAGGGACCTTCAGCGCCACCGACGGAATCAGTGAGCGTGGAGAGTTCTCGATCACGGTAGACCAGCAAGGCCTGGTGGATGGAACGGTCACCTCAAGAGTCTACAACGAGACCTTCACCGTCTCGGGCAGGCTCGATTCCGACGGCAACTTCTCGGGTATGAGTTCCTCGGGGGGAGTCTTCAAAGGCCAGGTTCACGGAGAGGTGCTGCGCGGGACCTGGTCCAATCTCCAGGCCGGAAGCAAATTCCAAGGAGCCTTTCAAGGAAAGAGAGCCACCCCCTAAGAGCCATGATCACCGTAGCCAATCGCATCCCCGTCCATCCCGACCATGCCGAGGCCTTCGAGCAGAGATTTGCAGAACGCCTTGGAGCAGTAGACAGCCAACCCGGCTTCATCGCCTACCGTCTACTGAAACCCGGTAAGCCCGAGGACCCCTATGTGGTGCTAACCTTCTGGGAAACCGAGGCCGCCTTCCGGGCCTGGACCGAATCCGACAACTTCAAACAACAGCACGCCGCCAACCGCAAACTCGGAGCCGAGGCCTTCACCGGACCGGTCAAACTTGAAATCCACGAAATCGTCCAAAGCAGCGGGGCCGAGCTGGAAGTGCAAGTCTGAAGTCGGGATAACTCCAGACATCGCAAGATCCCGAATACACTAGATGGCTAAGCTGATATGATGAGAATGGAGGAAACAGTTCTCCCAGGAAGGGGCATCCGGCCCTCACTTCTGGTTCTGGTGCTCGTCTTGTCCTTGCACTTGACCGCTTGCACATCAGCTTTGGAAGAACCTCAACATTCTTCAACGAATCACCAAGAAGAGTTCTTGGTTCTTATGGGCACCCCACCACCAATCCGAGAAATCGAACGCAAGTCCAACGCACTCGGTACCGTGGAGGCGGCACTTGTCACAAGAGAAACCAATGCCACGGTTCCAACTCCAACTGAGATCTATCTTCTCCCCTTCGGTGAAGAAGTCAGTGGGCAACCGGTCTTTCGCGCTGATCGGGTACAGAATTTTCAGATGGACTGGGAAAGCAATTCTGTTCTAGTTCTCACCGCAGACCAAGCCAGAGTATTCATTGCTGAGCAAAGCTCTGAGGTAGGCCAACAATTTGATGGGGGCCACTCCATCCACTTGAGGCTACAAATCAAGAACAAAATCGAGCCGTAAGCCCAAACAAAAGTCTATGAGGCCCCCACCGTCTTGCCCTTGCGCTTGACCTCTTGCACATCAGCTTTGGAAGAACCTCGACATTCTTCAACGGTGACAGCGTGCTTGACCTGATCGTCGGAACCGGACCGGGCGTACCCACCCGAGTGGCGGTGTGGCCCGGCCCAGGGTGACCCAACACGGTTCGCATTTTCAGGAGTGGCCTGGCACCTCCGGGCAAGGCTCCAAAGATCTTCAGCGGTTTCTCTCCTTATCCCGGTCCAAGATGAGCTTTTCCGTAGTCTTGAGAGGCTAATCCCAACGACCCTTGGCCCAACTCGCGCGTTGGTCGGGTGAGCCTGGGGGGAGGTCTTTGAGCCTGGCTTCCAGAGCCTCGACTAGATGAGAGAACTCCTGAGCTGGGGGCATGACGAAAGGCTCCGTCGGCCCCTCTTTAGACCCTGACTCTCCTGATATCAGGCGACCCAAGCCATAGATGCTGGCCCCAAAAGCCAAGGCTGCGCCGAAAGGCCAAAAGAAGCTCAGTCCCACTCCTAAGGCGCCAAACATCAGAGTCTGACGCCCAGCACCGTTGCTCTTTGAAATGGGGACCTCAGCCCCCCCTGCACAGCCGACTCTGAGACCGGCGGATTCCATTTTGCCCAAGACCGGAATCAAAGTTTCGCAGGCCTCGAGCACTCGCCTTTCTCGCTCTTCGGAGCGCCGCAAACGGAAACCACTCATATCCGTGACCAGCCCTTCGCTGCTCAGGTACAGAGCCACAGAAAAACTCGGCAGCGGCGCCAGCAATCTCTCCTCATCGACGATCGCTCCATCCTGAACCCAGTAAACTCTTGCATAGTCTCCCTTGGGAGGAATCAGTCCGCTTTGCCTGTCTGAACCGGAATAGGCGGCCAGCGAGTACAGCATTCGACAGTGCTCAGGATTGAACACCGGACTTTCACCGGGCGCTATTTCTCCGGCAAGTCCGCTGCCGGGAGGGAGTCCGATGCTGGGAAGGCGGGCATAGAGATTGCCGAGAGCGATGATCTGCCGACGGGGGCCCAAGCCATGGCTTGGACAGTGTTGCAAGCCATCTATCCTTCGCCCATCTGCCCACAGGGGCAGCGGACAAACGAAACCACGGCGCGTCAATTCCTGTAACTGCCCGCTGACCCTGGCTTTCCAGTCAGCGGCCCTTTTCTCCTCAGGTTCCGGAAAGTGAACCACGAGGCGAGCCTGCGGAGCCGCAGTGGGAGTAGAGCCCAGACTCAATTTGCGTCCATCCCAATGCAGCGCCTGAGCCAAACCCGAAAGGTACAAAGTGAAGGACCATCGGCAAGTTAAGGCTATAGCCCATAGAGCTTGTTTCAAGTGACCTAATGCCCGATCTTCACTCACCTTTGGATCCAAGAAGCCCTCGATGAGCTCTTGGAAATCCCAGGCGAAACCTTCCAAAGTGATCACCGTCTGTTCTCGGTGAAGTTCGAACCTAATCTCCCGGCAACGCTCTGAAGCCACCACGCCCTGAATCACCTTAACCAGCCAGGCGTGAGGAAACGGCAGAAGAGAATCAGCCATGGTCTGCAGCGCCCGAAACTGAGAGAGTTCGGACAACACTAAGCCGTGCTGCAGATCCACCTCTCCAAACCCAAGAACGCTCACCAGATCCCGACGAATGGTGAACCCCGCTCCGCTCTGAATTCTCTCTCCCTCAGCCTGCCGGGATTCCAAAAAAGTCTCTAAGGACTGCAGTTTGTCGGTCAAAGATCACTCCTAACTCCTACTCCTGGCTGAACTCGCACTTCGGGCTCGGAATAAGCGAACCCTAGAGGCGCCAAGAGGGCCCAAAGCTACAGGGCACAAACCTCTAGGCTATGAGCCTCGACAGTTTCAATGCCCGCGCCTTATATCTTGAGCTGAAAGACCGACTTCTGGGCTCTCGGCTGCAGAAGTTTTCGCTCTTGAGCGCCGACGATGTTTTGCTGCACCTTCGTTCCCCGGGACGAACGGACAAATTGATCTTGAGCGTGCATCCTGAGCGAAGTCGCTTTCATCTCATCGGCGAGAACCATCCTCCGGCCCTAGTCCCGAATTCTTTTGTTATGCTAGGCCGCAAGAGGATCGGGGGCACCAGGCTGATCTCCTTCGATATGCCTGGATTAGAGCGGCGCATTCACTTGGGCTTTCATTCCGGCACCTCCTTGGTCCTGGACTGGAGCGGCCGGCCTAGCAGCCTGCTCCTGGTGGACGAAGAGGGGATCTGCCGAGGGCTCCATCCTTCTCGAGGAAGGTTTCGGCTCAACCAGCCCAACCTCGCAGTAGACGATGGAGACCTGCCTTGGGCCTATGACTTGCCCGCTCCTGAAGCCTACCAAGCCCTATTAGAGCACCCAGACATGGATTTGGGACCGGCCCTGGCTGAACTTTGCCAGGGGTTCTCTCCTTTGTGGGTCCGACGCCTGAGTCGAGCCTTAGGTGGAGCCCGAACTCCAGCCGACCTCCAGGGTCAAGAGGCTGCCTTCCTGGAGTTCTGGACCCACACCGTAGAGGTGCTCAAGACTGGCCCAAGCGGTCCGTGGTCTCCGGCCATAGCCGCTGATGGCGAACTCACTCATAGCGCTCAAGATCCGACACACCCGAGTATGAATGAAGCCGCAGCCGCTCGTTGGAGCGAGGGAACCGTGGCGCCCGGCGTGCCCGACCAGCGGAGCGAACTGCTGAAGCGCCTAAAGAAGGGTCGGGACAAGGCCCTTCGCAAAGCCCAGAAAAGGCGCCAGGACCGCCGAGGAGCCGAAACCGCCGAACGCGATAAGACCTACGGCGATCTGCTGTTGGCATACGCCGCTTCCATCCCCCGAGGGAGAAGCGAATTTCCCACCCATGATTGGTCTGGACGTCCTCTGACCATACCGCTGCAGCCCCATCTGACGGCCACCGAGAACGCCGAGATCTTCTACCGGCGTTCCAAGAAGAAAAAGCGTGCCTTGGACATCCTGACCACTCAAATTCAGCTCGCTGAAGAAGAAGTAGCGTACTGGGACGAGCTCCTTTACGCCTGCGAACAGGCCGAGAATCGCACCGACCTCGACGAGGTGTCGGTCTCGGCACCCGGGCCACGAACAAGGCAGGGCAAGAAGAAAAAACCCGAGGCTCCGAGCTCTGGCCCTCGACGCTACACTCACCAAGGTTTCCTGATTCTGGTTGGGAGAAACCCAGCTCAGAACGAGCGGTTGAGTCTCAAGCAAGCAGCCCGCGACGACCTCTGGTTCCATATCAAACAAGGAGCCGGCAGTCACGTTTTACTGAAGTCGGGGGGACGAGTCCCATCCGAGGAGACCAAATTGGCGGCTGCTTGGCTGGCCGCTCGGCACTCCAAGGCCGAGACTGACGGTCAGGCTGAAGTGATCACCACCGAAGCCAAGCACTTAAAAAAACCGAAAGGCGGCCCTCCTGGAAAAGTGATCTATCGCCACGAATCATCCATCATCGTCAACCCCACTGCTCCACCTCCGGACGCACTAGAGGTCCTTGAGCCGGGTGACAAGAAGGCTCCGCTCCTATGAGATCTGTGCTGCGCCGTCTGTTGACGTTCTTTGTGCTCGCGGTTTATCTGCCTCTGCTTGTAGGGTGCCAGACTTCCGGACCTGAGGTGGGGCCCACACCGACCCCCACGGACGCCGGAGCCCAAGCCAGTCAAACCGGTCAGCCAAGCCCAACCTTCAACTTGACCGGACCCGACGGAAGCACGGTGAGCTTTAAGCCGGCAGAATCTGACGATGAACTGCATCTGTTGCTGTTTTGGTCCCATCGCTGGGACCCCAACGCTGAAGTCTTGTTGCAGCGCGCCATCGAGTTGCACGAACGCTATGCTCCTAGAGGGCTTTCCATTCTGGCGGTGACCTACGATGAGGAGCCCAACGGAGTGCGCAATTTCTTGAGCCAGCAACCCTTGCCATTTCCAGTGGCCATCGGAGCGGCCTCAACTGCCGAGCGTTTCGAGCTCAAGGCCGTTCCCACATCCGTGCTGGTCGACAGTTCCGGAACGGTGGTCGCCCGTTGGGAGGGTCACTACAGCCTGGACGAACTTGCGGAAAAAATCTCAAATTATCTTCCGGGTCGGTCCGGGAACTCTGAACAATAATTCTGGTTGACCCTCGTAAGACGCCCAGAAAACCAGGATTAGCCTAGATTTTTGGACCTCTAGAAAAGATTTGGCATGAGTGACCAGACCCAAGAGAGGTTTGAACGAAACCTCCAGCAAGCCATAAAGAATTGCCTCCAGCGTCGTCGGGCTCCCGAGAGTTTGATTGAGCGACTGCAGGCCAAGCTCGAAGCAGCGGCCGAAGCCGAACCAGCAGACGAGCTTGAGGCCATAGAGAACTTCAACGAGCGTCTCTCCAAGAGGATCCAACAGAGCCATGTAGGTCTGGTTGAGGAGTCTCGAAGCCGGCAACTCAGCTCTCAGATCGAAGGCGCTCTGGACGCTCAAAGCCGCCCGAACGATTCTGTGCCTTTAGATCCCTTGAGTTCGGAAGCGGTAAGATTCGAGCGACAGCTGACTCAGTTAACTCGCACGGTGCTCACTAAAGCCTCCGCCCCGAGTGGGATCAAAGAGATTATCGAAGCTCGAGTCCGGGAAGACAGAGCTGCCCCCAAGGTGGTGGCC
>JBJHCR010000268.1:0-7855 GCA_050486105.1 Vulcanimicrobiota bacterium
CAGTAAGGTGCAGTGCTCCGAAGCCCGTAATACCTAGTTGTATTTCGAATGAGGAGCGCTGTGCATGACTGTGAGCAGGGGCGGTTTCAGTTTGAGAGGGTTTCCGGCCAGCCTCCTAGTATCGAGAATACTTAAGTGAGAACCAACGCTGCCAGCACCCAGAGGGTCCCCGATGCATCGGCGGCCCAAACCGGGAAGTTATTTCGGACCAGATCCTTAGCGTCTCAACCCCATCGGAGAGTCGAGATCGTCAGCGACCCGAAATCCCGTGAGGTTGTTGGAGACGTTCCCCACCCCGCTGAATCGATAGGCTGCCCTGAGCGCGAAAGTGCGCTCTTCGGTCCAGGCCCCGCCTCGAACGGCGTATCGTTGTCCAGAAGCGTGATCTAAGAGTTCTCCAGGAGAGTAAGCTCCGTAAAGGGTTGAGGTCCATTCTCGAACGTTTCCAGTCAGGTCGAGCACCCCGTAGGGAGAAGCCCCATCGGGGTGTGAGCCCACGGCCACAGGGCCGCTTCCCCCGTGCACTACTCGCCTTGAGTCCCACTCATCTCCCCAAGGAAACTGGCGACCGAGCCCTCCTCGCGCAGCCTTCTCCCATTCTTGCTCCGTCGGTAGGCGTAAACCGGCCCAATCGCAGTAGGCGAGGCAGTCTTGAAGGGTCACTTGTCGCACCGGATGGTCCTCTTTGGCAGGCTTGCCTTGCCCTTCAGGGTCTTGCCAATCGGCCCCGCTTTGCCGCTTCCAGTCGCCGTCGACCCAGACAAAACCGAAGCCGCGACGCTCAGCCTCGGTCTGATACGACGTCTCGTCCACAAATGCTCGAAATTGCTCAACCGTAACTTCGGTCTGCCCTAGATAGTAGGCCTTAAGCTGAACTTTGTGAGGCGGGAGTTCATCGATCTCGCCTTCGGCGCTGCCCATCCAAAACTCCCCTTCAGGGATCAGCACCAAGGCAGAACCGTCGCCTGCTCTCCTAAGTTCTGGCTGGTCTACTCGGGGAGGTTCAAGCACTGAGGTGTATTTCCAAGGATGTGGCTCTCGACCCGCTCGCCGCGCCCATTCGTTGATCAGGTAATAGGCGATCACCTCCTGGGGAAGGGTCAAGGAAGGTCGATTTTTATTGGCGGCCGTGGGAAGTCCGGCACTATTGATGAGACCGGTCGAGACCAACGGAAGTTGGTACTCCTTGAGGGCCAGCGGACCGCTGATCACGCGCTGGTGCAACGGAACGTCCCACCCGAATTCGGCAACCGGTAGCTCCTCCTTTTTGATCCCCAACCTATGCCGAGTTGCGACGATCGTCTGCAGCAGCGGTTCTTGTTGCCCCAAGTTGTGGGAAAGCAAAACGATGCAATGCCGATCTTTTATGCTTTGAGCCTGAGCCAAACCCAAGAGCACGACTCCAATGAGAAAAAGCAATAGGGTGAGGGTGAGGGTTCTCAATCTGGGCACCGCTTTCATGCTATCTCCAATCTATCGTACCATCGTTCCGCGGTGGTGGAGACGCAGGCTGTGGCCGTGGTGGAGGCGGCACGTATCGCGGCGCAGGAGGTTGATAGACCGGTTGGGGTCTGGCCACCTGAGGCGCTGGAACTGCCGTTGCAGGCTGTACGGGCGGCTTTGGTTCAACTTTGACGATCTTTTGGAGCTTCATTTCGAGCATCGCGGTCTCCCCGGCTTGGATCTCAACTTTTCTCTCTGCAGACTCGTGGTCGGCTTTCTCGAGTTTCACCGTATATGTTCCGGGTTCGAGGGCCTCAAGATCAGAGACGTTGGAATCCTCCAGGCGTCTGCCATTTAGAAAGACGATCGCCCCCTCCGGTGCGGTTTTCAAGGACAGGCGTCCGGTGGCCGGTTCCAAGTTCACCTGGAACTCATTGACCTGGTCAGACCCGATCGTTACTTCGGCGGATTGAGATCTAAAGTTTGGTTTCTCGACGGCAATCTGATGGCTCCCGACTTCAAGACGGATTTCCGGGGCTGTCGGGTCGAGCTCGTTCAACGACTCTCCATTGATAGTAACGGTTGCTCCCTCGGGCAGTTCAGTGAATCTCAGGAGCCCGGTTGTCGGCTTTAGGGCCACTTGAATTTGGGTCTTCTCGCCAGGCGCGACAGAGATCGTCTTGGTCTCGGGGAAATACCCGTCGGCAGAAAACTGGAGTTCATAGGGTCCCGGGGGAAGCTCGAGGCTCTCGTTCGAGTTCACCCTCCTGGGGTCTCCGTTCTCGCCGCTGTGCTCGAGCAACAACGTCTCCGGTTGAGTCTGCAGGAGCAACACCCCAGGTCGCCCTGTCCAAACCTCAGCCCCGATCAATCCCCCTAGGAGCAGGACCAAGGAGACAATCATTAGGCGACCGACCCATCGAGCTGTCCTCCTGCGAGCCTGCGGTATCGGCTCAACTGGAGAAAGCTCCTCGGAGGTCTCGGGCCCGATCGCTGGACGTGAGGGTTGCGGAACGACCTCCACTCGGCGGGTCTCAGAGGTATTTCCAGCCAAGGCAATCTTGCTCTTCAACTTGAGGTTCATGCGATCGAGGAGCCCTTCTCGAGCGAGATCTTGGGCCTTGAGAAAGGATTGGTTCGCTCTCGAATCGGAACCTAGAGCGAGCTGTATATCTCCAATCAGCTCGTGGACTTGGGCCTTGAGCCGAAACCCTGTGAGTGATTGGGATTGTTGAAGTGCGGTTTTAGCGTCCAATTCAGCTTGAGAGAGGTCCCCCTGACGAACTCTGAGCTTTCCTAAGGCCACATAGAGGCCAACTTGAATCTCCCGGTCGTCGAGATTTTCTGCCACCGTGAGGGCGGTCTTGAGATGCTTGTGGGCGAGATCCAGCGAGCCTTTAGCTAGGGCCAGTTCAGCTATCCCAAGGTGCATGTCAACGGCCAATTGCTGCTCTCTTGAACCGGAAGGAGTGAAGTCCCGTAGCTGAGGTGGGAGACTTGGTAGCTCGCCCAACAGCGCTTTCACTTGGGCAAAGAGGAACTGTCCTGCGATGGGTAGCTCGGATTCGGGAATCTGCTGGAGCAGTCGCTTAGCTTCTTCCATTGAGCCCATTCGAGGCAACACCCTGGCAATTCGGCACCGGGCTTCCAGGTGTTCCGGAGAGCCCTCGGGATAGCAGAGGAGAGCTTTTTTCAAGAGTTGATGGGCCAGAGGGAAAAAGCCGAGAGTCTCAGCCCTGGCAGCTTCTTCGGTCAAGACCCTACCAGCTTCGGCCCGTTCTCCGGCTGAGTAGAGGTGCTGGCCTCGTTGAAAGTCCGAGTTGCCTTCAGCCAGGTGGCGAGCTACGTTGAGATGGATTCGTTGTGCCGTTCTCTGGGGAAGGTCCCCGACGATGAGTTGAAGATAGACGCCGTGACTTATTCGGAAGGTATCCCTGAGGCTCCACTCTTCTTCGATCAATCCCCTCTGAGTCAAATCTTGCAGGGCCGAATCGAGACGTCGATGGCTCAAGCCGCTGGCGTGAAGAACAAGAGCATAAGGGGTCGGTGAGGCACATAGACTGAGCACCTCGAGGACCGTTCGGCTGTCTTCTTGAAGCTCATTGAGTATCTGAGCTGCACGCTCTTTGACGCCGTCGCTATTCGGGATGCTTTGGGCTTCGTCGGGTTGAAACGTTTGAGCCAGAAGATGCAGGGTTCGAGGCCAACCGGCAGACCTAGACTCGAGCCGGTCGATGGCCTCTGCATTGAGTTTTCGACCAGTGATACCCTCGAAGCCAAGGCGCAGTTCGTCGCGGGTAAGCGGCTCCAGGGTGATGGTGTTTTCAAGGCCGTCAGTTCTGCTGTGAGCCGGGACAGTCGACAGAATCCAGCCAGAGTTGGCTGGGGGAGTCAGTTGACTCAGGCAGTTGAATATCGAGACAGTTGTGCTGTCGTGGCGTTCGAGATCATCGACCAGTAACAGCGTCGGAGTTCCGCGCTCTTCCAGTCGACTTCTGATCCAAGCGGCACACCCAGAAGGGCCTTCATGGGGGAGGATTTCTTCGAGACGGCACTTGGGCCCCAAAGTTGACCAGAGCTTCTGCAAGGGAGCGGTCGGGTCCGCTTCCGGGGCGACAACGATGGGGCAGATCTGTCGCTGCTCAAGCTCGTGCACGAGCTGCTGTAAGAGGCGGCTTCTGCCACTCCCTTGAGGTCCCAGCAGTAGGCAGCTGACGCCCTCGGAAGAAAACTCAGTCTCGATCACCTGGTCCAACTGTGCCGATTCGCTCCTTGGCCTGGGGACATACCGTGCAGACTGGCCCGGTTGGTCTCCCAAGGACATTTCGCGCAAGAGTGAGAGCACTTCGAGAGCCGAAGACGGTCTCTCTTCGGGGCGCTTTTTGAGCATGCGGGCGACGATTCGCTCGATCTGCTCCGGGAGGTCCTGTCTTATGGAGCGCACCGAGGGCGCCTCCTCAGAAAGGTGGGACTGAAGCAGCGCAAAGGAGAGTTCTGAAGTGAATGGGGGCTTCCCAGTCAGAGCTTCAAAAAGACAGACTCCGAGGGAATAGATGTCTGCGCTGGGGCTCACTTCACTGGACATGATCTGCTCGGGAGCAAGGTAAGCGGAAGTCCCTAGGATGGTTCCGACCTGAGTGAATCGGGTCTGTTTTTCTAGCCTTCGTGCCACTCCGAAGTCGGTGATCTTGGGGCGGCCATTCTCCGATATCAGGATGTTTTCCGGCTTGAGGTCTCGGTGGACGAGACCTCTACGGTGAATGTAATCGAGGCCTTCAGCCAGCTTGCAGAACATCTCAATGATCGCCGGTAGCTCGGGCCTAGTCTCGATCCAGTCTTTGAGATCTCCACCTCTGACGTACTCTAAGACGATGTAATCGAGGCCTTCAAATTCACCAAAATCCAAGAGGGTGACGATCCCCTCATGGGTGAACGACGACATCTCCCGGGCTTCTTGTTTGAATCTGTGAGTGAGAGATTCGTCGTCTGAGTCCTCGTTGAGAAACTTGACCGCTACTTCGCAGCCCAACTGGGTATCGTAGGCGCGAAACACAGTTCCCATTCCACCGCGACCCAACTCATTGAGAATTCTGAATCGAGACGGAAGCTTAAGGCCGTGAGCCAAGCTCGAAAGTTCCAGCGAACCCCGGGAAGATTCACTCGGGGCTCGCAAACTGTCGCTCTGAAGGGTCGACTTGCCGTTCTCAGTCTCAGACAATGGTCTCTTTGCCCCTCCTTTAGGCTGAACGGTCCCGGGGGATGGATTCCGGGCTTCCGTGATTCAGGGTGCGGAATACAGTTTGGTTCACCATATTCACAGAGTGTCGGCCTCCTCAACGCCCGGATCGACCACTCGCCAGAGGTCCTCACGTTTGGTTCTCCGAGTTGGACGCTTCCCAAGAGCCCGCCCTTCCCATTTTGCATCGAGATCAGCTTGCAGCCTCGCAAGTTGACGTTCGGCAAGCAGCGCCCTCTCCACGGCTTCCCTTTTTTCAGACTCCATCTTTGCCAAGGATTTCTCGAGCTCGGTGAGCCTCTCTTTCAGGCTGAGTACCTCTGGACTGTCGGCCTGTTGACCGAAGGCTAGAGAGTAGACCTCTCGACCGATCTGAGAGGCCTCAACCCGGAGAACGGCTTCACCAAAGGCGCTTTCGGAGGCCGCATGTCGAACCACGCTTGCCTGTACCAACTCTTTTGCTAGTCTCAAATTGTCTTGGGCTAGCTCAAGCTCAAGCTCTGCCGTCTCAGCTTCTCGACCCTCGGCGCGGGCCTTGAGCAGCTCGTTCTCTTTAACTAAGACATCCATTTCTGCTTCCCTTACGTCCTCTCGAGCTTTTGCGGTGAGCAGAGCCTCCTGGGAGCGCTTGGCCTCGAGTTCGGCCGCTTCGGTTCGGGCGATCAGTTCAGCGCGTTCTTGGGTGGAAAGCAACTGTTCGGGGGTAGGAGTGGCTAGGTCTCGTCCCTTTACCAAAGATTGAGCCAGGACCCAACTCTCAGGGTCAGGGCCTTCGTATCGCATCATCGGGGTTTGGGTTATGTTGGCCACGCGATGGGCGCTCTCTCTGACGTTCTCACGAAGAAACTGAAGTGTTCTTTGCAAGGTGGCCCGCCCTTGGGAGTCGTAGGCCCCTTCTTTGAGTGCCTCGGCTAGGTAGTAGGTGAAGAAACCGTGTCGCTTTTCACTCCACTCCCACGAGCGTTCGCCTTCACTGCAGGCAAAGACCGTAGCGCTGTTGCGTTCCAATCCTTGGACCGGTGATGGAGCCGGGACGAAAACCAATCCTCGAGCCATGGCTTCCGAAAGAGGATTGTCTCCGTCGCCACGACCGGCCGTCGGGTCATTTCGGCAAGCATCTAAGAGGACTAGGGTGTTCTGGGCACCTGTGGCCTTCAGCAACTCTTGGAGCACGGACCCTCTGAGGGATGAGATCATCAGGGTTCCCCGGCTGCGCTGGTCGGCTTCCTCGGTCATGAGAAAGGTTTCGTTCTCCAAGTCCACCCCGTGTCCAGCGAAATAGAACACCAGGGTGTCGCCTGGTCCAACAATGTCTCGAAGCCACTCCAGTCGAAAGACGATGTTGGTGAGCAATGGTCGATTGGCTTCAGCGGTCGCTCCCGTGGTCAGCAAGAAGATGTTCTTCTCGTCGAATTGGGCATGCTCGACGAGAACCTGTTTGAGCAATTCTGCGTCTGAAACAGCATATTTCAGATCGACGACCTGATCGTTTTGATAGGCGTCCACTCCAACGATCAAGGCGTACCTCTTGCCAGCGCCCCAATCCGGGAGAGCAAGAGCCTCTGAGAGTCCAAACAACATGACCAAAAGTGCGCAGACCAGCCCTCGAGCTGTATCTCGCCTCGAAATTGGAAGGGCTTTCCCGACTAACTCTGCCCGTCTCATAGGTCCTCTAGAAGTCCCTTCAGTCTTTCTGAGTCGATGAGTCCGCACAAGGCATCGACAACATCGGGGTGATGATGCTTGGCCCGGCTCTGGAAGAACGTTCTCAGTTTCACTTCGTATGGCTCGTCGGAGCTCTCCCACGATTCAACCAGATCTTCAGTAAGGCTAAGGATCCAGGCCTCTAGAGGAAGATCATGGCCGCTTCGCCCGTGGGGAACACCGCTGCCATCGAAACGTTCGTGATGGGCTTCCACGATGGGAGCTACCGCCTGGAGATCGGGGTGGCAAGACAGGATGTTTGCTCCGATCTTGGGATGCTCCCGAATCGCCTTGGGAGATCCGGGCTCAACAGCACTCAGCAGCCCGACGTCGTGATACTGGGCGGCTTGCAAGAGCTCAGCTTTGGATTGAGATGAGCAGTCGAGCATGGTAGCCAGAGCTACCGATACTCGCGAAACACGGCCGACATGACCAGCGCGGCCCTGGGTCTCCACCGCATGAACCAAGAGCTCTTGAACTCGGACTAAAAATCGATCCATTTTCTCCTTTTGCTGAACAAAGTGCCCTACTAAGGAGACCGGCTCAATCATTGCTTGAATTTCGTTGAGCAAGGCTCGATCCGGCTCCTTTGGCAAGGCGACCCCGAATATCCCAACCAGACTCCCCAAGTGGAGAGCGGGAAAGCAGGACCGATACCCTTGCTGCGAAGCACCGTTGCTCAGTTCCTCGGGCCAGGAAAGACTCTGATCGTCGATTGAACGAAGGGAGAGACCGCACTGTCCAAATTGACATTCGCGAAGCAACGGCGAGGTTGAGAGGGGGAGCTGCAACATCTGTGCCACAGGGTCGTACGGAACGTAAGTTGCGGCGAGAGTTCTCCACTTGGAGAAACAGATTTCCTTGAGGATGGTACGAAACCCGGAGACCGAAGTCGCCGCACTGAGTCTATTTAAGATCATAGCATTTGCTCCTGAACACCGGCGGAAATGCCGAGAATTGGGGGAAGAACTC
>JBJHCR010000268.1:7865-9199 GCA_050486105.1 Vulcanimicrobiota bacterium
AACTCCCATAACGAAAATGCAGACTATCCCCCCGATGAGCACCATCATGGCCGGCTCCAAGAGAGCCGTTACAGCGTTGGCTGAAGCGTCGACTTCCTCGTCGTAATAGTCGGCGACCCGCTCAAGCATATCGGGCAGCGAACCCGCCTCCTCCCCCATCGCAGACATCTGAACCAGCATGTCCGGGAAGACTTTCGTTTCTCTCAAAGCCTTAGTGATAGCCTCTCCTTCTCCAATGTTTCTGGCTCCTTTGCTTAGGCGCGCGGTAACCACTTCGTTGCCCGAGGATTTGGCCACCAGGCTGAGTGCGTCGACCAACGGAATCCCTGACTGGAGGAGCAAGCAAAAACTTCGTGCGAAACGAGCCGCAACCACGTTAAGGAAGAAAGTCTGAAGAAACGGGACATTCAGTTTGAAGTAGTCGATGGAGTAACGACCGGTAGGTGTTTGAGCAAACATTCGTAAGCCGATTCCTAGAGCGATAAAGACGGCCAAAAGTAGTCCCATTTTCTCGAACGAAGTGGCAAAATTGCTGGCGTCCATAAGCATCTTGGTGAGCGGGTAGTCCCGCTCGAGATCGAGTCCAGAGCCTTCAAAAGTCGGAACGAGTTTGGGCATGAGAAAGGCCATCATGGCGTAGGTGACCAGTAAGGTGAAGACCAGAATAAAGATGGGATAAGTGAGAGCCGCCTTCACTTTACGGCGGAGGGTGATCTCTCGCTCCATCATTTGCGCCAGACGCCCAACGCATTCTGGGAGACTGCCGGAGCGCTCACCCACCTTGACGAGATTGATGTACATGGCATCGAAGTATTGAGGGAACTCTTCGAGAGCTTGGGAGAAATTCTTGCCTTTCTGTAGCGACTGTCCGACACTCTCCAGAACTCGGCCAAGTCGAGGGTTGCTCGACTCGCGATGGATGATATGCACGATCCGCAGCAAAGGAAGGCCCGCGTTGAGAGTCGTTGCTAGCTGGCGAGTGAACACGCTGAGTTCTTTGCGAGTGATGGACAGATTGAGGTAAACTTCAGACTTGAGCCCCTTTGAGCTCTTGGGCTTGGGAGCCTGGTTTTTCACCTCGTCTGAAGTGATTTCAATGTTCACCGGAGTCAACTGCTGGCCCCTGAGGTACTCCATCAAGGCATCTCTACTGTGAGTTTTATACTCTCCTGAGCAAGGTTTGCCATCCGGTCCGAGCGCGTTATAGCGATAGTGGAACATCATGGGTGAATTCGTCTCCTTAACTAGGTAACCTCTCCAACATTTTCGAGCCGGAAAACTCGTTCGGACGGAAGGGAGAGCGGCGCACGAGGTGCTCCGCTCTCCCGTTAGGG
>JBJHCR010000269.1:0-9187 GCA_050486105.1 Vulcanimicrobiota bacterium
CTTGACTATGCTGCCCCTAGATCGCACGGAACAACTGCTCATCGAGGCTCTCGAGCAGCGAGGTGGGTCGGTCGAGAGGGGATGGGCCCTGGAAAGCCATGACGCCGGAGTGGCTAGGCTGAGGAACGGCGCAGGAGAGACTAGGCAGGTTCGGTTTCAATATCTGTTGGGGTGCGACGGGGCTCACAGCACCGTCCGAAAAAGCCTGGGGTTAGACTTTTCTGGCTTTCGTGAGGAAGGGTTATGGCTCGTGGGCGACCTGGCCGCTCGTGGGGATAGTCTTCCGGCCGACGATGTCTCTCTCTTCGTCAGCCCTAAAGGCCCCTTCGCTTTCTTTGCCTTGGGTCAAGGTCGCTATCGAGTGGCCTGTTCGGCTCACGCAGCAATGGAGAAAGGGCAGGAGGTCACTCTAGAGCATTTTCAGAGCGCGGCCGACCAGAGATTGCCCTCTTCGGTGCACTTGAGTGATCCAAAGAACCTGACGGCTTGGGAAATTCATGAACGTCAGGTGGAGTCCTACCGATCCGGCAACACCTTCTTGTTGGGTGATGCGGCTCACATCCACTCTCCTGCGGGAGGCCAAGGTCTCAATACGGGGGTTCAGGATGCCTTCAATTTGGCCTGGAAACTGGCCCAGGTGATCCGTTGGGGGGCAGCGGACTCCTTGCTCGACACTTACCACAGTGAACGCCACGCCGTGGCAGCTCGAGTTTTGAAGGGGAGTTCGGTGGCCACTCATATGATTTCACTGAAGAATCCCTTGGCCCGGGGAGTTCGAGATCTCGCCTTGACTTTGGCTGGTCATCTGGAGATGGTGCAGGACAAGATTCGCACGGTGCTGTCGGAGACCGACATCCACTACCGGGAGTCTCCTTTGTCCGTGTCCGGAGGTGGTAAGCTTCTGCAGGCGGGCGAACGAGTGCCGGATGTCGCCTGGCGAGAGCCTTCCGGGGAGGAGCGTCAGCTTCATCACCAGTTTCGCCACCCGGGCTGGACCTTGCTCACATTTTCCGAAGAAGGAGGCAGCCAGAGCTGCAGTAGAATCGACTCCTTGATCGAAATGGTGGAGTTCGAGACCCAGCAGCGAGACCCTCACCCCGTGGCCCAGGCCCTCGGTGCAGAGCCTGGCAGCGCTCTTCTGGTCCGTCCAGATGGCTATTTGGGAGCAAGTTTTCTCCGCGTTGAACAGCTGATGGTGGAGGAGTACCTGAGCAAGAACGTGGGGCTCCCTCTCGGTTAGGGAGAGAACGGCCAGACCAGCAAGATCATAGGAATGGCAACCAACATTATGACCACCTCCAGGACGAGCCCTAGTTTCCAATAGTCCCCAAATTGATAGCCACCCGGCCCCATAACCAGGGTATTCGATTGATGGCCGATGGGGGTGAGAAAGGCGCAGGAGGCTCCGATGGCCACGGCCATGAGGTATGGGTCGGTTGAAACTCCCATTCCGGAGGCGACAGCAATGCCGATGGGTGCCATCAGGACGGCTGCTGCAGCATTGTTGATGACGTCTGAGAGCATAACCGTAGCCCACATCAAGATGCTCAGGCTGACCACCGGAGCAAGGTCTCCACACGCTCTCAGGAGACCGTCGGCCAAGAGTTGAGCTCCGCCGCTTTTCTCTAGGGCCTCGCCTAAGGGGATCATCCCCCCGAGAAGAAAGAGGACTGGCCAATCGATAGCCTGATAGGCCTCCCTAAGAGGAATGATTCCAAAGATAATCATGGCGACCGCTGCGGCCGTGAAGGTCACTTGAATAGGCAGAAGGCCCAGGGTGGCGATGCCGATGGCTCCACAGAAGAGCCCTAACCCAAGGCCAATTCTTCGCTTGGGGCCGATAGCCAACTCCCTTCCTGCCAAGGGGAGGCAACTCAGGGTGGTCAAAGCTTCGGGGTAGCTGTCGGTAGGACCATGCAAGAGCAGCACATCCCCCACTCTTAAGCGGATGTCCCTCAGTCGTCCCCTAAGGCGAGCGCCGAGGCGAGCAACCCCCAAAAGATTCACTCCGTAGCGCCAGCGTAAGTTCAGGCTTCTGGCAGTTTGTCCCACCACCGGGGAGTCGGCCATCACGACAGCTTCAATAAGGCTCTGGTGGGCTTCTTGTCCCAGGGCTTCTTCGCCCAACTTCCGTTGTGCACTCAACTCGAACCCTGCGTCGTGCACCAGTCTGCGAAGGTCGGTAGGGTCGGCCTCTACCACCAAGAGATCTCCCGCCTGGAGCTTCTCAAAGCTTGAGGGGGCTTGCTGTCTCTTGTCCTCCCGAACGATACCCAGGATAACCACTTCGGCTTCGGTGACGGTGGCCAACTGTCTCACACTCCGACCAACCATGACCGACTCATCTGAAACGCGCACCTCGGTGACATAGTCTCCGATCTCGAACATGTCGTCCCGGGAGGCCGAGCTGTCCCTTTGGGGCACCAGGCGCCAGCCAAATGAGGCGACCACGGCGACGCCGGCGACCGCGACAGCCAGGCCCACCGGCAAGAAGTCAAACATGCGAAAGGGCTCTCCCGAAACCTCACGGCGGAAGGTGGCGATGATGATGTTTGGAGGGGTGCCGATCAAGGTGACCAGACCCCCAAGCAAAGAGGCAAACGCAAGCGGCATCAGGAGCAAGGAAGGGCTATGGCCGGCCTTTCTGGCCATGCGAATGGCCACTGGCATCAAGAGAGCCACCGCGCCCACGTTGTTCATAAACGAGGACAAGGCGGCAACCAGAGAACTCAAGGCCCCCACTTGGGCTTCAGGCCGGTCGCCAACCCGGTAAAGCCAGCGGGCTAGCAAGTCCACTACCCCCGAGTTACGCAAACCGCGACTCACCACCAGCACCGCAGCCACCGTGACCACAGCCGGATGGCCGAATCCCAAGAACAGTTCTTCAGGAGGGATGAGCCCAAGGGTAGCCACCGCCAAGAGAGCCAACAAAGCCACTATGTCATAGCGCCAGCGACCCCAGATGAAGAGGGCGAGAGTGCCGGCTAAGACCAGAAAAACCTGGGTATGGGCTTCCATGCGAGTCCTTCTCGAAGTTGCGAATGGCTGGGCAGAGCAGCCAGGGCTTCGGTCTCCCGAAGCTGTCTACTTCTCTGGATTCCCTCAATGTAGAGGGTTTCCCCGCTACTATGATCTCAAAAAAAATTAATCCCGCGAGAGGCTGATGGAAGTCAAGAAAGCTCTTGCTTCAAAAAACGTATAGCCCGGTGCGGAGACCGGGCTATACGGATTGACCTTTCGAACGGGCTAGGAGGCGTAGATGGCGTCGATCACTTCCTTGAAGTTCTCGTCGACCACTCGACGCTTAGTCTTGAGTGTTGGGGTGAGTTCGCCGTGCTCTTGACTCAATTCTCTAGGGAGGATTGCGACCTTCTTGACTTGTTCGTAGGGAGAAAAGCTTTGGCAGGCGTCAACAGCCACCTTGGTGAGCATTTCGACCACTTTAGGGTCCTTGGCCATTTCCTCCGGCTCGCTGCTCACTCCATTTTCTGCGCACCAGGACTTCATGGCCTCGAAGGCTGGAACGACTAGAGCTGAGATAAAGTTGCGTTTATCTCCCAGGACCACCACTTGCTCCACGTACCGGCTTTCCTTGATCGCCTGCTCGATGGGGGAAGGAGCAACGTTCTTGCCGTTGGACAAGACGATGAGTTCCTTGATGCGGTCGGTGATAGCCAGATAGCCTTCTTTGTCTATGACCCCCACATCTCCGGTGTGGAACCAACCATCTTTGTCGATGACTTCGGCCGTGGCCTCGTATTTGTTGAAGTATCCTCGCATAATATGAGGACCTCGAGACTGTATCTCACCATTGTCGCCGATACGCAACTCCACATCTTTGATGGTCACACCCACCGTGCCGATCTTGGGTTTCTTGGGGGGGTTCATAGTGATCACCGGAGAGGTCTCGGTGAGCCCATAGCCTTCGATCAGCGTGAAGCCGGCAGATAGAAAGAACTCACAGACGTCGGCTCGAAGCGGTGCCCCTCCCGAAGCAAACACCTTGATGCGGCCTCCCGTGGCATCGTGGATTTTGCCCAGTACCAATTTCTTCGCCAAGCGGAACTGCAGTTCCAAGGCGCCAGGTACGGCTCCATTCCAACTGGCTTCAGCACGTTGCTTGCCGACATCGAAGGCCCAAGCAAAAAGGCGTTTCTTGGTGCGGAAAAGAGCCTGGTCAGGGTTCTGCACCTTGGCGATAATGGCCGCTTGGATCTTTTCGTAAAGGCGGGGCACCGAGGCCACCAAGTGGGGTCGCACTTCCAAAATATTGTCTCGCACCGTCTCCATGCTCTCGGCGTAGGCGATGGTTCCCCCTATGGTGATAACCAGGTAAAACAAGGTCCGCTCGAAGACGTGGGAGAGAGGCAAAAAGGACAACTCGATGTCACCAGGCTCAAGGTCGATATTTGGCCTGACGGAGACAGCGTTGGAAACAAAGTTGCCGTGCATCAGCATGGCTCCCTTGGGCTCACCAGTGGTACCACTGGTGTAGACCAGCGAGCAAACGTCGGTCCCGGAAAGCCCCTCAATCCTTTTCTCAATGATATCCTTGTTTTTCTCCAGAGAATCTTTGCCGAGCTTCAGGAAGTCATCCCAAGACCAGATCTTCTTCTTGAAGTCCTTAGGGTCAAAGGGGACTAGGGCCACTACCCCGTCAAGATGCTTCAGGTCATCCTGGCACTCCTTGAGCATGGCTAGGTGACCCGGATTCTCAGCCACCAGAATCTTGGCTGCCGAGTCGTTGAGGATGTAGGTGAAGGCTCCCTTGGATACCGTGGCATACAGCGGAGCGTGACAGGCTCCAATAAACATGGTGCCAAGGTCGGTGATGGCCCACTCCGGACGGTTCGCCGAGATCTGAGCAACTCGGTCGTGTGCCTCAACCCCAACTTCAATCAAGGCACTGCTGAAGGATAGGACTAAGTCATTGACCTCGTTGTAGCTACGATAGACGTAAGTTCCGTCTTCTTTATGGCCCAGGAATGGGCGGGTTCCGTGCTCAGATAGGGTCTTGCGAAACAGAGCCGGAATGGTCTTGATAGGTTGGTTTTTTAACCACTCTTCCAGGGGTTTGGGGTCATATGGACTTTTGAAGGCTTCCACGAATCTCCTCACTTTCATTAACGCCCGAGGAAAGCGGAGGCGAGCGCCGAGAGAGCTTCTCTCGCAGTCTCCAATGGGGACCGCGTGGTACTCTCGATGCCCCCCGAGCCTTCTTAGGCGGAGTTTGTTGCGCGATAGGTGAAGACGTTGTCGCCAAAAACGATCTCGTCTCCGTCATTGAGCGGGGCTTGCAGCCCAACTCTCAAGGGCTGTCCGTTAAGTCTGGTTCCGTTTGAGCTTCCCAAGTCTTCCAAGAAAACGGCCTGATCATCTTTGCCTATCTTGGCATGGCGGCGAGAGGTTGAGCCGGACCGATCCACTGCACCCAAGTCCACGGCGGGAACGATACCTTCGCTTGGACTTGCTCGACCAATCAGATTGTCGTCGTAGCGCAAGGGGAAACGCGTTCCATCGATGGCCAGCAGTTCTCCGAAAGGTTTTGGCTCCGTTCGAGCTGGAGGTGAAGGTGTGGCTGAGCCTGATACTTCGGCAGAGGTCTTTGGTGGGGTTAGGAAAGGGCCTCGTTTGGGCCTAGAGGGCCGAGGAGGGCTGCTCGGACGCGCTGCCTGTGGGTTGGCAGGAGCAACCGCCCGGGGCGGTGGCGGGGCAGGTCTGGAGGGAGCCGTTCGGGGAGTTGGCGGAGGGGAAGGGTGAGCGGCGGATCCCAGAGCATCAGGCATGGGAGCCGGGGTTGGCTTAGGGGCCCGGGTCGGCCTAATGTTCGCACCATAACTGGTGTATGACGCGCCCGAAGTGAAACCATAACCAGCGACAGGGGTCGGTTGGGCCGCCATCTTTGCTGCGGCCTTAAGATCGGTTCCACATTTCTCACAGTAGTTGGCACCGTGGAGGTTGGTGTATTTGCACTTCGGGCAATTCATGGCACTTTCGTCAGGGGTTTCTTCTTCGTTCTATCTCCTCCCTTTTTACCTGTCAGGTCCAAGCGCTGTCGAGGTCACCAAGGTCGATGGAGGTTTTCCCTGGTTCGTGGCAAATTTGCCGCCACATCTTCTGAGCCGGGCTTGCTCATCCCACGCCCCGAGCAGAGATTCAATTTCGAAATGGGGTCTGGGGCCCTCTGGAGGTTTTATGTGTGCAGCAGTTCGTTCGAGACAGAGGTACCGAAGGCAAGCGGTGGTGTCACTTTTTGCGATTCTGCTGGCGTGGGGGCCAACTTCTGCGGACCCCTTGCCCCAGGCCCCAGCGAACGCCGAAGCTATGCTGCGGGTTCTGGCCACGGAGGACAAGCTGACGGTCACCGAGCGTGAACGCTTGATGAAGCATCCCCTGCTGCGCTTCGTTCGGGAATTGCCTATGGAGACAGTTCCCGACTTCGATTTTGGAGAGGTGCTCGACCAAGTGGAAGGGACGGCGCTGTTCTCAGTTCTTTCTCGCCCCGATGGTTCATCTTCTTTAGCGACCTTTTTCGCGGACCAGGCCCTACGCGAGCAACGGGCCCAAGTGGTCCAGGAATTGAATTCCCTAGCTCTGGACTTGGACTATCATCGCATGGACACCGAGGATGGGAAGTATCCCACCGACATCGAGAAGTATTTTGACGAGGTGCGTTACTACCGCCCCAACTTTCCCGATGGGGTAACCCTGGAATACCGGCCTGCTGCCAACCGGGAGACCATTCGGCTCTCGGTTCGGTATGGGGACGAAACCGAACTCGGAAAACTGGGACCGCCCCCCGTACTCGATGGGCTTCGTGGGAGTCAACACTCGGAGCCTACTAGGCCGCAGGAACCCTTGAATTTCGTATTGGGGATCAAGGTTGTAGATCCTCAGAAGGCGCAAGTTGTGAGCAATAAGCTCCTTGGCCCTTCCCAGAGAGGATTTTGGAGAATGACGGCCGACGACGGGACGGAGTTGGTAGCCACGCTTCGAGGTCACTGGTGGGTCGCCAGTGACCGACAGGGGAACCTCGGTGAATTTTTTGAGACCTTGAATGGCCGCAAACCGGGCCTGGCGTCTCGGAGTTCCTATCAGACCGTAGCCAGGAATGTGGCTGCCGACAGTCCGGTATTCTTTTTCCTGGACACCCAAAGTGTCGCTCGCTCCAAAGCCCTCCCTCGAGAGTTTCGGGACCCCATGGCTTTGAGATTTCTAGACCTAGTGGGGCCAATGGGCTATGCCCTTGTGGCCTACCCGGAGAGTCAGTACCGCATCGAAGCCTTCTTTGGGATTCATGCGCAAGCCGATAGCCCCCTTGGCGAACTTTTGGGGATGACTCGTGGGATGAACCCAGAGGCCGCGATGGATGTGAGCAACGTGCCTTGGGATGTGAGCAACCTGTTTGCCCTGGATTATCGGGCCGGCAAGGCTCTCTTGGACGCAACTGTGGCTCTGGTCCCCGAAGCGGTCTTGCCCTACGAGGTGGGTCAAGACATTCTAGCTGGGTTCTTGGGCCTGGATGCCCAGAAGGGATTCGGCGACCTCATTGATGGGCCGGTTCTGGTAAATTTTGAACGCATTGACTTACTCATCAACCTCTTGGAAGAAACGTTCTCAACGACCAGCTACTCTTATCCTGAGGCTCCCGACGACTACGGGCAGGTCGATTATGAGGAGCTCGAAGAGCAAATCCGGCAGATCGAAGAAGAACAGGCTCAACGAGAAGAAGAGGACGAGGAAAACCCGGACCCGACCGACGACGTTGAGAATTTCGATGAAGTCGATGTCACCATCATAGTAGACGAATCCGATGAGGAAACCTTTGAGACTTATGAGGAGGACGACATCTATGAGCCATCGGAGCCCCGGGAACCGAAGTTTCCCCGCGTCCCATTCACTGTGGCGGCTCAAGTTGCTGATGGCGAACAACAAGCCAGATTGATCAAGATTTTGGATGACCTGATCGGCGAAGAGGGCGAAACGGTACAGCGAGCTGGTGTTCAGGTCCGACGAAGAACCGACGGCTTGTTGTCCTACGCGCTCTTGAACGATTGGCTCTACATCTCCGGTGGACAAACCGAACGCCTCATGGACGCCATGTTGGAAACGGCCCAGGGGAAACGAGAGTCTTTGTCTAGTCTAAAGTCCTGGTCGGAGTTTCGGACGGGGCAAAGAGGCCGACTTCTAGGATACTCTCACCAGAAAGTAGACGCATTTTTTTCAGTGGTGAAAGGGTTTCTTCTATTCTTAGGCCCTGAGTTTCGTCCTATTGCCAACGAACTTGGTCTTCTCCGAGATTCGCAAGCGAGCATGACCATCGTGCCTGACGGCTTCTTGGTGGTGGGTGAAGTTCTTCAGGGTGACGGTCGCTGATGACGGCTTCTCGTTCATTGGTGGTCTTCGATTTGGACGGCGTACTCATCGATTCTGCTGAAGCCAACGTACAGGCTTTCAATTTTGGGCTGAACCAGGCTGGAATCCCTCCGGCAAAGGCCGAGACTATTCTTGGCCTAGTGGGGCTTCCTGCCCTGGACATGCTTCGGCTCCTGGGCTGTCCCAAGGACAGCTGCCTTCAGGTTTTTGAAGAGCACGTGCGTCCGTTCTACCTCCAACATCTCCCGGAGCTCGCCAGGGCTTATCCCGGTGCAGAAGAGCTTCTGAAGTCCTTAAAGGAGGAGGGCTTTCGGGTGGCGGCCTGCACCTCGGGGGACCGAACGACTCAAACCCAAGCCCTTCAGTCCATCGGCCTGTGGGACTTGATCGAAGCAATGCAAACGCCTGATGATAGCCTTTTTGGAAAACCCGATCCTCGTTATCTCCAAGAGTTGTTGGCTCAGTTCGAGGAGCCGACAGCGGTGCACCACGTGGAAGATTCTGAGGTCGGACTGAAGATGGGGCGAGCCGTAGGGGCCACCATCTATTTTGCGGCTTACGGAAACGGCACTCTGAGCGGGGATGTTGCTCCGGACTACGTTTTGGAGCGCATCACCGACCTGGGGCCGCTGCTGTTCCAATCTAGGGCGTATTGACATTCAACCTTCTATCGCTACACTCGCGGATTTCCGCGCTCAGGTAGCAAAATTTCTCTTAAGTACGCCCGGTACTAGGCGATAAATTCACCTACCGGAGCACAAAAATCTTCTTCGTGTAGCTCGGAACGCCGAATGTCAACACGCCCTAGGAG
>JBJHCR010000270.1:0-6698 GCA_050486105.1 Vulcanimicrobiota bacterium
GGATGACGGTGAACGGTCGCTTGACCTTGGGCGAGAACATCGCCGACCTGGCGGGGGTAACTATCGGCTATCGGGCCTATCTGCGCTCACTTGAGGGGGCCGAGCCACCGGTGCTCGACGGACTGACAGGCCCACAGCGATTCTTCATGGGGTGGGCCCAGGTTTGGCGCAGCATGATTCGAGAGGATGCCCTGCGCTCGGCCTTGGTGGCCGGTCCCCATTCCCCGGCCGAGTACCGGGTGCGCGGTCCGCTGCGCAACGTGGATGCGTTTTATGAAGCCTTCGGAGTCCAAGAAGGCGACGCCATGTACCTCTCCCCCGAAGAGCGAGTCCGCATCTGGTAGCCTTTGACGGTACGATGCGCGGCTATCGATATCCGTCCCTTCGGGGATCACAATGAGGCCAAAGTGCACAACTTGAAAGAACTCCTCTTGAAGCTGGCTTACAGCAACCTTTGGATCGCCCTGTCGGCCTGCGGGCAGGTTTATGTGAATTTCTGGATTTTGGGCCTTCCGGCTTCGAGCACCGCCATGCTTTTGGCCACTCTCGGGGTGTTCTGGGTCTACACCTTTGCCAAAGCGGTCCACTTTGACCCCGAAGCGGACATGGCCAACGACCCCGAGCGGACCCAGTTCCTCAAGGCTCATCGCCCAATCCTGGTCGGAGCAGGCTTAGCTGGGCTCGTAGGAGGGACAGCCCTGGCCTGGGGACACAGCCCTATTACTGCTCTGATCTTCTGGACCCCTATCATCATTGGGCTGTTCTACGATCTCAAGCTCTTTCCGAGTACCTTCCACTATCGAAGATTGAAGGACATCCCCGGAGTCAAAGGCACTTCGGTGGCTCTGGCCTGGACCATATTGGCCCTCGGATTGGGCGCCTGCTACGGAATGAGCGCCGACCCTCAAACTTGGGCCGTGCTGGCTATCTGGAACTTCCTGATGTGGTTCATCAACACCACTTACTTCGACCTGGGGGATATCCACGGGGACCGTCTGGAGGGAACCCAGACCTTACCGGTGCTCCTGGGTTATGAACGCACTCGCTTTGGGCTCCATCTATTGAATTTCCTAGCTTTTGCTCTGCTGGCGATGGGCTGCCACTATTTGCCTCTGCGGGAAGGGGCCTCGGTGCTGCTGCTTCTCAACGTTTTTCAACTTGTGCTTCTCATCAGAGCCAAGAACGAAAGCACCGACCTCGGCTGGGAGTGTGACGTTTTGGCGGACGGCCTCTTTGTGGTGGCCGCAGGGCTAACCTTGTTGGCTTGAGGTGGAACAGAACTGGAATTTTCCTGGCACTTTCACACCTTTGCCGGAAGAGAATTAACCCTCTGGAAACAGAAGCAATAATCTCTTTGCATTTGCTCGGTTCGCGAAATCTCCGACTCTGTTAACCTAAGGGTAGGAGATACGAGCATGGCACTTTTTGGTTCAATCAATATTCAGATGGGCAACAATCAAGGGTTCAACCCCCTTCAATCCATGGGGCAAGGTCCCGCCGGATTTCCCGGTCAGGGAGGCATAGAGCAGCAGATGATGATGCAGATGATGCAGCTGATGATGGGCATGATGATGACCATGATGGGTGGTATGCTGCAGCAGAACCAAGGCGGCTTTGGAGCTCCCGGGCAGTTCAATCCGCTGCAGAATCCGGCCTTCGGTGGCCTAGGAGGGTCCCCGGGCTCCAACGGGCTCAACAGCTTTCTCGGAGGTGGAGGTGGCCCTGGAGTTATGGGGGGCACCTCGGGTGGCTTCGGGGCGCAACCCTCGGGTCCCAACACCATGACTCCCCCTTCGAGTTCAGGCCCCTTGAGCCAACTGTCTCAAAACCCCCAAGAGCGCATCAAGCAGGTGGTGGACGCTGCCAAACGCACCTATCCCGACCAACCCCACATGGCCAAGCTGGCAGCCGCCCAGGCCCTTTTGGAATCGGGTCTGCACGGAAACAAACCCAGCACCCTGGCCTCCCAGCACAACAATCTTTTTGGCATCAAAGGCTCGGGCACCGCGGGCTCGGTGAACATGCGCACCGGCGAACATCTGAACGGGCAAAACGTCACTGTCAACGCGGGCTTTGCCAAGAACGCCACCCTAGAAGATTCCTTCGCCCAGCATAAAAAGCTGATGGGGAACTCTCGCTACGCCGGAGTTCGCTCGGCCGGGAGCTTTGAACAGGCCGCTGGTGCAGTCCGCTCGGCGGGCTACGCCACCGACCCCAACTACACTCAGAAACTGATCAGCATCTACAACAGCCACCTCAAGCAGTACTTTTAGGGATTCTTCGAGCAAGCCTAGGAGTGCATCTATTCCTAACTGCTAGGCCGCCTTCACAACCACCGACGTGCTCCCTGGTCTCTTCCCGAACTTCAATCTCCGCGTGGGGCTCATGGTGTGTCAATTCCCGATGCCATCAACTCGCAGACCAACTAAGGTTCTCATACCGTTGGGCATTGAAGGATACCCGGACTCACTTGTCCTCTAGTCCAGAGTAAGCCCATTTCAGATTGTTGCGTGCGATCTCAAAATCGGGCTTGAGTTGGACGGCCTTCTCACCGGCAGCGATCGCTTGTTCCCAGAGTCCGAGGGAGCTGTAGGCGCTGCTCAGGTTGTTGTAGGCATAAGCGTTATTAGGGTCTAACTCGAGGGCCCTAAGGCAGGCTGCTATACAGCCCTGAAAGTCCTTCTGTCGATAGAGGACGAGGCTCAGTTCAACATAGGCATCAGCACTCGAATGCTCCTCTGCCTTCTGCCTGGCCTGCGCTATCATATCGGCAGGGTTAGTTTTGGTCGCCTTCCATTCGTGCAGAAGATCGTTGATTTTGACGTGATTTGGACTGATTTCGTGACCTCGTTCGAGGAGGTCCCGGGCCTGTTCATCTCTTCCATGCTGCTTAAGACAGCGAGCGTAATACAAGTACGCTTCGGGACTATCCGGCCCATAGCGAAGCGCCTCCTTAAAGTAGAACTCGGCCTCTTCGATCCGTCCGGTGGCATTGAGAAGTATAGCCAGATTGATGTTGCTAATGGGCCAAGTGGGCAGAAGCTCTAAGGCCCTTTGAAACAGGGGCTCTGCCTCTGCGTACTGACCTTGCTTCATCTTGACCAGACCGTAGTTCATGATGGCTCGCCCATTGTTGGGCCCTTTGGCTGCGGCTTCGGCCCAAAGAGCCTCATCGCTCCCCCATACCTGGTTTCTTTGGGTGACTCCCCAGGCGTGCAAGGCAATGACCACCAAGGCTACGACCGGAACTAAGTCTGCCAACCGGCTCCGCTTTTTGGCCCAAGAATAGAAGAGGAACATGGCCCATCCGCTGGCCAGGCAAAGGCCGATAAAAGGGAGGAAGGTACGGTGATCGTTGGCCACTTGGTGCATTGGGTGAATAGTCGAAGTCGGAATGAGACAGATGAAAAACCACCCAATCCCGAAGGCGATAGGGGTCGTGACACGACGAAGGACGCAAAGCACGGCCAGCAGATGAAGTCCTAGAATTACCGAAAATCCGAGAATCTTAGGTGCACTCAAGAATTCGGGGGTCACCTGAAAATCGGGATCAATACTGAGATTGATGGGAAGGACGAAGTTGCCCAGATAGTGGGTGACCACAACGAACTGCGATGTGAAATAATCAAGCCTTGAATGAGCAAGACCTCCCACAAGGCGAGAGGTGTCAGTCATGATCACCAAATTGTGAAAGAGCAGAACGAGCCCAACAATCCAGGCTGGAGAAGCGCTTAGGAAGCTTCGTCCTAGTTTTTTCCAACCAGACCGGTGCCCTAGTTCCTGCAGAAGAGCCTCCTCTTCAATTAGGAAGTGATAAAGTGCAATCAGGGCTGCACTCATGAATACGACTTCTTTTGTGAGCATCCCGATGGTAAGGGGTAGAAGGTAAAGCCCCCATCGTCGACCAGGTTTCCATTGGTAGGTGGCGAGGGTGGTCACTACGCAAAGAGTAGAGAACGAATCGGAGCGTGAGATGATGTAGTTGATGGTTTCTGCATTGGAAGTGTGAAAGAGGTAGAAGGCCGTGATGGCAAGCGCCGTCAGTCGATGATCGCTCTGAGGATCGACCTTGCCGAGTAGAGTGTAGATGAACCTCAAGAGGACACCCCCGAGGACCAGATACCAGAAGAAGATGCTGAAATGAAAAACCTTAGGCTCAAGGCGGTTTCCAGCCAATCGGTAGTCGACTGCATTCAAAAGGGTAACCATTGGCCGGTAGCCTCTATTGTTGGGCATCGTGCCAAAAGTCTCAACGTTTGTAAAGAACTCAGGCGTGTTGTTGAGGCTCCGAATGTATTCGTTGTAAACAATGGTATGGTAATCGTCGAATTGAAATCCGTTGTCAAAGTGATTCCAGTAGACCGCTAGCAAGAATACCAAGCCTGCAACGGCACAGCCGACGAACCTATGGTCAGTACTCTTTCCCAACAGAAACCTTCTTCACTGCTCCGCGACCGACAAATAGACACTCGTGAAAGGCGGGGTAAAACTCCCATGAGCCTTGGCTGCTCGGAATTCTCGGATCCTGGCTAAGCCTCGGTGGTCGACCCACCAAATGCGACCCTTAGGTGAGACGAGGTTGTCCCACACATCAAGTGGATCAAAGCTTGGTTCAGTCCTCATCGAGTGTTCGGCGCAAGAACCTTCAGGCCTGGCTTGTGGCCAGATCCTAAGCGCCTGCTGAGCCCTCTGAATTCGCCGGCTAAACTAAGGACCCGTAGGACCCGTAGGTCCCGTAGGAGCCGAATCCCCGGTGGCACCTGTGGCGCCGGTAGCGCCGGTAGCGCCGGTAGCGCCCGTGGCGCCGGTGGCACCCGTGGCGCCGGTGGCACCCGTGGCTCCGGTGGCACCTGTGGCTCCGGTAGCACCCGTGGCTCCGGCAGCACCCGTGGCGCCGGTAGCACCCGTGGCGCCGGTGGCACCTGTGGCACCGGTAGCACCGGCAGCGCCGGTAGCGCCGGTGGCACCCGTGGCGCCGATAGCGCCGGTGACTCCGGTGACTCCGGTAGCACCCGTGGCGCCGGTGGCACCTGTGGCGCCCTCAGTCCCCTCAGAAACTAGGGACACAAGTTGAAACTCGCTTCCGAAGACGGTACGAATCTGATCTTTCACGAGGTCGGAAACCAGAACAAAATCCTTGGCTCGCTCTGCGCCTTCTACCAAGACGGTTACTTCAATCAAGCGGGCATCCAAAGGAACATCAAGGTCCACAAATCCATCAGGAGGGATGCCTAGCACTGCCGGGCCGACTACGAATTCACCTTTGGAGTTGAAGACTCTGAGCACCACCGAGTCGGCTCCATCGGGGAAAGAATCAATATCGCCACTGCCAAAGTCAAGCCGAAGAGTAGAAGTACCCTCCTCAGGTTCCATCGGCTCATCCGGGATCTGGGAAAGGAACTGGAAGTCCTCGCCACTGAGTACCAAAGTCTCCCCCGGCGATAGGGTGATGAGGACAAAGTAGCGAGCTTTCTCAAAGCCTTGGGCAAGGAGGCCTTCCTCGGTTGTCCTGGTAAGAAGGTCAGTCTCGGTTAAGACGGTTATCTCGAGAAGTCTGAGATCGCTCGGTACTTCCAGCGTCAGCCTGTCGTTGGCGTCCAAATCAAAGGATTGTGGTCCAAAAATTAGGTTGCCACCAAGGTTGTGACCTCTCAGGACTACGGCATCAGCATTTTCCGGAAAGTTTTCAACAGGTTCGCTTGAAAAATCTAAAGTCAAAATTGCCGTGGCAACGACCGCCGGTTGCTCGGGATTCGGGTTGACGCTGACGAACTCTGTACGGTCGCTCCCGCAGCCCACGGCAACGAAGATGGAGAGTAGTGTCACTGCTATAGCTAGCCTAAAGGTTTTCATAGTAATTCTCCCTAATCCCTGAAGGCGAGTTATCTTCTTTGTGCTTAAAAAATTCCTTTCTCAATTACTGCTGTCTGTCTCTTTTAGGTTAAGTGAACCGTTCGACAAGGCTGGTTGACTTGAGATTTTTCTGAAAGTTTTGAGCATCAGACAGAGTGAGGATTTTGGTCAGTGTACAAAGAGCGGACAGTCGCGGTGGTCGTGCCGGCATATAACGAAGAACTCTTGATCGAAAAGACCGTGCGAGGGATGCCTGACTTCATTGATTTTATTGTGGTTGTAGATGATGCCAGCGGAGATAGCACGGCCGAAAAAGTTCGCGCCTTGGCCAAGGAGGACCAACGGGTTAAGTTGCTGTCCTTGGAAAAGAATCTGGGCGTTGGAGGTTCCATTAGAACCGGTTACGCTTGGTGTAGAGACCAGGATGTGGACATCACCGTTGTGATGGCCGGGGATGGGCAGATGAACCCTGACGATCTCCCAGCCCTGCTGAACCCGGTGGTAGAAGATCGAGTAGATTACGCCAAAGGAAACCGCCTGATCACCGGAGAGGCTTGGAAGAAAATCCCTCGACTTCGCTATCTTGGTAACGCTGCCCTGAGCTTTCTCACCAAAATAGCCAGTGGCTATTGGCATGTCGCCGACTCGCAGACCGGCTTCACGGCCATCAATTTGAAGGCCCTCAAGATGATCCCAATAGAAGACATTTATCCTCGGTACGGGATGCCGAACGATCTTCTCGTCACTTTAAACATCTATGGATTACGAGTGACGGATGTGCCTGTGGAGCCGGTCTATGGGAACGGAGAAAAGAGCGGGATTCGAATCCCGGTGGTGATCTTTAC
>JBJHCR010000270.1:6708-9162 GCA_050486105.1 Vulcanimicrobiota bacterium
TCTTTACCATCGGGTGGCTGGTGGTGCGACTATTTTTTCGGCGTATGGTGGCCAAGTACGTGATTCGAGACTTTCACCCCTTGGTGCTCTTCTACTTGATGGGTTTCGGAATGCTCTTGGTGAACGTTCCGCTCTTGGGCCGCTTCGGGGTTCGTTGGTACCAGTTGGGGAGCGTTCCTCCAATTACGGCCTTGGCCTTGAGCTTTTTTACCATCGTTGGCCTGCAATCGATATTTTTTGCCATGCTTTTCGACATGGAGGCCAACCGCTCGTTGCGCGGAGACCCTGAGCGTTGAAGCCCGGCCTTAGCCGCGTGCTTTCTAACAGTTTGCAGCTACTACTCTTTCTTGCCGTGCTCTATTTTCTCGGCAGCCAGGTTCAGTTGCACTGGGATGCGCTCCCAGGTCTTGAGAACGTTTTGTCCTTTTGGCTGATTCTTTCTTGGGTGGTCGGATTACTCGGATGTTTGGCCATGGCTTTCCAGCTCAAGTTGATTTTGGGTTATCATGGAGTGCAAGTGACGTTGAGCAGGGCGGTGGGTCTCTACTTCATTCCTGCTCAAGGAAAATATCTCCCAGGCAAGGTCTGGGCTTTGGTGTGGGCCACAGCGGCCTATCAACGAATTGGGGCGTCTCTTCCAACAGCCTTGGCAAGCCTAGTCACTTTGACGGTGCTCAACTTGGTCTCTGCGCTTTTCGTGGGGCTTGTCTTTGGAGGGCAATTGCTGGAACATCGGCCACTGTGGACTGGGCTGGGTGTTTCTTTCGCCCTGGTCATGCATCCTAGAATTTTTTACGGGTTGATAAATGGCCTTCAGCGTTCCCTTGGAAAAGAACCCCTAGCGGAAGTTCTAAGTCTTTTGGCCTTAGCTAAGCTGTTCGTTGTTAATGTGTCGGCCTGGGTGCTTCTGGGAATTGGCTTCACCTGCTTGCTGCACGGCACCTTGCCGGTTACCGACTTGGATATCGCCAAGATAACCTCCGCCCAGTCCCTAGCTTATGCCGTTGGGCTGCTGGCGTTTTTTGCACCGGCAGGACTAGGAGTTCGAGAGGGTGCCATGACGGTCTTTTTGGCTCCTCTGCTTGGTATAGGAGCTGCCCTTGCGTCAGCTGCTCTCGGGCGAATTTGGCAGATAGCCCTAGAGCTACCCTGCGTGGCCTACGGATTCCTTGTTCAGCGTGGTGAAGGTTCGTCGATTTCGGACTGATGGACATCTTGCTTCCAGAGGCGGAACAGTCCGAAAGTGGTCGAGACATCGGAGGTTATGCGGTCAGCAAGACCCGAAAGACAGACCGTCCATATCAACTAGACTTCCACCGTGCAAACTCTTAGAGGAGGCCTGGGCGCTAGACCAAATATTCTAAGAATGAACGTTCTCGACACTGTTGTATGTCACCCAGCCAACCCCGAACACTCCGGCGAACTCCCCGATTGGTTTCCCTTGCGTTGGAAAAAATCTGAAGCTCCTATATTGTCTCCGCGGCCTGCAGGCTTCGATTCCCGCAACGTCTACAATGTAGCTGCCGTTCAATCTGAACAGACCACCACTCTTCTCATTCGCGGAGAGAGCAAAGACGAAGCCCCCACCCTGTGCACCGGTCGGTTGGGTCTGGCCCACAGCAACGACGGGATCCACTTCGAACGAGAATCAGAACCGGTTCTGGTCCCCGACGCCCCTTACGAAGCCCGAGGGGTGGAGGACCCGCGCCTGATAAAAGTTGGCGAACGGTACATCCTGACCTACACCTCCTACGACGGCACTTCGGCCAGACTCTGCCTGGCAACCAGTGTCGATCTCAGGAGTTGGAGGCGGTACGGTCCCCTGTTTCCAGAGTTTCCGGAATTCAACAACTGGACGAAATCGGGAGCAATCCTACCTCAGGCCAGGCCCGATGGTCGGTTTGTCATGTACTTCGGAGACCACGACATCTGGTTGGCCACCTCCGAGGATCTCACCGATTGGGAGTATCGCTCAGAACCGGTCCTGGAGCGGCGCGAAGGAACCTTCGAGAGCCGCCTCATCGAGCCGGGACCTCCACCCTTTTTGACCAAGCACGGCATTGTCTTGCTCTACAACTGCGCGGACCACCGCAACCGTTACTCGACCACGGCGGCGCTCTTCCACACTGAGCGCCCTTGGGAGGTATTGGACCGGCTCGAAGAGCCGTTCCTGAAACCCAGTTTTGATTGGGAGATCTACGGCTACGTCAATCACGTAACTTTCGCCGAAGGCCTGGTGCGCCGGGGTGAACAGTTTTATCTCTACTACGGGGGTGCCGATCGCCACGTGGGACTGGCCACCGCTCCAATCCCGAGAGACTATCTGCTGGAATGAACACAGGTACGTGGATAGCGTTCGATCGGGGTCAAAGTTAGAGGTGGGCGAGTTGAGGCTGGGCGAGCGCCCGCATGACCAAGTCGACGAAGTTGACACCGCGTTGAACAGAGGTTGAG
>JBJHCR010000271.1:0-9063 GCA_050486105.1 Vulcanimicrobiota bacterium
GGTCTCGAAACGGGACTAAAGCAGTCAAGCCGGAATCGCTGGCGTCGGCCAAAGCGAGATCACGCCGGAAAGTTCTCAGCGCACTCCGCGAGGCCAGGGGTCCCATGAAGGTTCCCGGTTTGAGGGGATCACCACTGCGGATGGCTTCGGCGGCTCTGCCCAGAGCTTCCTCGAGTTTATGGTAATGCTTGGGGGTGGCGATCACTCGAGCTGTTCCGGTGCACCGTTGTCCTGTGGAAAGATAGGCTCCGGTAACGATCTCACCGATGGCCTGCTCGAGATGAGCGTCGTCGGCCACGATCACCGAGTTCTTCCCCCCCATCTCAAGGGCCAGAATCTTGTGGGGGTCTTCCAAAGTGAGGCGCTTGAAATGCAGACCTACTCCCCAGGAACCGGTGAAGAGAATGCCCCGAACTAGAGGGTGGGTGATCAGAGAGTCTCCAGCTTGGCGAGTCATAGGAAGCAGATTGAAGACCCCGGGCGGGAAATCGGCCTCTTCCAAGGCTTCAGTGTAAATCTGGGCCACCCAGGGGGTGACGGAACTGGGTTTAAAAACCACGGTGTTCCCGGTCATCAAGGCAGCGATGATGTGGCCATTAGCCAAATGGATGGGAAAATTGTAAGGTCCTATGACCGCCATGACCCCGTGGGGTCGATAAGTGAAGAAGCCTCCCGCCAAACCTTCCGGATGCTGATCCGCCACCCGGGCCGCCGCCTCTCCCAGAGTGACATCGATCTTACCAAGGCAAGCCCCCGCTTCGGCCAAGGCTTCCGGGGCAATTTTGCCCATTTCAGAAGTGATGGCCTGAGCCAGCAACTCCTGGCGGAGGTCCAGAGCCTGGCGAAAACGCAGCAAGGCCTCTCGACGCACCTCAAAGCTGCTGGCTCGCCAAGACAGAAAGGCCTGGTGAGCTGCCTGCACCGCCCGAGTGACCTGCTCGGGGCCCGCTGGAGTGAGAGTGAGGACTGGCCGTCCGGTGAAGGGGTCCTCGGTGGTGAGAGACTCTGCCTCCGTCTCCGGCTCTTGCCAAGCTCCATCAATAAAAACGCCCTTGAACTTGGGTCGACTCATTCTGTTGCTCTCTTCGGTTTGCGCCATCCTAGACTTCCTGCCATTCTTTTAAGCTGACTTCCAACTCGCTCCATCCTTCTTCTAAGCGGTTTAGGGGAGGAAACAAGAGCTGTCCATCGTTGGCCAAAGCTGATGCGGCCTTCAATCCCGATCGAGCAAAGAACACTCCGCTCCCTCGATGGGTGTCTCCCCGGGAGCCCACCAGAACATCGAGCTGATAGAGGCGGGGATCATCCCTGAAGGCCTTCAGGATCCGAACCTGCTCTCGCAGCCTAAGGCACGACAGTTCATCTCCATCCCAAGTGGAGATCATCATCAAAGGCTTCTCTACGAAATATTCGCTGTTCACCAGCACCTGTCCCAATTGCCCGCCGGCGAACACCGTGAGAGCATCGGGCAGAACCCCGGTGGCCTGGCAGTAGAACAACTCCCGGCTGCCTCGGTAAGCCCAACTGGCAGACTCATTCATGACCAAAGGAACCATCATCTCATCGCAGAGCTGCCGCAGAGCTCGCAAGAATCTCACCGACACGCGACGGCCCGTCAACTGTTGAATCGGCTCCAAGGCCACCCCCAGAATCGCTTCGGCCCGCTCATCGAGAATAGCTCGGAGTTGCTCCAAACAAGCCTCCTCCTTCGGCCTAAGGGGTGTGCTCACTCCGTCAAAGGGGTCACCTTCCTGATAGGGATACGGGAGATGATGCCAAGGGAAGTACGTCCCAAAGCTCGGGTCCGAAAGGCTGCGAGCCGCCGCCGTGGAGGCCCCCCAAAAGCTTCCTTGAAAAGAGATCATGGTCTGAGCCCCGCGGCGTTTATAGATCAAGCATTTGATCAGCTTGTCCACGGCCTCATCTCGACCGGAGGCCAGATAAAGATGGCCCAGAGGAGAGACGGTCCTCAGCCACTCCACATAACGAGTCATATTGGGAGTCCACCAGTTGCAGAGGCTGTTCTTATTGACCGCAGCCAAATCCCAATCGACCCAACTCTCTGGCTCCAAGAGACCCCCCGTGGGATTCTCCACCCCCGAGGACCACACCAGATCAGGACGAACCTGAGCTTGCAATGGAGTTTCCAGGTAAAGGCAACTGGCTTCGTCCTCACCGTAATCCTTCTCGAAGAAGGCCTCCTCTACAGCCCCGTAGGAAAGATTGATGGAAGTCATGGCCTGGGTGGTGTCCACTCGGTTTCGGCTCTTGATACCAAGAAAACCCAGCTCTTTGGCCCTCTCCAGTTGCCGACGCTTCAAGCGCAACCCCAGCCCTTGCCCACGTTGAGAGGGATCCACCAGCAGGTCGGCCGAGTAAAGATGAGTTCCTGAACCCCGGTCGGGATCGCGGTCCGGACCCCGGACCTGAGGAAAATTCTCCAAGGGTGCCGAGATGTAAAAACCCAGGATCCTATGGTCCTTGAGAGCCACTGCCGCCACCGAACCAGGAGCCTCCACGGCACCCTTAAGAAACTCCTCGTCATCAACCCGAGCCGGCTCATAAATCGACTCCTCCAGGTGCATGATCGACTCTCGGTGCTCCTCCCAATTGTGGGGTCCAAGAGTGCGGATGGTCACTGCTCGGCGAGCTGCCATATAGCGCAGGAACTCCAACCAAGTCAGGCGTTTCTCTCGATGTAAATCAGGAAAGGCAACCTCTGGCTCAGGCTCGAGCAGCTCCGCCAACTGAGCGGCGCGGTCCAAAGGCAGTTCCCGGTACCAGCGGAGGATGGCCGGCCAATCAGCGGATTCGAGTTCGTCAAGGCTGCGAGGAACCGGGTGCATTGGGGCTTGGTCTTCATCCCAACTGTGCTCAAACTCCGACGGAAGAACCTCGGGTCCGTGAGAGTCCAAGAAGCTCAAAGAGTTTGCTATGGACTCAAAGATGGCATCGAGATCGGACTGTTGGGTGGCCTGCTGCACCCGAAAGCGGATAGTTCTTTCTCCTGCGATATAGACCATGAAGCCGTGATAGAACCGTTGGTTGACAAAATTGTTAGCGTGAGCTGCCGTGGGAAGATCGAAAGCGAAAGCCAGTCCTTGGGCTCTAGGACTCTCGATCATAGGTCTTTGATGGGCCAGGGAAAACAAGCGACGCCGGATCGCCTCTCCAAGGCTGGTGAGAGCTTTCTCGTCGACACAGCAAGCGTTGATGTAACCCCTCATGAAGGATGCCGCGTGAGCTGAAGTGGGGAAGGGATCATCCACCGAAGACAGCACCGCTCCAACCTGACACTTCTTGGCCAGGTTGATGAAATCTGGGGGCAAAGGCTCTCCTGAACTGGTCTTCAGTCCGAAGAGGTTAGACCAGAGCATGGGTCCACCCAATCCGAAGGCTGTTTGCACCTCGTCGAAAATCAGGGCCACGCCGAAGGCGTGAGTCATCACTCGCAACGTCTGGAAAAAACGGTGGCTGGCATATCGGTCCCCGCCCTCGCACTGCATAGGTTCCACCGAGACAGCATTGGCCTCAGCTGTCAAAAGATGCTCTCGAATCTCCAAGAGTGAAGACACCTCTGCAGCCAGAAGGGGATTCTTCTCAGGATCGATCCTCGGCGGCTCAAAATCGTCGAGATGAGAGCGCTCCCATATTCTCAGCCAGTCGGAGCTCGCTTCCTTGACGTTGTGTGGCTCCTTATCTTCGGGGAATTCCGCCCAGAGTGTTTCGAAACCCTTGAGTTGAAATGGAAGCCGCTTGGTCGGATTCCAAGACGAAAAGAGAGACAACAAAGAGCGGCCGTGGAATGAGCCAATAAAACAGACACATCTTCTCCCTTTGTTGGGGAACTTGATGCTGGCCAGGTGCAGTGCTTTCTCCCAGGATTCGGTGCCCGAGTTGCACCAGACCACGCGATTGAGACCCTCAGGGGCCGCACGGCTGAGCACAGCTTTCAAAGCCCTTTCCGCTGGAACAGGATGCTCCCGATAATCGGGGTTCTGAAAGCTTTCAGGGTGACGAATGACACCCCAGAGAGGGGTTCCGTTGAAACCCAAGAGATGAGAGGCGATCTGAGAGGAGGCATCCAAGAGCAGAACAGAGGGGATCTCGCCAGTGCTGTCCACCGAAGCCAGAGTGTTGCGGCGAGATCTCCGATAATCCACCACCAGAGCCTTTTTCTCCTGGACCAAGAACCCGGCGCGGTATGTTCTCTGCAAAAAAGACTGAGAAAGATTCAGAGCTTGCTCGAAGGGCTGCGGAGGAGTCCGAGGCCGGTCCCAGGAGCGTCCCTCGCTCCGCCCCAAAACCCGGGGGTTCTCTTGAGCAAGAAGAGAAAACAACTCCCGCAAGGCGACTCGCCATTCCGAGACTTTGTAGTGTTCGACCCACAGGGGAAAGGTCAGTCCAAACTCGGAGTCCTCTACTCCAGAAAAGGGCAACTGAACTCTCATCTGAGACAACTTTAGAGGTTCGCCGTAAAAGAGAAGGCCATCCAAGGCCTCTCTGGGCAGAAAGCAGGGTCGGCTCAGGTCTTGGATCACTAGGCCAAAGAAGCCCCAACGGTTTGCGATCTCTTCAACGATTGGAGCTAGAAGCTCACGACTATTCATCCCCACAGGACTCCTCTCAAGCCGACCACGGGTCGCGTGAGCAACCGTTTCGGGTCCTGCTATAGAGCCTCCTCCAGGGGAGTTAGAGGCCTGGGACTATGAGCCCTTGGGGAAGACCTGGATAGTCACCGGACGAACCCCCCACTGAAAACACTGCGCGGTAGTAGGAAACCAAACATCGATCTTATTTCCGATGATAGCCCCGCCGGTGTCGGCGGCAATTCCCCATCCGTAACCTGGAATATAAAGCTTGCTTCCCAAAGGGATCACCCTGGGGTCTACAGCCACGATACCAGGCTCGGTGTAGCGTCCACTTGCGGTCCTGCCGCGCAGAGCATAGGCGTAGGCCTGTACGTGCAAGGTCCGTCCTCCCTCAGGAGCCAACTGGCCTTCCGGGGTAGATTTCTTCGGTGCCGGGGGCTCCTTTAGGCTCTTGGAAGCCTCCTTGATCAGCAGGGCCAGGTCGGTTCCCATCTCTTTTTGCTTCTCTAGCTGTTGCTCGGATGGCAGCACCAACTGCAACTTAGACTGAACCAGATCGAAGGTCTGCTTATTCAAATTCTCTTGAAAGCTCACCACAGCTTCCAGCACAGGGAAGGTAGACTCGAGAGCTTCCAGGGGGTCAGAGGTCGACTGGGCACTTCCAGACAGAGACAAAAGGCAACTCAGGGCAAATACAGCTAAAAGACGATTCATACGATCCTTTCCTATCTCTGCTCCCATTAGCGATGGAAGCTCGAGAGGCCCACTGGGCCTAGCCAGGACAAGAAGCACTTTGTGCTCGCTGAAATTCGGCTCTCAAGAGGAGCGCTCTGGCTGATCTGAGCCGCTCCTTTTCCCGAAAGAAAAAAGATCCTTCCAAAAAGAAAGATCTTTTGCTTACTCCCATGGGGGGACTTTTGGGATTAGTGTACTATTGCGAAAACTTGTTCCCCTTGAACTAGAGAGTTTAGAAGCCTGGGGCTGGGTTGATGCTGCTGGCTTGAAATCCTTGGGGGCTCTGCTGCCCGGTGACCTCTACCATCTGCCCGGTGACCAGGAGATGGACGGCGTTCGAACTCCCAGGTGTCAGCAGAATTCTCTGGAGCTCGGGATGCTGAATAGATTGCAAGATGAAGAAACCTTGCTCCACCGATACTTGCAGGACTCTCCCGGTCATCTTATTGCCGTCGGCCATTCCGTAGGCTTCCATGCCTGCGGAAAAGATCATCGAACCGCCCTCATCCTCGTCCTCGTCGGACCCGAGTCCCATGAGCGAACCTGCGGTTCCAGTTCCCATGCTTGGATCGTAGGAGGGAGACATCATACCCGGTTCTCCCATAGGCATTCCCGGAAAAGGAGAAGACATTCCGGTCTCACCGAACTGGGTTCCCGGGGAGACGGCAGGCATCGTCGGAGACGGATAAGCAGGGCTGCTGGGACCAACGGAGTTGGAGTAAGGGTCGATGTGCATCATCTCCAGGGGCCCCATCATGGCTTCGCCCTGGTTGCTGTAAAAACTCGATTGTGACTGCCCCATCGAAGAGACCGCCTGACTTCCCGGTTGAGGCCCGGTCGGTCCAGGAGTGTGATTGTGAGGAGTCAAAGTGTTCGCTGAACCGCCGTGCCCGACGGCCGCCAAAGTATGTTGAGGAGAATGATTCCCAACCGGCGCTCCATCAGGCGTGCCACCTCCACCGGCGGCAGTAGCATATTGAGCTACCGGAGTGTGATAGGGAGCCTTAGCCGTCTTGGCAACGATGGTCTCAGATGAGCCCCAATCCACGATCTTTCGTGCTTTCAAGGGACTTTTATTGAGTGCTCCTACGACCTGGATGGAGACCTTGGCGTTCGCCGGCAAGGCGCCGGCGGCGGTCTTTCGACCCATCCAAAGTATCTCCGTTTGATCATCGAGAACAAAGAGCTTCTTCTGACCGCTCTCAAGCTCCAAGGTCAAAAGCCCTTTGCTCCCATCGTAGGACGTAACCCGACCTGACATGGTGGGATGAGCTTGGGCCACCAGGAAGGTGGAGACCACAAACAAACTCGCGAATATTAGAAAAATACGTTTCATAGAACCTCTTCGGCGTCTATCTTACCAGATACCGGCCCCAAGAGTGAAGATCTTAACAAGCTTGTAACATGCTGCGAACAAAAAAAGTGCCGACCCTTGAACCAGGTCGGCACCTTTCTGGCTTCCAGACTACTCTTGGGTGAGCTGCGCGATCTTGGCGTCGCACTCTTCTTGAGAGAGCACTCCCATGTCCACCAATTCTCGGAGCTTTGCAATCTTGGCCTGGTTGGGATCAACCGGTGCCGCCGGAGGCTGGGGTTGTCCTTCTCCCCCGAGATGTTGGGTCTGCTGCCCTCCTGGCTGAGGCGGCTCCCCACCCTGAGGAGGGTAACCCCCTTGAGGTGGGTGACCACCCTGGGGCGGGTATCCCTGCTGAGGCGGATAACCTTGTTGAGGCGGGTGACCCTGCTGGGGCGGGTAACCACCTTGAGGTGGGTGACCACCCTGGGGCGGGTAACCCTGCTGAGGTGGATATCCCTGAGGCGGGTACCCGCCTTGGGGTGGGTAACCCTGCTGGGGAGGATAGCCTTGGGGGGGGTAACCCTGCTGGGGAGGGTAGCCTCCCCCACCCATATGCTGTTGCATCATGGCCGGGAACATCATGCCCATGCCGAGACCTGCTCCAGCCGACATCATGCCCCCGCCCGATCCTTGATTGTTAGCCATATCTCGCATGGCGTTAGCGGCCTGATACTGCTGATAGGCCCCAGGTCCGGTGACCCCCAGGGCGCCCATGCGTGCTCTCTGACGGAAAGCTTCTTGGATCTCTTCGGGCACCGAAACGTCTTGAATAAAGAAATCCCTGAGTTCTATCCCGTACTTGCCGAAATCGTCGCGCACCATGATCTTCATGGCCGCGGACATATCTTCCATACTGCTTCGGATCTTGGCGTAGGATTCAAAGGTGGATCCTACCAGGCTGTTGAGTTTCGTTCTGATGCTACCCTTGAGGAAGTCGTTCAGGGTTTTTGAAGTATACAGCCGCTGTCCCACCACCAGATTGTTGAGAAAGTTGACAGGGTCGTTGATGTGAATGGAAAAAGTTCCAAATGCTCTCAATTGAACCCATCCTAAGTCAGGGTCCTTCATATCGATGGGATTCGGGGTTCCCCATTTCAGGTCCGTGATCACCGTCTGATTGACGAAGTACACTTCAGCTACAAAAATGTTGTGACCACCGGCTACATGCTTGACCACGTTGCTCACCAAGGGTAGGTTTCCGGTCTCCAGGGTGTAGCGACCCGGACCGAAAGTGTCCATGGCTTTTCCGTCTCGGAAAAATATTGCCGTCAGTCCTTGCCGAACAACCAGTTGGGCACCCCATTTGATGTCTCCGGGTCCATTTTCAGGGAACCTCTTGACAAGGGTGTCTGGGGTGAAATCGGTCCAGTCGATGGCCTCGATCACTCCGTGAGTCATATTGGAGACCCCTTCTTTGGCCCCGGAAACTGCTTTTTTAAGTCGTCCAAACATGGGCTATTCCAATCCTTTCAAGATCTTGTCGCGAGTATCGACGTGACCATCTAAAGCGATCAAAGCGCTCCGGACCCTGGAAATCGACTGTACTACGTTATCCTTGGTCTCCGCAGCTTGACGCAGGGAATCGATCCCCTGGTCCAAGGCCTCCACATCATGGAGCATCGCCATGTCATGTTCATAGATTCGGTCAAGCAGAACGGTGTCGACCTCCACGGCCGAGAAGAAGCTCCCGCTCCCACTTACAGCTGTCTTGATACGCTGAGAGATGCGATCAATAAGGTTGTTGAGACCGTCCAAATCCGAGAGATACTTCATCCCACCGGATTTCAGAAGACCCTCCCCGATCTCCTGAATTACTCTCTTTTTGTCGACGAGTCTCTTGGCCACATATTCGCGGTGCACTCGGTCCGCATCCCGACGCTTTTCTCGATCCAAGTAGCCAGCGTATCCGGGAATCTTCTTCATCAATTCCTCGACCATCACACTTGGACCACTTCGGTTGTCGATTCGAAGGTCTGTAACTTCTTCCATATGTCCTCACTTTCTCGGGATGACTGACCCCTTACACTATAATAAAAATTTCACCGGAATTCAATCACTATTAGGCGCTTCACCGGCACTCTTCGACACCGGTGCCGTCCACGCCCGCCAAACAACCCGAAAAACTCCCCATAGGGCACAGCCAAAGACCGCTCCCAAGGCCACTCCCAGGAGCACTCGAACTAGGGTCACCTGGAGTGCGGTGTGCAAATGAGCGAAGGTATCTACGATTCCGGCCTGGCCAATGCCCGCCAAGAGTACAAACAGGAGACTCCCCAGGAAGCCCGCTTTAGTGGCGATCAAGGGAAGGCACACCAAGGCGGGATGAGCCAGCAAGAACTCCTTAAAACGGGGGCGAACGCCCAACATCTGGTCCAACAC
>JBJHCR010000272.1:0-3019 GCA_050486105.1 Vulcanimicrobiota bacterium
CGGCCACCCCTACCAATTGGGCCAAGAAGGGTATTTCGTCTCCTTCTAAGCCCTGGGGAAAGCCCGAGCCGTCCCACTTTTCGTGGTGGTGCAAGATGATGGGGTGCACCGGCCATTTGGAAGGGGTGAGGTGAGGGTTGAGAGCCTGGGCTCCGTCTTCGGGATGGCTGATCAAAAGCTCGATGTCCTCTTCGGCGACCTCGTCGTCGGCCTGGTCGAAGATGTCGTCGGGCAGGCTCACCTTACCCAAATCGTGGAGGAGACCACCCAGGCGTGCCGTTTTTACCTCATCTTCGCTCAGGTCGAAGGTTCGGGCCAAGCAGCGGGCCAGGTCGGCCACTCTAAGGCTGTGTTGGTAGAGTTCGTCGCTGTACCCTCGAATCATGCGCAAAACCAACTGTAAGAAATCCCGTTCCAGGACGCTGAGTTCGGGGTCCACAAGTTCACCCTGGTACTCCAAAATCAATTCGGCGATCTCTTTTTGGTCGGAGCCTATCGCTCGAGCAAGAGGAGTGATTCCAAAAAAATCGCCCTTATTCACCGGGGTTCGGTTGGCCAGCAAGAAGAGTACCAGCGACGAATCCTTTTTCTCCACGGCCATGTGAAGAGGGGTTCGACCGTCGAGATCGGCTAATCCCAAATCCGCGCCGTAGCGAGCCAGCAGCTCAACAGCCACCCGATTGCCGTCTTGGAGAGCCAGATGAAAGGAGGATTGCCCAAACAGATTGGTGGCATTAGGTCGAGCTCCGTTGAGCAAATGGCGCTCAACTTCAGGCAAGTTGCTCTCCAAGACTGCTGCGTGAAGCCTGGTGTTGCCGAAGCGGTCGGCCGCAAGGGTCGACAACCGCACCACCAAATTCACCTCTTCTTGGTATTGATCCAGGAGATCGCTGAGTTCTGCAGTCAAGGCCTGGTTTGGCCCATCGAGCTTGAATCCCCGCTCAAGCAAGGTCAAACGAATCTTGATTTTCTCAAGTTCGTCTAGGAAGTCAAGGAAGCGACCCTCCTCGCAAAGGGCCCTCAAGTCAGAGATTTGGAGAACACTCATGAGCCTGGGCTTCGAAGAGCGCTAAGGTCGGACCTCCAGAGGTCCGACCGGAATCCTGGACCGAGCATGGCGAAGGACATTTTGGACAGGCGGACTTGGATGCTTTTGTGTAATATTGGGAATATTTGGCAACAAGCAGACGAGTTCGCATGTTCAATAATGGACGAGCTAGGCGACGGGAGGGTTTCCGGTCGGACCTCTACGACAGGTTGACTAAGGTTCCCAATTCTCCGGGATCGAGAAACCAGCCTTCACAAGCGGGGCATTCATCGACGGTGACCCCTTTGCGGCGGACCAGGTCCAAGGTTTCACCGTCCACCGGGCAACATCTTTGCCCCTGGGGGATGGAAGCGGGCTTGGCGTTTCTGGGAAAGACGATGAAATCTGCGTGTTGGGGGTCTCGTTTGATTTCATCAAGATGCTCAGGATCCAACCAGACCCCTCCGCAGTCTGAGCAATGAAAGAGCCCACCTTGACCCAAAGCATGCCTACCCATGGATGATTTTGAACATCCCGGGCATTTGGCGACTCCATTGAAGAGCGGTGGGAGATCTTCTCGAAGTGGAGGGGGTGGGGAAAAGGGAGTGACCTGCTTGGGTTGTTCCACGATGGAGGGAGGACGCTTTCGGTTAGCTTCTTCGGCTCGCTCGGCGGCCAACTGATTCTCGCGCTGTTTCACTTGATTCTGCCAGCAGCACCAGTCTCCAAGTTCCCAAAGAAGATCAAAGCACAGACTGCCTCGATAGTAAGCGGCAAGCTTCTTCCTGCGTCGGATCGTCTTGACTGGATGGGGAAACGGAACTCTTGTGGTCAGGCTAGGGGGAGGGTGGAGTTGTCCAGATAGACCCTCCAAGCAAGCGCTGAGGCCTTCTCGGAGGTCGGCCTGCTGAGAGGCGAAGGCGTGCTCGGCGAGTTTTTGCCACCGATTCCAAAGGTCATTTCGGACCAAAGCGGCGAATTCGACAAGTTCGGTCTTTTCGTGATCTACAAGCTTGTGCAACGGATTGAATCGTCCTCGCAGCCGATCCTCTTCGAGATCTTCAAAGCAGTCTGCAAGATATATGGCGCGGCCAAGGCTATCGCCAAAATTGGCAACATCTTGGAGCTTGACCTTTGGGAAATCTCGATATTCACCGATCCACTCGAAGATGGTGCGACTCAACCTGGCACTAGGTTCGGCACAATCATTTAGACCGGAAATAAGGTCCTCTTCGATCCATTGACCCTCTGCTTGGGACTGGTCCCGGGCAAGATTTTCCACCGCTGATACCGGAAATTGCAACTCTGTGAGAGCTGAGGCCGCCTGTCGGAATGCGCCCTGGGAGGTGTGAAGCAGAGTTCTTGCCACCAACGAGTTGTCATCGTCGAGGTCGTCCTTGAGCTTGGCTTGCAGCAGCAGTAGATTTAGGTGCACGAGAATCCGAGTGAGAGTCCCATCCTGCGAGATGGCCACCCGTCTCCAGGGAAGGGCTGTGCAGCCGACCAAGGACTCTTCCGATGTCGCCTGAGGAGCACCTAGGGCTTCGAAAATCCCGGCCACGAAGCTCAGGTCGTGGGTCAGTGATAGGGTGGAGATCCGTCCGTATTCGGACCTAAGACCACAGCACAGTCCGCAGTAGTTGCGACCAAGGGCCGACCGGCTTTCTGGTGAGAGCTTGTGCTTCACTGGTTTGAGGCGACCGAGCATTTTCCTAAAGTCCTTTTTTCGATTTGCTTTTTGGGCATTACAGGGAATTTGCGATGGAGGGTCACCCCCCCTGCCCTTTTCTGGCTATTGGTCTAACGCGCGCGCTTCAATAGGGGTTAGGTCCGGTGGGTTGGGTATACTGGCGATATGGATTGGCGAATCGTTGAGAAGTCGCAGCAGAGGAGAGCGAAGGAGATCGCTCTTCTGACTCCTTCGGGGGGAGGAGACCTGCATGTCGCTTTGGGCTACCCAAACACCTATCGTGTAGGTATGTCTCACCTGGG
>JBJHCR010000272.1:3029-8898 GCA_050486105.1 Vulcanimicrobiota bacterium
TTGATCTACGCCTTCTTGAACGAGATTCCGGGCGTAGTTTGTGAGCGATTTTTCTTGCCTGATGCTGATGAGATGGATTGGTATCAACGGTCTGGAACGCCACTTCTGACTTTCGAGAACCATCGTCCGATCAGCGACTTTGAGGTGGTGGCCTTCACCTGCAACTACGAGCCGGACTACGTAAATATTCTGCGCGCCCTGGATTTGGCCGGAATACCCCGCTGGCAAATCGACCGGACCGAAAAGCATCCCCTGCTCTTGCTGGGAGGTGCGGTAACTCTCCTGAACCCGGAGCCCATGGCCGACTTTTTCGATATGGTCTGCGTGGGGGAGGGGGAGCAGATGATGGGACCCATGGTGGAAAGTCTGCGCCGGACATCAGGGGCCACCAAGATCGAGCGTCTTCAAGACCTTTCAGACACTGTGGGTTTCTACATCCCTAGCTTCTACAATCCACGCTATGAGCACGGACGGCTCACTGCCCTGGAGCACTCAGGACTCGTTTCGGCCCAGGTTCGGAAGCACTACCTGGACAGAGAGTTTTTTGCCACTCAGCAAACCCATTCCGTGGTGATCACGGAAGACACAGAATTTGGCCGATCGTTTCTCATCGAGGTCTCGCGGGGCTGTCCTTACATCTGTCGCTTTTGTACCGTGGGGTTCTCATATCCCAAGGTTCGCTGGCGAAGCTTAAAGCATCTTTGGGCAGCCATAGAGAAAGTTCGTCCTTACCACCCCAAGGTGGGGCTGATCTCGGCTACCGTAGGCAACCATCCAGAGATCAAAGAGCTTTGCCAGAAGCTGATAGAGGCTGAGTTGGCGGTGGGTTTCAGCTCACTGCGGGCCGACCAGCTGCCCGATGAAATGATTCGCGCTATGGTGCTGAGCGGCTCCCGCTCCATGACCCTAGCGCCGGAAACCGGCTCTGAAGCTCTCAGGCGCTCCATCAATAAGCGTTTCTCGGACCAGTGCTACTTTGATGCTGCTGAACGCGCCTTCCGTCTGGGCATAGAGAACTTGAAGATGTATAGCATGGTGGGCTTGCCAAACGAGACCGAACAGGACGTCGAGGCTCTGGTTCATCTGGCTCTCAAGACCCGGGCCTTGCAGAGGAAGGTCGGCAATCCTGGTGCTCGGATCACTTTAGGGATGGGGCTTTTCGTCCCGAAGCCCCTAACTCCGTACCAATGGGAGCCCCAACTTGGGATCAAGGAGGCCAAGAAACGGATGCAGACTGTCAAAAAAGCTCTGGCTCGAGAGGGTGGGATCCGGGTTACGGCCGAGAGTCCCAAGATTGCGACCATTGAGGGCCTCCTGGCCCGTGGGGACCGGAGGATGGCTAGGGTCTTGGAGATGGTCTACCTTGACCCTAGTTTCCATGCCTACAGTGCAGCCCTGAATCGCCTGGGACTGAGCTGGGCCGAAGAAAATTATCGTCAGCGAGATGACTCCGAGGTGCTCCCCTGGCAACACATCGAGGCCTCTTGGTCCACTCCGCGACTTCTTAAGGACGCGGAGCGAGCTCGCTACGAGAAGGATCGTGATCGGGGAATCCTCTCCGTTCCTCCGCTGAGTCCGGCTTAACCGGAGGGTCGTCGAGGGTCACCTCGAGCATGTAAGAGCAGTCCCCCTGCTTTGAAGCCACCTGTAAGAGAAACTCACCGCTGTGAGGAAGGACCAAGTCCAGGCGTTTAATTTTTACACTCTCAGGGAGATCACGCATTAATGAGCGTCCCTGGTCATCAAAGATCAAGAGATACCCATTATCTTCCAAAGTTGTTAGGTGGGCTCTGAAATGTTGACCCTTTTTGCCTTCTAGATAGTAGGACCTCATTTCCGTCTCGTCTAGGCCTCCCTTCACTGTGGCGCCGTAGCTGCCCTCAGAGAGAAGAAATAGACGGTCGGTGTCGGACCAAGCTGCTGTCGAGAGCAACAGTACAAGAAGGAGCAGGCTCGTATATTTTCTAGTGGTGTCGATCATGGTTCTCTTTAGTCACTTCTTCGAGCGCTTCTTTTTTCCCGTCGAAGAGGAACAATAGGGGGAGGTTTTTCCCTCATACTCTCTTTCTCTCATGGAACTTGGAACTTGCCATTCCTGTTAAAGGTTCCCAACTCCACCCTTACCTGGGAGAGAATTTGCCTCGAGAGTTGAAGGTCTCAGCCATGAACTGCCTTCCTTTACAGCATTCAGATTCCGTCAAGTATCTGACTTTTCCCCACATCGAGGTCCGCCACGCTTTCTCTACGAGACAGGGAGGAGTGAGCGAAGGAGCATATAGCTCCTTGAATCTCGGATACACCGTAGGAGACTGCCCGGACCGCGTCGGGGAGAATCGTCGCCGATTTGCCCGTTGTCTGGGGGTCGACGATCTCCCCTGGCTCTTGTCTATGGATCACGGAGTAGAAGTGGCCCGAATCGACCAGGTTTCGGCCATTGAGGGACAGCAGAGTGAGGGGCGAAGAATCCCTGCCGACGCCTGTATGACTTCAAAACGGAATATTCCGTTGTCCGTCACCGTTGCCGATTGCGTTCCGGTAATCTTCTACGACCCCAGGACTCAAGTGGCTGCCGTGGCCCACGCCGGTTGGCGCGGCACGGTGAACGGCATCGTGGCTAGAACTATTGAGGCCATGGTGCAAGCCTACGGAGCCCAAGCTTGGGATATCAGAGTAGGCATTGGCCCCTCCATCGGGCCTTCAAGTTTTGAAGTCGGGGCTGAAGTGGCCGCCGAATTCACCAAAGCTTTCCCAGAAAGTACGGTGGTTCGTCCTCATCCCCATCCCCTTGAGGCGGCCGAAGGAAAAGCCTTCGTGGACCTGTGGCAGGCGAATCGGAGGATGGCACTTTCCGTTGGTGTGCTCGACAGTCACATTCAATGCGCCCAGCGGTGCACGATGAAGGAAGCGGATTTGTTTTTTAGTCATCGCAGAGACCGAGGTAAGACCGGGCGCCTCTTAGCAGCAATCGTTCTGTAGGTTGGACCTGTTCATTTCTTCTTATTGCTGCTGAGCAGACGGACCACTCCGGCGGAATCTCCTTGCCGATAGTGCTCGGCTACCTGCTGTGCGGAGCGTCCTCGGCTGTCTTGGAGGTCGGAGTCCGCGCCCCCCTGCAGGAGGGCCTTCACGGTTTCGGCATGCCCCTCCTGAGCGGCCCTATGGAGAGCGGTGCTGCCGTTGTCAGAGGCGAGATTGGGATTGGCCCCAGCCTTGAGTAGCAACTGGACCGCATCAGTGTGACCCCGCCCAGCGGCCAGGGCCAGGGCGCTTTCTCGCCGAACCCCTAAAGAATCAAGCTTGGCCCCTTCAGAGATAAGATACTCTAAAGCCTCGGTGTTCCCAGTGCTGGCAGCGTGGTGGAGCGGAGTGTAACCCGAAGCATCTCTCTCGTGCAAGCGAGCGGGCTCTGCAGAGATCATTTCCGTCAAGCTCTCCAGGCTTCCCGAGGCGGCAGTGCGGTGTAGAGACGAGGAGGTGTCCCCTCGGGTCTGATTTCCCGAGGCAGCGGGAGCTTTGCCCCGGGTTTTGCTTGGAGTTGCCGGGCTGTTGGAGTTGCGACTATTGTCTTTGATCTGCCGGGCTTCTCCTTTGAGCTGGTGAGCCCTCACCGAAGCCGGAGCGTGGCCTCCCGTAGGGATAGACGGAGGGACTTGAGCCTAGGCTGAGCTGAACAACAATACCGACATGGAGCAGATGAGTACGGAAAATTGCATGAGTTTGTTGAGTGGCATCGAACTGTCGCTCCTCAGGTGATCTCCGCTAAGGATATCAGCAAATTTCGAAGAAAGCCATCTGAGTGAGAATATCGAGCAAGTCCTGAGCTTTCCAGAAGAGGAACTCGGCCCCTAGCCAGGAACTCCTCACCTGGGCCCGGACCTGCCTCGTCTTAGTCGCATGCGGTTTAAGCTGCGGCTGGGCCCGCCGAGAAGCTCAGCGAATTCGACCCGAGCTCTTATTTTTTAAGGTAGGGTCCGTAGAGAAGAGAGGGAGTTTGCATGGCCAAAGAGCGCATCCTTGTCGTCGATGACGAACGTAATATTGTGGAGTTGATCAAGTACAACCTTGAAAAGGAAGGTTACGAGGTGATCTGCGCCTACGATGGGATCGAGGCAGTCAATATCGCCAAGCAAGACCGACCAGACTTGATCATCCTCGATATTATGCTTCCCGGGCAAGGCGGTCTAGAGGTGACTCGAATCCTCCGTCGAGAGATGCGAACTCCCATCATCATGGCCACTGCCAAGGGTGAAGAGATCGATAAGATTCTTGGACTAGAGCTAGGGGCCGACGATTACGTGCCTAAACCCTTCTCTCCTCGTGAGTTGGTCGCTCGAGTGAAAGCTGTCCTCAGAAGGACGAGTGGCAAGGCTGAAGAGAAGGACGAACTGAGCTTTGGCAACCTTTCGCTGAATCTGGTTAAGCACGAGGTTCGCAAGAACGGCCAAGAAGTGGAGCTCAAGCCAAAAGAGTTCGACTTGCTCAAGCTCATGAGTACCAACCCCGGCAAAGTCTTTACCCGTGATTTCCTGCTTGAGCAATTATGGGGCTACGACTATTTGGGTGACACCAGAACGGTGGATGTGCACATGCGGCGTCTTCGTCAGAAGATCGAGGACGAGCCTTCCTCTCCCAAACTTCTAAAGACGGTCCACGGCATCGGCTATAAATTCCAATTCGAAGAAGCCAAGTAGTTCTTCAGGGTGGCCAGGCGCATTCGAGGGCAACTCTTGGATGGGTTGCTGCAGGTTCTTGACGAGCCGGTACTCGGCATGGATCGGGGGGGGGTCGTTCGGTTTGCCAGCGCCCGATTCGAACTCCTCTATCCCGGTTTGGACCTTGGTCTCAAGGTTTGGGAGGCACTCCCGAGCGATCCCCTGACTCGCTGGATCAGCGATTGCCTTGATTCCACCGATCCGGAAAGCCACGAACAAGTCATGGCTCATCATCCTGAGCATTTGTGGCTAGCACGCCTTGACCCGGTCACGGGAGAGTCCGGCCGCTATTCCGGCTGGTTGCTCCGTCTCAAAGACATAGAGCCGGTAGAACGTCTCTCTTCTCGCTTTGAGGTTCTCCTTGGTGATGTCAGGAGAGGGCTCAGAGATCCCTTGATCGCTTTGAAGAGTGGACTGGAGCTCCTCCTGGAGGGAGACCTCGGTGACCAGGATCTGGTCATCGCCATCCTCCAACAACTCAACGAAGAGACCAATAGCCTTGCTCGGTTGTTGTTGTCCCTGGACCCTCCTGAGCAAGAGGATACGAACCTAGCGGCATCGGCAACGGTCTCCATAGAAGCAGTGACTGCGAAAGTCATGGGGACCTTCGAGCCCTTGGCTCGAGGTAAGAATCTGGCTTTAAAGGCGCCATTTGACGGTGACGTTCCTGACCTGGAGTCGGTTTTCGAGTCCGAGCTTGAAAGATGCTTGGTCAACTTGGTGGACAATGCCGTCAAGTATACCGCCCTGCACGGGTACGGAGAGGTTAAGATCACTGCGAGGGTAGCTCACGAGGGGGAGCCCGGGGTGCTGATTTCGATAGACGATTCGGGCCCGGGTATCCCTAAGGAAGAGCGCGAGGCCGTTTTTGGTCAGTTTTACCGGTTGCGTGAGGGTCCTACCACCCGACTTGGAGGTACCGGACTCGGGCTTTGGCGCGTGAACGAATTGATGAGCAAGCGGCGTGGCAAAGCTTGGTTTGAAGACTCTCCCTTAGGTGGAGCCGGAGCCAGACTTTGGTTTCCTCTTAGAGGTCCTGCTTAGGATCTGGCCAGGAATAACTTCCCGATTTGAAGCACGGATCCATCCCGGCTGGCTTCGTTGCTTTCTCCTTATTTGTGTCGAACAAACCGCGTCAAAAGCGCCTTGCCACACCC
>JBJHCR010000273.1:0-8837 GCA_050486105.1 Vulcanimicrobiota bacterium
GCCTCAGCCTCAGCCTCGGCTTCTAGGCGCAGACGTTCGGCCTCAGCCGCAGCCTCGGCTTCCTGGCGCAGACGTTCGGCCTCAGCCTCAGCCGCAGCCTCAGCCTCGGCTTCTAGGCGCAGGCGTTCGGCCTCAGCCGCAGCCTCGGCTTCCTGGCGCAGACGTTCGGCCTCAGCTGCAGCCTCAGCCTCGGCTTCTAGGCGCAGGCGCTCGGCCTCAGCCTCCTGACGCCTCCTTTCCTCCGCGAACTCCACCCCTCGTCTCCAAGCTTCGAGAGACTTCTGAAGCACATCGCCATAGGGATGCGAGGCGGGCAATATGGCGCCGGCCATGGCGCAAGCTCTTTCCCCTGCTGCCACGGCAGCCTCCGGGTCGCTCTGCTCGGCGGCTGAAGCCAAGAGTTCTAGGTCCTCCAGGACGTCGACTGACGGACCTCGACTTCTCAGGTCGATCTCCAAAGCCTCTTCGGCCGACATACGAGCGGAATCGGCGTCTCCTTCGGCCAGAAAGATTCGAGCTAATCCCCGGTACACTTCAGCCAAGGACGAATGGCCCTCCCCGAGAGCTTCTTGCAGAGGACCCAACACCCGATCGAGGGTCAATAAAGCTTCTTCTCCGCGACCCAAGGCCTGGTAGCAATAGGCCAGTTGAACCCTGAAAGCCAAGGCGCGAGGCTCCTCTTCACCCAAGACATCGGCCGACTCTGAAAGTCCGAGACGCACCTGGTTGAGGGCAGCGTTCCCTTGGCCCAATCTCAGAAGAACCCGGCTCAACAGTCGTCTGAAATCTAGACTGGCTAGCCCTATGGGAACCTGCACTTGGGAACTGCTGAAATTGTCTACGGCCCGCATCAGAAGGGATTCGGCTTCTGAGAACCTCTGTTCCCAGTAGGCCACAAATGCTCGAATTTTTTGAATTCTGGCAGCCCTGGAGTCCATGGATAAAAGACCTTTGATTCTTGTCTCGAGACGCGCAAGACCAAGAATGAGAAGCGAAAGAGCTCCTGCCCGAGCGAAGAATTCAAGCAAAGCTACCACCGCCGACATAGGAGCGGTCTCCAGATCTCGCCAAAGGGAGGCCAATTCCGAGCTATCGTCGCCGTCTTGGATTTCTTGGAGAAAATCACTTGCCTTCCCGCGCCAAACCGCCGAAGCCAACTTGAGGACCAGAGCCCTCTGTCCCGTCAGAGAATCGAGCAACTGGTAGCACTCCTCCTCTCGCCCAAGGAAAAACAAGGCCTGAACCTTTAGCAACTCCGCCTCGCTCCAATACCTAGTGGATTCGAGGCTAGAGCGCGCCATGGCGATGGCCGTTTCCGTCCCTTCAAGACGATAGCTCGCGAGATCCGCTTCGGCCAGAACGAGTAGCGCCCGCCCCCCCCAGACGTCTTTACGCCCGAAATTTGCAATTCTGGTCTCCAGCAGTTGCTCGGCCAAACCTCGAGCTTCCGTCACTTCAAGAGTCCGAAGGCAACTGCAGGCAGCGAGATAGGACAATTCCGCTTGAACATCATCCGAAAGCTTGGAAGCTTCTTCCAGAGCCTCCGCTCGTAACCGATCAGCCTGAGAGCGGTAATCCCTACGGGCAAGACCCTCAGCGGAAGCGATCTTGATGCGGCACCTTAGCTCGACCTCTGTGTCAGGGACTAAGCTCGAAGCAGCTTTGAGCAGCTGACTTGCCTCTTCCACATACCAACACTCGCGAGCCAATCGCACCGCGCAGTCATAGAGTGCAGCAGCAAAAGCGGTAAGTTGCTCAGTCCCGAGAGAGCGGCCTGCCGTGGTACACTCAGCAACTTCAGTCAACAACAACTCGGTCTGACCTGAGGCCAAGACAAGACTGAGGCGGTCGACGCGTGACAGGAAGCGATCCTCAGGAGAAGCCGAATTCTGTTCCAACAAAGCAACCACTTGGTCTTGGTAGGTCAAAGCAGAATCAACGTCACCCAACAGCCTCGCCAACCGAACTAAGTTCTGCAGACATTCGAGTAGCCTGAGGCTCTTGTTTCCAAACCACGCCGTCAAGACTCCAATGGCGCTCTCCCAAGCCTCCTTGGCCCCTTCAAGGTCTCCACCTTGCTCTCTAGCAAGACCGATCGCCTTACGAGTCTCAATGGTCTCGGTAGCCTCTTTTCCGTAGCGCTCGACCTCCCAACGAAGCTGTCGCTCGAGAGCTCTCACTTGCAAGAGCCAAGCCCCGGCATCCTTGGCCCGGTCCTCGAGCAATCGCAATTCGTGACCAGAGTCGCTGCCGAGCAGGTCGAGGGCTTCCTCCCATAACTGCTGAGTCCTCGAAGAGCATTCCGAGTCCAGTAAGGAAAGAGTCACTAAGGCTTCTCGTCGGGCCACAGGGTTCTGCCCGAATCGAGCTTCCGTCTCCTTGAGAAGCTCTCGAATCTCCTCTTCCGAAGGGCTAGAACCACGGTCGAGCAACTCTACAGCCATGGGCAGAGTGGAGAAATCTACGACCCCACCCAAGGCCACCGCAGCGTCGTGAGAGTGGGAGTCTGAACGTTGGGTCGCCGAGGCGGGCAAGGCTTCTTGAGCCTCGCTTGATTGAGAGGTCGTGCTCTCTGAGCGAGGCTCCGCTAGCGAACCCTCGCTCGTTGCGACTAACTCTGGAGGTTGCTCCAAAGCGTGCAGCAAGGTCCTCAACTTTGTACTAGGGCGAATTTCAAGAGCGGCCAAGAGGGTCCCTTTGGCCTTTTCCTTCTCTCCCATCTCTAAGAACTGCTCAGCCAAAAGGGACAGGGTGGGGAAAATCTCTCTGTGATTCGGATGGAGTTTCTTCAGGGCGACCACCCCCTGTTGCAACCACTGGGCTCGCTCTTTGGGTGTGGCGGCAAACTCAGCTCGAACAAGATAGATCGAACTCAACCAGGGACTCTTGGAATTGGGGTAGGCAGCAACCCGCTTCTCAAGCTCCTCGAGTCTTTCTTGAGCGATTTCGTGTTGACCCAAGCTCTTCAAGCCACCGATCAACTGGCGCAAGCCGGCAGCCGCAACATCGACTTCATTCCAACATGAAACAGTCTTTTCAGGATACCCGGAGGTGGTCAGGATCGCTTCACCGATCTCAAGTTGGAAATCGCCCTCGTCAGCATCAAAGGAGTCCAACAAGAGAAGGACTTCTAGGCCTCTTCTACTTTTCAGAAGGTGGTTTCGTCGCAACAACTCAGTCTGAGACTTACGGAATTCCCTGGCCGCGAACTGTTCTCCGAATGCACGAGCCCCTTGTTCGGCCACTCCCCTCTCCAAGAACAGCAAGGGATGGTCCACACGAACCTCGGCAATCTCTCGAGCAGCCTTCAGCGCATCCTGCATGCGGGCGAAATTTCCAGCCCTGCAGAGCAACCAAGCCAAGTTGATCTGGACCCGAGCCCTAACATACGGATCACCTAGACCTTCCAAGGCTTTCTGACCTAAGATCAAGGCCTCTTTGAGCTGACCTTGCTCCACCGTGGCTTCCATGAGGACAGCCCTCAACCTTGCCTGTTCCAAACCAGACAAGTCATGCAAAGCCACCCCCCCTTGTTCCAAAGCCAACTTTCCTTGACCGCTCCTCACTAGAGCTACAGCCAAGGCCGAGCGATGCTTTGCCATCTCTTGTCCTTGGGGCTGCGCTCGGAGCAACTTCAGAACCAACTCGGTTCGGACGCTCACTTCTTTCCTATCTCCGAGGAGGCCAAAGAATTCCAAGGCCCGAATTTGATTTTCTAGTCCCTCATCGATAGAACAGCTCTGCTGAGCAAAAGACAAGGCCTTCTGTTCGTCGTCATTGAGGAGGTGACTGTGGGCCAACTCCATGAGTACCTGTCCAACATGGGGATGATGGGGACCCTTCCAAGAACGGACACGACCCAGAACAGCTGTGCAGAAAGTTATGGCCCGCGACAACTCCCACGCCTCTTGAAGCCTGCGTTGAGCCGCCAGCAAGCCTCTGAAGATCCGGTCTTTGAGCTCGTCCGAGGCCTCCTCCCAGTAGCCGTCAACCTCCCGCCAAAGGGCTCCACGTTCAGCGTCGTTGGCTGCCACCAGACATTTATACTCCAGCAAAGAAAGGAGAGCTTCCACTGTCAATCCAGGATTATCGGAGAGAAAACTGCTTTGGGAAATCGAGTCTCTAGCCTCCTGGAGCAGCGGAGCCGCCTCTAGGAGCTTACTCTGGCGAGAAAGCACCAAGGCTAGATAGACCGAGGCTTGTAGCCCTAGTTCAGAAGTCGACTTCTGTTGGTAGCGAAACCTCTCCAGGGCAAACTTGAGGTCACTCTCAGCCGAAACGTAGTCCTTGAGCTGAAAAGAGATCGCGCCGAGCCTCAACCGAGCTAGAGTCACCTCGTCAGAGCGCTCCCCGTAACGCTCCAAATCCAACCTGAGCTGTAAGTCGGCAAACTCCCTGGCCTCGGTGGTGAGACCAAGCTCCAACAAGGATGCCGCTAACTCGCCGGCCACTGGAGGCCAAAGCCCCAATTCACCGCGACCAGGTCCCAAGACATGCCGAACCGCATTTCCAGCTCTCTCGAGAACTCCGGATCGATCTCTTGGCGAGATTGCCGAGAGGGTCACGGAACTTGAGCGCACATACTGCCAAGAATTTTCTCCGAACTGTTCCCGCGCCAGCCTCTGAGTAGCCCGCAACAAAACCTCATCGTCCTCGGCGTTCTCTCTATCGGCCAAAATCAAGGAAAGATGAGCCTGAGTTGTCCTTGAATCGTGCAGCCCGACGGCCCGATTGTAGGCGAAGTAGGCCGTCCGGGTTGCGGAAACAGACTGCTCAACTTTCTCCTGTCGACGCAAGGCTTGCCCCAGCATCAGGGCGGTGTCACCCAAGGAACAGTCATCGTCGGCAAAGGTGCGAGCCTTCTCTAGAGCGAGAGAGAAGTGCTTCTCTGCTTCGGCGTACTGTCCGGCTGCCATCGCGGCCTGGCCAGCCTCGAATTCGCTCTTCCATTTCTTCTTCGCAAAAATGTCCTTTATAGCCACAGCAGCCTACTTATCACCCCTTATGGTCTCTTCCGCCGTCGCTCAGATATCGAGCTCTCACTGCGGCTTCAAGGTCAATTCCTTTCATATTGGCAAGTGTCGTCAACCAGCCTAAAATGTCAGCGAATTCTCCGGCCAAGTCTTCTTCCTGGTCCTCGCGCCCCAATGCCCGTGCCAATTCTCCGACCTCTTCGATCAGCCAGAGGAAGGTTTTCGCAACCCCTCTCTCGGTGTCCTTGGCACCATAACGCTGTTCAATGAAGTTTTGAAATTCCGCCAACGACAGAGGGTTTTCACTCATTTTCATAAATTCCCGACAGGAGGATCTCGGTCCTCTCAATGGAGTCGCTCTTTAAGAGGCCTGATTCCATTCAGAATCAGGCTCAAAGACCAACTCACCGAAAGCTCGTCTGACTTCCCGAACGATACTCTTGACGAATTCCACCCTGCCTTCCGCTTCATACAAGGCGGGCACGCTAGCCACTCGATCGCAAATGACGGGATCGCTATCGGCACCGGAATCCGTCTCCTTTTCTTCGTCCTCCTCATCGTTACCCATCAGGAGTCGTCGACCTTGGGTTCCGTGCAAAAGGACACGAATCCTCAAACTTCCGTAATACTGAACCAAGCCATGCTGGTAAACTTCTACCGCCCGCTCCAAGGCGATCGGCAAGAGGTCTTGGAAGAGTTTAACTTCGTGCAATCGTTCTCGGCTCCGAGCCGGAAAGCACACTCCTGCGGCCTGATCGATCAGGCCGTCGTCGGATATGATGGCGACCCGCTCTTGCCACCGACTCTCGTTGAACAACGTCAGAGCGCGGGGAGCAATCTTATGACCTCCATAGTCCCAAAGTTTCTCCAAGAAGTGATAAAACTCTCGCCGGAAGAGCGGAAGAGGGGAGCGTCCGGGCAGGGAAGGACAAGTCAAGAGGGCGAGCGAGTAATCAGCTTTATTGAAACGATGAGTTGATTGGCGCTGAGAGACCATACGTTCCACTCGCTCCTCTTGAAAGGCTCGCTTTTCGTAGAGCTTTTCGATCAAGTAGAAGTTCCTGAGAGCTTCCAATGGCTGACTGGCCTCTCCATTTCTAACGTAGATCACCCCGTTCACATAATGTGGGGTCTGTGGACTCTCCGGCACCTCAATGACTAAGACCGAGCGGTCGGGCCGCTCGCGGAGAGGGATTAACTTCATCCGAAACACCGGAGCCGGACTGATTCTCGAGCGACAGATCGCACCGACTCGCTCTTTGACTCCAGCTTGGCTCTCGACTCCTGGTAGCCCGATGGGAATATTGCGCTCCTTATCCGCCGAGACTCCAATGATCAAGTGTCCACCGTGGGTGTTGGCAAAGGACGCTACAGCTTTGGCCAGCTTCTTATTGTCGATCCAATCGCTCTTGTAATCCAACAGAAGTCCTTCCTCAACCTCTTCATCGAAGAGAGTCATCAGGTCCGACTCATCGAGAAACTCCAGTCGCTTTCCGAAGATGCTCATGAGCATCAGTTCTCTCTGAAAGCGAGTAATCCCCGATCTCAGAAAATATATTGAAACCAAAAAAAGAGTCGCTGCCCAGGCTTTGCCAACAGCGACTCCTTTCGTCTATTCGGGTTGTCATCTCCCCACAGGTTAGGACACCTTAGGAGAATTGAATTCCGCCTGCTCCACCTTGTTGAGACACCATGGGCCCCATCACCGGGCAGTTGCCTATTTTGCTCATGTCTGAGATGTCTACTCCCGGGGGAATTCCCGGCGGGGGGTTCTGGGCCCAGTCGGCGATGATCTGATTGGCCGTCGTTTGGTTGATTCCCGCACCAGCGAAAGTCCTCTGCACACTCGCTCCCGGTCCACCGAAGTAGATGGCATCCAGAGAGTCCATGAATGCGTTGTGCAAGGAACTCCCGTTTCGGCCTCCGGTAGCGATATCTGCAGCCAACAGAGCTTCCACTTCGCCTCGGTTGATAGCACCAAAAGAACCATCGGTCTTATCGAGAGCGAATTGACTCAGCAAGGTGAATTCGGTGACCGAACCGTCCATGGCTCCGTTGTCAAGGATGTCGTGGCCCCACAAACGGATCACCGTATTGTCAAAGCTGCTCAGCCCGTTATTGCCGTTCAGACGGTTGTCCATATTGATCGGCCCGGTGGCGAACTCCATCGGGGCGTTCCCATAGCGCTGGGAGAGGTCTTGACCGGTCATCTTCTTGTTCACAGCAAAGAAATGCTGATCCAACAACTTTCCGTTGACCCCACCGAACATGGACATCTCCTGGTTGTACAGGTTCCGCACCAACTCAACTTCGGCCTGAGTGAAGTTCTGAGGATTATTGAGAACGTTGAAGTAAATGCCTCCATTATTCTTGCCCTCAGAAGTAACTTGGATACCCCAGAGATGGAGCACTCCGCGCTCGGAATCGTTTAAGCCGGTCAGATTCGTACGCTCAACCCGACTCAATTCGGAATAGTTTAAGTCGAGGGGCGGCGGGGTCGGCCGAGGTCCTGGCGGCTGAGGAGTCCCAGGAGTTGGATAGTAACCAAACGGAGGCTGATTCGGGTAGCCCGGTTGAGGAAAGCCCGGAAAACCCCCGTATCCAGGAGGCTGCGGGAAGCCTGGCTGAGGAAGACCCATGGGAGGGAAGCCCATCGGTGGAAAGCCACCCATTCCGGGGAAGCCGCCCATTCCTGGGAAGCCACCCATTCCGGGGAAGCCACCCATTCCGGGGAAGCCACCCATTCCTGGCATACCTCCACCCATTCCGGGGAAGCCGCCCATTCCCGGCATGCCTCCACCCATTCCGGGGAAGCCACCCATGCCCGGCATCCCTCCACCGAAGCCCTGGTACCCGGCAGCCAATTGCTGCAACGCTCCCATAAGAACCTGAAGAGCCTGCTGAAGCTGAACTTGATTTAGCCCCTGAGGAGCCTGAACGGCAGGGCGACCGGCGGCTTGGGGGGGAAATCCTCCAAATGGTGCGCCAGGTGAAAAGCCTGCCTGAAACGATGCTTGAAAATTGATTGAATTAAAAGATGCCACGCGTGTCCCTTCCGAAAGTCACTAGTCCGAGTCTTCTGTCGTCTTTGTTACAACTTTATAACATGAGGGATCAACCTAGCAAGGTCTGTTTGTTACCATTTGTTTAAATCATGAATTTCACCCTCATCCTATTTGGTCTGATTCTCTGTCTGGCAGCTGTGGTGCAAAGCTTGGTCGGGTTCGGTTTAGCCCTGCTTGCCGTCCCAGCGCTCTTGGCCGTCGGCGTCCCGCTGTTCGAAGCAATATTCACAGTTCTTTGCATCTCGCTGTGCCAAGGGCTGACCGGCCTTATTCGTCTTCGAGCCGACACCAGTTGGAGTTGGTGCTGGCGAGCTTCGCTGTGGCGAGTTTTCGGCTTGCTTCCGGGACTGGGTCTTGTACTTTGGAACGATGGGGAGACCACCCCAACGGTGCGCGCAGCGGTAGCGGCAGTCCTCCTCTTGGGAGTCAGTGCCCAAGCCACCAAGATGGTCTTCGAACCACCCCATCCTGGCAAAAGCATGGCTGAAGCCGAAGATGATTCTCAACAGCAACTGAACGGTCTAGATCGAGCAAGTTTTGCTTGCAGCGGGCTCTTCATGGGTTGGTTGGGAATGGGGGGGCCTCCGCTAGTCTTTTGGCTACTTCATCGCAATTGGCAGCCCAATCGCAGCAAAGCTTTCCTCTACAGCCTCTTCGTGGTGACCTCTCCAATTCAACTAGGGTTGATGGTCTGGCACGCTCCGGAGCGAGCCCTAACTGTGGGAACCTGGGTCTTGTACTGCTTGCCGGCCGTTTTCGCTAGTTCTTGGCTGGCATTGCGCCTAAGTGAGCGCTGGAG
>JBJHCR010000274.1:0-6729 GCA_050486105.1 Vulcanimicrobiota bacterium
GGGCTACCATGCACGGCCTTAACCCGATCATCTTGGAATCGGGACTCTCGGTGGACTACGAAGAGGTCTCCGAGCGAGCAGAACGCCTGCGCCAGGGAATGTCAGGAGCCGAAGCGGTGGAGATCGACTTCCGAATCAACGAACAAGACTACCAACTTCGTCTAGAACTCGATGGACAAGAAGCTCAGAAGAGCCATGGACTGTGCCGGACGGGTCCCGATATCGCCAACCTGCCGGCCGGCGAGGTGTACTTTGTTCCTCGAGGAGGGCAGGGTCACTTCCCATTCAAACTTGAAGACGGCAGTATCGCCTTGCTGAAGGTCGAGGACGGACGGGTGATCAGCGCCGAGTACATCTCCGGCAACCGACAGACCGTGGCGGACTATCACCAGCGACTGCAAACCGATAAGGCCACAGGTTTTCTTGGTGAATTGGGATTTGGCACTCAGGAATTGCCAGTGTCCGGTCACGATATCCAGGACGAGAAGATCTTCGGAACCTTCCACGTTGCCACCGGCCGCAATGATCACCTTGGTGGTGATGTGACTACCGATAAGTTCCTGGAAAAGGACAACGCCACTCACGACGATATCCTGTTTTCCCCGGAAAAGACTCCAGAAATCGATGCCCCCACGGTTCGGCTCTACCGAAATGGTCAAGTTCACGTCTTGTTCCACAGCTACCAAGCAGGGGATTATCTCAAGGAATTGGCTTATGGCCAACCCGTATGAGCAGCAAAAACTCTTAGTCGAATATCTCCTGCTTCATTATGCGGAAAGGGATGCCCTCAGCCCCTGGAGGTTCTTGCCTCGAGAGGCTGACTGTTTCCCCGAACGATGCGTCCGTGAGCACTTTCCTGCCGACTCGGTGCCCCCAACCGCTCGTGCCCTGGAACTCGGCTGCGCGGTTGGCAGGGCTTGCTTCGAGTTGTCTGCGTTTTGCGTAGACGTCCTGGGACTAGACTATTCTGAGCGTTTCATTGAGACGGCTCGAACTCTTGCAAAGGTCAAAACGCTTCAGGTAGACGCTCCAGATGAGGGAGAACTGACTTCAAAGGTTACCATTAATCTCAGGAGTCATCACCAGCCCGAGCGGACCCGATTCGTCCATGGTGACGCGACGGCCCTCCCCGACGACCTTGGAACTTTCGAGATCGTCTTGGCTTGCAACCTCTTGTGTCGGCTCCCCCGGCCAAGGAAGCTGCTGGAACGTTTTCCAAGTTTGGTCTGCCCTGGGGGTCGTCTATTATTGACCTCTCCTTACACTTGGATGACAGAGTACACCCCAAGAGAGGAATGGCTTGGAGGCTATGTCCAAGAGGGACGAGCCGTCGTCAGCCTGGAAACGCTGAGATCTGTTCTGGAACCTTCCTTTACTCTGCTCAGGCGAACCGATATGCCTTTCATGATTCGCGAACACCAACGAAAATTCCAATGGTCCGTTGCTGAAGCTACTCTTTGGAAGCGGAACTGACGGTGTTTGAGAACAAGTTCTCGATGATGGAGTAGAGTTCTTCGCGATCGATAGGTTTCGAAATGTATTCGTTCATGCCAGCTTGAAGGTAGCGCTCCCGGTCTCCGGCCATGGCATTAGCGGTGACCGCAATGATTGGGATGTCTGCTCCTCCCGGGAGTTCTCGAATTGCCTGAGTAGCTTGAATCCCTCCCATGACCGGCATTTGAATGTCCATCAACACAAGATCGAAAGGTTCTTCCTGAAGGCGAGCCACAGCCACTTTCCCGTTCTCCACCACCACACATGTGTGCCCGACTCTATTGAGGATACGAGAGGCCACCTTCTGATTGACAGGGTTGTCCTCCACCAAGAGGATGTGCAGTGCTCTCGTGGTCCTGGAACTCGGCAAGGTCCGATGCAGACTTGGAGGAGAAACACGACGCGAAACCTGAAATGGGAGTTCCACAGTGAAGGTGGTCCCTTGCCCCAGGCGGCTTTCCAAAGACAAAGTCCCATTCATCAATTCAATCAACCTAGAACTTATGGTCAACCCGAGGCCCGTCCCTCCGAACTGTCGAGTCGTGCTGCTATCCGCCTGAGTGAAGGCCGCAAAGATTCGCTCTTGCTGGGCCTCACTGATCCCGATACCTGAATCCGAAATCCGAAATTTCAGACGAGCTTGTTTAGGGCTCGTGGTAAGCGCCGAGACCGCAAGACCGATCTGTCCTCCTTTAGGAGTAAATTTCATAGCGTTACCCAAGAGATTCACCAAGATTTGTTTTAGACGCGCTTTGTCTCCCTCCAAGACCGGGGGGACCTCAGGATCGATTTGGGTGTTGAAGCTCAGATGCTTGTTCAAGGTTGTCGGGCGAAACAGAGTCGTCAACCCTTGGAGGAGGTCTGAGATATTGAAGGGGCTCATTTCAAATTCAACCTTGCCGGCCTCTATCTTGGAAAGGTCGAGAATATCGTTGATAATCACCAACAACGACCGGCTACTCTCGTAAACGACCTCCAAGAGTTCCTTCTGCTCGGCCTTGAGGGAGGTTTCGAGCAGCAGTTCCGTCAAGCCGAGGATGCCGTTTAGGGGAGTTCGAATCTCGTGGCTCATATTGGCAAGAAACTCATTCTTAGCTCTAAGCATACTTTCGGCTTGATCTTGAGCTTCTCGCAACTCGGTGATATCGATATGGACTCCCACCATTCTCAAGGGCTCTCGCTCGGAGGTTCGCTCAACCATCTCCCCGACATCGAGGATCCTTCTCCACTTGCCATCTTTGGCCCGAATTCTCAGTTCGTGGCGATAACTTGGCGTTTCACCCCTGATGTGGCGTTCAAGGTCCTCGAGAGCCCCGGGTAGATCGTCGGGGTGGCAGAGGTTTTTCCAAGTCTCGAAGGTCATGGGTAACTCTCTATCGGTGTATCCCAGCATACGATACCAGGTAGGGTCAAAGTAGGTGCGACCCGTGCGAACATTCCAATCCCAAAGCCCTTGCTCTGCGGCTCTCAAGGCCAGGCTCAAGCGTTCTTCAACCTTTTTTTGCGCGTGCACGTCGATGTGCTGGCCGAGCATCCTGAGGGGTTGTCCCTCGTCGGTACTCAAGACCACCCTTCCCGAGCTGCGAATCCAAAGATAATCCTCTTCGGCCGTCCGAAATCGAAAAGTCACATCATAAGGTGAGCCTCCAGGACGATGAGCCTCCTCAATGGCCTGCTCTACCGGTCCACGGTCTTCGGGATAGACTCGGTCGAAAAAATAGGAAACCGGCAACGGTTTCCTCTGGGGTTCTTCCCCAATCATGCGATGAAAGACTTCGTTGGTGCAAAAGGTTCCTAAAGGAATGTTCCAATCCCAGATTCCCACCCTGGCTGCTTCCAAAAGAATCTCGAGAGTTCTCGTCTTGTGATCGTAGGTCGAGATGTCGACGGCTTCGCAGAGCCAAGTTGAGCCGCCCGGCTCTGGAAAACTTCTGAGACAACAGTGGCAGAGTATCGTCTCGCCAAGCTTTGCTCGAAATCTTAGGGAAAACTCTACAACCGGCACATCCTGCAGTCTAGTTTGCTCCTGGGCCCACTTCAAGGTACGAAGAGATTCGCTATCCAAGAGCTTTTTGAGGCTTGAGCCAACCAATTCAGCCCCTTGATAGCCAAATTTCTGGCTTGCCAAAGCATTGGCCCAAACGACCCGGCGCAACCCCTTTGAAAAGATCAAGACCGCGAGTAATGGAGAATGGCCCGAAGGCACCTCAAGGCAATCCAATAACTGACGCTTCAAAACTTGTCCCAGCCCTCGAAAGATCTCCCAATTTTGACGAGCACGCAAGTGAGTATAACCCGACGGGGCCTCCTCGGTCCATCCTTAGGAGAGGGAAAGAAGGGAACGGACTTCAAACTGGGAACGCACCCGTATGTCGGACCAGATCCTGCGTCGGCGTGCCCGCCAGATAGCTGTGGAACTCCACCATCTCCGAGAAGGGCGGCCTCGCCAAGAGGACGGCTCCCCTACTCATCCCAATGACTCGACTATCTTGAGCCTCTGTCGACGCATAGATCCAGATTTGCGCTACGAGATTCAGCATCGGGCCCTGTTCGAGGGCCCGGTGATCAAGGTTACCGACCCCAGCAGTGGTCGTTTTTGTCTTATCCCACCGGAAGAAGCCCCCATCAAGATCGAATCTCCGGGCCGCAAGAGCTTCATCTTCTCGGTAGAGATCAATTTGGTGCAGACCGTGGAAGTGGAAGCCGATGACGAACTGGCGGCCCACGAGCGAGCGTTCGCCTTAGTGGAAGGGATGGCTGTTGGAGACTGCGATGAAGTCACCGCCAGTTTCCGCAACCTCGACGACGACGACCCAGACATCGGTTTCTCCATCAACTGAATCCTCAGGGCTCCGAGTCTTTCGTTGAAGCCATCGGAGAGCCCACAGCAGAGCCAAGTCCCTGCGATAGAAAGTTGCCTGGAGAGGAACAAAAAAAATGCCCGACGATCAGGGATCATTCGGGCATTTTTTGGGACGGTTCCTTGAAGACTTTAGCGTTTGGCCGCCATTTCACGCTTCTCCTCTTGGAACTTCTGGACCATTTCGGTCTGAACATTCCTCGGAACTGGCTCGTATTTGGCGAATTCCATGGTGAATTCGCCCTTGCCTTGAGTGGCCGAGCGCAGGGTGGAAGCGTAGCCAAACATCTCAGCGAAAGGCACATGAGCCTCCACCGTGACGTAACCATCGTTGGTCTCCGAGTTGAGAATCACACCGCGCCGCTGGTTCAGACCACCGGTGATGGCTCCTTGGAACTCGTCAGGTCCGGCCGTCTCTACCCGCATGATGGGCTCGAGGATCACCGGCTTGGCCTTCAGGTAGCAGTCCCTGATGGCTGCCATGGCAGCCGTTCGGAAAGCCATCTCCGATGAGTCCACCGCGTGGTAAGCACCGTCGTTGACTACACATCGTACACCCACCACCGGAGCTTCGATCAATTGGCCTTTCTTGAGTTGCTCTTTGAAGCCCTTATCACAGGCCGGAATATACTCTTTAGGAATAACACCACCGACCACTTCACTGACGAACTCGTAGGTCTCCACCGAATCCTCTGGGAGAGGCTCGATGTACCCTTGAATCTTAGCGTACTGCCCCGAACCACCGGTTTGCTTCTTGTGGGTGTAATCGATGATGGCTTTGCTGGTGATGGTTTCACGATAAGCGACCTGGGGAGCTCCCACGGAAACTTCACAGTTGTACTCCCGCTTGATGCGCTCGATATACACCTCAAGGTGCAATTCGCCCATTCCAGCGATCAAGGTTTCACCGGACTCCTCGTCTCGCCAAACCCTAAAAGTGGGATCCTCCTTAGAGAACCGATTCAGAGCCTTGGAGAAGTTGCTCTGACTGCTTCGTTCCTTCGGTTCTACGGCCAGGGACATCACCGCCGTGGGGATGTGCATGGAGGTCATGGTGATCATAACTTTGCCGTCGGTGAAGGTGTCGCCGGAAGCACAGTCGATGCCGAAAAGGGCAACGATGTCTCCTGCCACCGCAGCTTCCACATCGTGCATTTCGTTGGAATGCATGCGAACGATTCTCGGAATCTTGACCTTCTTATTGTTGTTCACATTGAAAATGAAATCGCCCTTGGAAATGCTTCCCTGGTAGATGCGCATGTAAGTCAGTTGTCCAAATCGACCGTCTTCGAGCTTGAAAGCTAATCCCACAAACGGCTTGGAGGGATCTGAAACCAGAGTGACTTCCTGCTCATCGTTCTCCTGATCGAGGCCGATGTTGACCGACTCGGAGGGATTGGGCAGATAGTCGCAGACCCCGTTCAAAAGGTGCTGCACCCCTTTGTTCTTGTATGCCGAGCCACAGAAGACGGCAGTAAAGTCTAGGGACAAAGTGGCTTTGCGGATGACAGGCTTGAGATCTTCAGCTGAGATCTCTTCACCCTCCAGAAATTTTTCAGCTAGGTCATCGCTGAAATCCGAAAGCGCTTCGATGAGGGACTCTCGAGCCGTTTTGGCTTCATCTAAGAGATCGGCAGGAATCTCTTCATGCCGCATGTGCTCCCCGTTTTCCCCGTCGAAATAAATGGCCCTCATGGTAACCAAGTCCACCACACCCTCGAACTTGTCCTCGGCTCCGATGGGCAAGGTGATCATGTGGGCGTTGTGGTTGAGTTTCTCACGAAGCATATTGGTGACTCGAACGGGATTGGCCCCAGCCCGGTCCATCTTGTTCACGAAGGCCAATCTCGGCACTCCGTAGCGCTTCATCTGCCGATCCACGGTGATCGACTGCGACTGCACACCCGCTACCGCGCAGAGCACCAGAACGGCACCGTCGAGAACCCGCAAAGCGCGCTCTACCTCGACGGTGAAGTCCACGTGGCCTGGAGTGTCGATGAGGTTGATGTTGAAGTCTCCCCAAGTACAGTAAGTGGCCGCAGACTGTATGGTGATCCCCTTCTCGCGCTCGAGGTCCATGGAGTCCATCTTGGCACCTACACCGGATTTACCACGAACCTCTTCAATTTTGTGAATCTTCCCCGTATAGAACAGGATGCGCTCAGAAAGCGTCGTTTTGCCCGAGTCAATGTGGGCCGAGATTCCGATATTGCGAACCTTCGTGATATCGGAGGTTGTGGCGTCAGTAGACATAAATGTTTTCTCCTTCAAAACCGTGGTCTTCGTCGTATCACCGTGACGGCCATCGAAATGGGCGATCAGCGATGGAGTTTGCGAGAGCCTGCGGCATACTCTATCCTTTGGAGGGTTCGGAC
>JBJHCR010000274.1:6739-8818 GCA_050486105.1 Vulcanimicrobiota bacterium
AGGGCTCGGACCAAAGACAAAGTCCGTCCTCAGCAGCGAGCACTTCGCTCGAACGTTAACCGGGGCAGCGCCTCTTGTCAAGACGACAGACCGATTATTTTGGGAAACCCCTCTCGGATACCGGGTGCCGCTTCAGGTGAAGTCCAGCACCCGGCACCAGAGAGAGGTTGAAGTGGGGAACGTTGGGAGCCTTAGGCGTTCCTACCGGAACCTCTAGAGGTAGGCCCCCACGTAGTGGACCATCATGGAGCGCCAGGTCGGCCAATCGTGGGGCTGGTCGTATCCCCAGAGATCGAGCTTATGAGGAACACCCTTGGCTCTCAGAACGTTGCTGATCCCTACGGTAGCTTCAGGCCGCTCGTAGTCACCTTGACCGGTCATGAGGTAAATGTGGCGCTTATTCTGCAACATGGGCAGATAGTAGCCGTCCCAGAGATGGGGAAGATACTCGGTGGGGTTATTGAAGTAGATGTTCTCGTCGTGATACCCGTTGCTCTCGTAGTAATCACGAATATCATAGCCACCGCTCATGGCTATGGTTCCGGCGAAGAGGTCTGGACGCCGAAAGAGTTGATTGGCGGCGTGGAATGCTCCGAGGCTCGCCCCCACGGTGATGATCCCGTGGTCTCCACCACAACTGTTCCAGATATAAGGAACGATTTCATCGGTGACGTGCCGGTTGTAGGCCTGCTGGAGCAGCCCTTTCACTTTCGGGTGACAAGATTTATTCAACCAGGCTTCCCGATTGATTCCCCCAATAGAGAAAACCTTGATCTTTCCGGAGTTGATATACGGAGCCAAAACATCGGTCATCAAGAAACGTTCGTGCTCAAGATAGTCCGCCGCAGCGGTAGGAAAGAAGAGAAGAGGGCGTCCGTAATGCCCATAGGTTGCCACATTCACCGGCATATTTAGGTTGGGACTAATCCAACCATCAACGTGCTTGTACATTAAAATCTCCATGCTCATCTTGCCGTTGCCAAATCGAAAGCAAGTCTCGTTCTCGGCAAGGGCTACTTTAGTCTAAAAATCCAAGCCTGACCTCAAAGTCTGATTAGACGATTCGGTTGGCGGGTTCTCGACCACTCAGCTATTTCCCCAGAAAGTGAAAGGCAAACCCCTTCTGCAGACAAAGACGAGACCTTTTTAAGGACGAAAGAAGTCCCGGTCGAAGGGGTCGGGCTCATCGATGACCAAAAGTCGCCGATATCTGCTGCCGATATCCTGATAAACGGTCCGGGCCCGCCCGTCGTCCCAGACCACCCGAGCTTCGTAATAATCCCCAGGAGCTAAATCCGTCAACTGGAAGGCGAAACGATTCCATTTTCCCTGATTCCACCATGTGCGGCGCTGGTAGTGTCCCCTTCGGTTGGTCCAAGTCACGACTCGCTCCACTCCGATGTACTCCTGACTGTAGGCGTCATAATACCGATGGGCCTCTACGTCCACGGTGAAACGTTCCTGTCGAGGAACGCGCTCTTGACTGGGGTGCAAAGGTTGATGCTCTTTGTGACTCTCCAGGATACGTTGCCGGGCTTCCGCCTCGGGACGAACGATGGGCAACTCGGAATCCGCCTGAATGCTGCCCGGTTCGAGTGGAACCTCAGCAGGAGGCATGGGAGCGGGCTGAGGCTGAAAGGTCTCAGCACCGGGAATTCGATAAGTCGGTGGTACTCCTGGAGTCAGCGGTGGCCCTCGTTTCACCTTGGTGTCCAGGTTCTCCCAATCCAAACGGTAATCCCCGGCCAATTGCCGGCTTGGAGAGGAGTCCCACCTTGGACGATCCCCTTCGCCGGCCCCAATGGGACTCGCGCAAAGCAAGAGAAAAAGAGTGATTTTGAGAATCCATTGCAGCATCTCGCCTAAGCTTACCACAACTCACACACTCCGAGACAATACGCTGGAAATCAGGGTTGAAACCCACAGAGAGAGCAGCAAATAGGCGCCGAAGCTGCCGTGTAGTTGAGCTGTTTTGAGAACGTTTTGATTGGACTCTGGAGCTCCCGGACCAGCAAAACCGGCCATCACTGTTTTTACTGCGCTGGGCACGGTTAGGAAAACCACCGCACTCATCCCGGT
>JBJHCR010000275.1:0-8788 GCA_050486105.1 Vulcanimicrobiota bacterium
TTGTCTCGGGAAGCTCGCGGTTCTGCTCCTGACAGCCCGTCCCCGGTAAACTTTGGCGCTTGGGACAATCCGTCTGCTGCAGAAGCCCAAACGGTTGGAGAAGCTCCAAATTTAGGTGAGAACACCCTGCGTCGTGGAGGCAGAGGCGAGGAAGTTAAGGCTTTGCAAAACCTCCTCAACGAAAAGCTTGGATTGAATCTCGATGTCGATGGAGTCTTTGGCGGCAAGACCCTGGACGCTGTCCGCCAGTTTCAAGAATCTCAAAATCTCAAAGTTGACGGACTGGTTGGAAAAGACACAAAAGGAGCCCTCCTTGAAAACCCGAGTTCCAGCCCCCGTGAGGCGACCTCGCCAGCCAACCCGGTAGCCAACCCTCAGCAACCCGATCAAGGTCATGAAACCGACACTCCGGACACCCAGAGCCCTCAAACTGAGACTGCGGGCTCAAGTTCTGAGGCCACCGAGTCGGTCCCCGGAGTTTCCGACACCAGTTGGACTGAAAATCTTCCACCTGGGCTGAGGCCACACGCCGAATCGTTCATCGAAGCTGGACGCAAGCACAACATCGATCCTCGGTTCCTGGCAGCAATCTCCATGCAAGAGACCGGGGGAGGGCGTTCAAGCGCCATTCGCAATCGCAACAACGCCATGGGAATCATGGGGCGCGGTGGCCTCCGAAGCTTCTCTTCGGTAGGCCAGTCGATCAACGCTCAAGCTCATTCGCTCACCCGGCCCGGGGGCTACTACCAAGGGAAACATACCATCTCGAGCATTGGCGGAACTTACGCCCCGATTGGAGCAAAAAACGACCCCCGAGGACTCAACAGCCACTGGGTCCCCAATGTAAGCCGTTTTTTTCAACAGCTTGGCGGGGATCCAAGCGGAAGGGTCTCTGGATTCTAAAGCACTCTGAGGTCCCCCGAGTCCAACGGCTTATGACTCCCGGCTATCGAATCTTCAGCACCCAAAACACAAAAAAGCCCGAGAATTCAGGCTTTTCCTTGGTGGCTGGGGCGAGAGTTGAACTCGCGACCAACGGCTTATGAGTCCGCTGCTCTACCACTGAGCTACCCAGCCAAGCACAGGCATCAATATAGTTTCAGATCCGTCCGCTGTCAAGAGAGTTCCGGCGCTTGCCAATTCTTTCAAAAAGGATCGAGCCTTCGCATCGGAAAGGGGCTTCAATGGACAGCAAGGTGCAATTTGACAGTCTCAACGTGACCTCCGAGATCGGTCGGCTGCGGGCGGTGATGACCCATCGACCTGGTCGAGAGATCGATCGAATGATCCCAGCGATGATGAGCGATCACCTCTTCGAAGATATCCTATTTGGAGAGGCTGCCCGAAAAGAGCACGACCAGTTTCGAAAGATCCTCTCTTTTTGCGCGGACCAGGTCCTCGATATCCAAGATGTGTTGTCCGAAACCTTGGCCGACCAAAGCGTTCGGGAAAACTTCTTGAGTTCGCTTGCCTACCTCGAACAGCTGGATGCAGCCATCTTGGAGCGGCTCGCCAGCCTCTCAGCCAGCGAATTGAGCGACGCAGTGATCGGTGGACTCGAGCATCTCGACGGTAGCTTCGGGTGGGTGTTGGCCCCTCTGCCGAATCTCCTATTCGTTCGAGATCCCTTGGTGGTGGCCCAACAGAGCGCCATTTTGGGCTCTATGGCTCGCCAAGCAAGGCGACGAGAACCTCTAATCATGAGCTTTGCCTACGCCTTTCACCCAAAATTTGGCCTTGCTCAAAAAGACGGCTTCCTTTTCGACGACCTAAGTAAGCCAAGCTATTTGAGGAGAAAGGTGCTTCCCGGCCTTGAAGGGGGAGATATCGCGGTCTTGAGCGATAAGCTGCTGGTCATCGGACGCTCCGAGCGAACCCGAGGAGTGGCGGTAGATCTGCTGGCCAATGCCCTCATCAGCAATTCGAGCATTGAAACTATCTTGATGGTCCTCCTCCCTGAAGAGCGAGCTCTCATGCATCTCGACACGGTCTTCTCACAGATCAGCGAAGATGAGTGCCTGGTCTATCCACCACTCTTTCTGGGAGATGGACCCGAACTTTGCTCGGTAATCAAGAAAGATATCAGGCTTGGTCACGTTCGCTCTGAGCTCAAACCTTCGCTTCTCTCAGCCCTCAAGGATGAAGGCATCGACCTCAAACCCATCCTCTGCGGCGGAATTGACCCCGTCTGCCAGAAAAGAGAGCAATGGACCGATGGAGCCAATGCTGTTGCCCTCTCACCGGGAAACATCATTCTCTACGAGCGAAATCTGAGAACCGTGGAACAACTTGAAAAGAATGGATATCAGGTCCTCGAAGCTGCTTCGTCGGAAATCGAGAGAAAGGACTTCAACCCAGGCAAGAAGACCGTCTTTCTCATAGGAGCACCGGAACTCTCGCGAGCGCGGGGCGGTCCCCATTGCATGACTATGCCCCTGGTCAGAGACTAGAACCTAGAGGGCCAACAGGAAAGACCTCGATAGCTTGTCGAACCACTCAGCTTATGGATGACCCTTCGTTATCCGGTTTCCTACTTTTTGCGGACGCTGCCCAGAACCTGAGTTCCGAAGCCTTTAGCCTTTCGATTCCAGCGTCTCTAATGATCGTTGCCCTCCTTCTTTTAGTCAACGGCTATTTTGTGGCTTTAGAGTTCGCCTTAGTGGCACTCAGAAGAACTAGAGTCAATGAAATGGTCAGCCAAAATATTCGGGGAGCTCAATCTGTTCAACGAGGAAAAGACAGAGTCGATGACTTTGTCGCGGCAGCGCAGCTCGGCATCACAGTGGCCAGTTTGGCGCTCGGAATGGTGGCCGAAGGCACGGTTCTTCAAATCTTGAATCAGTGGTTCGATATCCAACTTTCCCACGAAACCGGAATGGGCTTTTTCATCAGCATCACAGTGGTCACCGTGCTCCACGTTGTGCTCGGAGAACAGGTCCCGAAAATGTTGGCCATCGACCGTCCAGGTCCGATAGCCCTCCTCACAGCCCCGCCCGCTGAGGTTTTTCTCAAGGTTTGCGGCCCTGCAATAAGTCTTCTCTCATGGATGACCTCCATAGTCCTGATCCCCTTTGGAGTCAACCGAAAAGGGGGACTCCACGCGGGTGAAATCTACTCGGAAGAAGAGATTGAAGCCCTTCTGGTCAGTCGTCAAGATGCTGGACTAGCCGAAGCCGCTGAGAACGAAATGATCTCCAGAGTCTTTCTCCTCTTTGAACTGGTCGCAACACAAATCATGATTCCTCGGACGGAAATCGTATTTATATCAGCGTCGGCAACCATAAGGGAAGTCATGCAAATCGCTTCGGAAGAGGGCCATGATCGTTATCCGGTCTACGGTGAAAACTCTGACGAAATTGTCGGTATTCTCCTCATGAAGGATCTGGTCTCCTATCTGGGTCGAAATCCCGACGGTCTGGAGCACGGGATCTCGGAACTTTGTCGGGAAGCACTCTTCGTTCCCGGGTCCCTACCCTGCGCCCAACTCCTCACTCAACTGAAAGAAAAGAGAACACGCCTAGCCATAGTTCTCGATGAGTATGGTGGGACCGCTGGGATGCTCACCTTGGGAGATGTGCTGGAAAGGATCGTGGGTGAAGTCGATGAGGAGGACGAAGAAATCGAGCCTCAGGATCTCATCCAGATAAATGATCGCACTTTCTCTCTCTCGGGATTGATGCTGACCGAGGACGTAGAAAAGGTCTTCAAGATCGAGATCGACGACGACCTCAACGACACCATCGGCGGAGTAGTCTTCTCTGCCCTGGGGCGGGCTCCAGCCATAGGGGATAGTATTGAGCTTAAGGACCTCAAGTTCCAGGTGGAAGCCCTGGACGGCCTTCGAATAGATCGCTTACTGGTCACCACTGAGCAAAAAATGCCCTAACCAAGGCGCAGCAAATGACTTAATACTTGCCTGGACACGTTGGCCAAGGCTGGGATCTGAGGGGGGAGTGAACGCCAAGTGCTTACCATGAGCTTCAGTTCAGCCAGAAAATCTTCGTTTCCGGCTTGCTGCCCAGCCAACTCCCCCAGAAGACCAAAAGAGCCTCCTATGTAGTTGAGAACTGCTGGAGGTTTGCTTCGCTCGAGGGCCTGACCCAATTCATTGAGGCAGTATACCAATCTTGGCAAAGAATTCTTCCCAAAGATTTGGATCTCGCGGTTGCAACTCACACAAGCCAGAGCTAGAAAATGAGCTCTTCTCGAGGTCACTCTATCATTGATCAGGCCTGCACTGGCAGCCAAGAGAAGATCGGTTAGCTTGACAAAGTCTTGTTGACCCTTGACATCATTGACTACCGCCTCAACCAATTGCAATACAGCGTCAATCAGGTCGCCCAAGGCCATGAAATCTTCCTGATTGAGGAGTTCGACGACGGTCCTCAAACAGTCAACCAGGAAGTCCTTAGGCGCTGGCTGGCTCTCTCTAATCCTTTGGGAGATGAGCTGCACAGCCTTAGTCAGCACCTGACGAATAGCTGGATCAGTCTTATCTTGGGACATGGAAACTCTGAGAATCAACGCTTGCGCAAATTCAGAAGAGTATTGCTTTAGGTTCTGTTGCTCAACCAAGTTGGACAGCAACTGTATCGATTGATCTACGGCCTGGGCTGCAGCTGGAAACTGCTGAAAGGACACCAGGAGTGTAGCCTTACTGAGTAAGCCTTTGGCCAACCTCCCCAACAGCTCCGGCTCGGTTTTCTGCTGCACAAGCTGCATCATCAATCCGATCGCACTCTCGAGATCTTGGAAGGCCTCCTGGGGTTGCTCTGCCGCCAAGCAGCACTCAGATCGAAGCTGTAGGGCCTTGGCCAGAACTTCGGCTGCTTGGACATCTCCCTGAGTCAACAACGCCTTCGCGACATTGGTGGCTTCAGTGAAATCGCCCAAGGCGTGCTGGGAATGGCCGGCCGACTTGAGCATGTCACCCCGCTCAAGATGCACTTGTGCAAGCTTGAGAGCGAGATCTGCTCTGCCCTTCTGGGTGACCAAGGCTCGATAGAGCCCGATTACGGTCTCATAGTCTGCATAGGCTTCATTGAAGAGACCCTGATCTCGGTACACGCGCGAGCGCTTTTCCAAAACTTTCGCCGACTCGAACTCAGCAACGACGTGGGGATCCGACTCTGCCACGCTGACCACGAGGCTCAACATCTTGTTGTATTCCTCGAGGACTCGATCGATCTTACCCAACTTTGCAGAGTGCTCAGCTCTAACCGTCAGGGCCTTCAGCAACTCACGGAACATCTCAAGACGACCCTCGGCAAGAGACTCCTGATAGTGATTGATAGCATCTTGTATGGATGATTCCGACTGGGAATAATCCTTGATGTGAAAGAAAATTTGTGAACGTAGGACCCACGTCCGTGCGAGCTCATCTTTCCATATGGCGCCTCCTGCCTTGGTCCGACTCGCGAGAAAATTCCTGATGGCTTCATCGCTGTCTGACAAGGCTGTGCTGGAATCCCCTAGGGCCAAGCAAGCCCGAGCCTTGAGCCGAAATAATTCCGCGCGGGGGACATCCAACGGTCCTTCTTGAGGTTGACCTTCCAGATAACGAAGGATGTCAAATCCACTCTTGATGGCTGCCAAGGCGTCGTTAGCTTGACCCTTGCTCAGGCAAACCTCTGAGTAGAGAGTGTAAGCTCGAAGCATCCGGCCAAGAACCGCAGCCATTCCCTTCTGAGAGAACAGGTGAGAAAAGATGTCGATGCTGCGCTTGATGCTCTCAAGTGAGGCCGTTTCCTCGGAACGCTTGCTTTGGACGCTGCCCAATCCCAAATAGGCTTCAGCGATGAGGCGTAGTCGGCTTTCCGTCTGTCCATGCTCGAGCAATTGAGTGAAAAGCGTCACAGCTTGACTGAAGCTCTCATGGGCCCCGGCCAGATCGTCCACCTTGAGAAGGGCCTCGCCTCGTACGGTCTGCACCCGGGCAAATTGCTCCCAGTTCTGAGCCGCATGATACTGCGTCAAGAGCCGCTGAGAGATCTCCAGGGTCTTTACGAAATCCTGTTGGTTCAGATAGGCTTGTAAGAGTCCATCGGAAATGGCCTGCCTAAATGGAGCCAAGGCGGCATCCTCAGGTCGAGCTTCAACCTCTTTCCAGGCCTGATTCAAGTCCGCAATCCCAGCCTCAGGTTTCCCCTCAGCCAAGTTTAAGTTCGCTCGCTCGGTCAAGCCTTGAAGATAGTGCTGCAGAGCTTCTAATCTGCCCTCGCTCAGGAGTTGCATCAAGAGCTCTATTGCCCGACTCAAATCTCGTCGAGAATCTTCACGTTGCCCACGCTGGCCCTCTATCTGGGCCCGAGAGAGATAGTCTTGAGCCAACGCAAATCGCTGTTCTAAACGTCCTTCGTCGACCACCAAGTTCAGCAAGGTGATACTTTTCGAAACGTCGCGAGCTGCCCGTTCGACTTCCCCAGATTTCAAATAACAAGCCGACCGGCGTGAATGACTCGTGGCCAAGAGCGGTTGCAGGGTGTCGAGGCCTAACTCTTCCACTGCGTGAGTGGCAAGCTGTACGGCTCGACTGCTCTCTTGCAGAGCCCCATCAAGGTTTCCAAGGCCCAGTTCAGTTGCAGCGATCTCCAGATGCAACTCGACCTGAGCCTTCTGATCATCTTGACTGGATTCGCCTTCGGAAGCACCCAAGAGGCTGGCTGCTCGTCTCAGGTCCTTGAGTGCTGCAGAGGTATCTCCTGTCTGATTCTTCAAAACTCCGCGATGAGCTAGAGCTGCCCCTAAACGGGGCTGGAGTTCGACTTTGCCACGGTCCTCAACCAAATCCACAAAAGATTGGACGGCCCGATCAGCAGTTTCTTGCGAGGCTTTGAGGTCGCCGAGTTTGAGATAGATCCTGGAGGCTCTGAAGATCGTCGTGGCCAGAGCAGGACGAAACTCGTGCTGTCTTTCCTTATCCACTAATTGGGCGAAAATCTCCTGAGCCCGAGAGACGTTCTCTAGCGCTTCCTGGTCGAGGCCCAGATGGAGCCCGTTTAATGCAAGGTTGCTGTACACCCAAGCTTGCTCGTCTCGCAAATCCCTGCAATCTTCGTCGGACACCAAACGGTCCAGAACCTCCCGAAGTAAACTCAGTAATTCGTAAAGTTCCCATCGACTGCTGGGTTTTTCCAGGTGGCTTGAAAGGATGACGCGCTTACGCTGAAGTTCCTTGTGACGAGCTACCCATTCCAGTACCTTCTTGCATTCGCTCCTCAAGGCAAAACGATAGAGCCGACAAAAATTAGCGAAGACGAGCTCTCGCACTTGTAGTCCAACGTACTTATCGGAAGTGGTGCGATCCAGTTGCTTCACCACCCACCCCAAGAGCCTGGAAGCCAAGATTCTACTTCTGTCAGCGAACTGCTCTTCAACCAACCTTTGGACACTCCCGTGAGCCAAACTCAGAAGCGGGGTTACTCTGCTTCGGTCAAGATGAAACAGCGAAGGGAAAGCCCTGAGCATCGATGATGCCGACTCGGGAGATACGCACCACTGATCGAGGTCATCTAGAGACAAGGGCTCTCTATTCAAGGCCAGACTGCAACTCAAATCTTGATCCATATAGGGAGAAGAAAAGACGGCCGAACCGACTTCAGTCATCTCGGCCGGACTTGGCAAGCCAGCCTGCTCGAGTTCTACCATTAGGGCTACTCTGAGGAAGTTCGAGTCAACCTTGGAAGTGAATTTCTCCGCCCTCTCTCCGAGGACCGATTTGGCTACCACAGCCCATTTATCCTTAAGGTCAATGACTGTCCCAAGTTCGGGACTGCTGTTGAGAGTCGTAACCAAGGTCACGATCCTTAAGCCCGTGGGGAGAACCGCTGGTAGGTTCTGTCGAAACAATTCACTAGGTTCATCCCAAAGTAAGGTCAGTCCCTGAGGATTCAGGACAGCTATCTGACCCAAAATTCGCTGGAGAGCAACCGAGAATCCGCTGACCTTTATGCTTGATACCAAACCAAAAATAGACTCGGGTTCAGGAAGAATGTTCCTATTCCCAAGAACTCTGTTGTTGCCTCGAAGTCGAAAGTAAAAGGTTAGGAGTGCCTTCTCAGGGCTCTCCCTGGACGACTCAGGCGTCCAGGATACCGCCAGAGACGATCCGACCTTTTCTTCTTGCTCGATGCTCTGTAGAGCTACGGTTAAGCACGTCTTCCCACAACCGGGCCCGAGTAAGAATTGAATCTTTTGATCTGAGGTATCTAGAGCTTGCCAGATGGGTTCCGCGAAGGCCTGAGGAACGGTTCGATAGCGCCTCAGAATAAGAGATATGGCTAGAGTCTGGAAGGCCTCTCTCTGCTCTACCGTCCAACCTTGCCAGTCTGGCGCAGGAGGACCTGCGTCTGCTGAAAAGCGATACTCGTCCTCGAGAACCTCTTCCGCACTAGCGCCAAGTCCTGGCATGTCTGCGATTGGAGTAGCTGCATGTTGGACCAAAGGAGCCTGGGTCTCAGAGATGCTGTGAGCAACTGGTGAGGGAGTGGGCTCTGGAACTGAAGGGGGCTCAAACACTGGCGGGGGGGCCGGGGCAGGCGGAACTACAGAGGCGAGCGGTACTGCCGCGGCAGTCGAGTGTGCCGGAGGTTCAAACACCGGCGGGGCAGGCGGCACCACCACTTCAGCCGTCGGGGGCGACGGAGGCTCGAACACCGGCGGGGCGGGCGGCTCGAACACCTCAGCCGTCGGGGGTGACGGAGGCTCGAACACCGGCGGGGCGGGCGGCTCGAACACCTCAGCCGTCGGGGGTGACGGAGGCTCGGACACCGGTGGGACAGGTGGCGCT
>JBJHCR010000276.1:0-8748 GCA_050486105.1 Vulcanimicrobiota bacterium
CCACGATTCCCGTTCCCGCCGGATACTCTAAAGTGAGCGGCCGACCACCTGGGTCATACGTGTAGGTAAAAACCTGGTTACCACCGCTTCGGACAAAGGTGACCTGATACAGGCGACCGTCTCCATAGTAGGAGTACTCGGTGACTTTGGGAGTGGCAGAGGAGGCGTCCTCGGTGACTTTGGTGACATTGCCCTCCTCATCATGCTCAAAGCTCATCTCCTTGCCGTCCTCGAAGACAATCTTGGTGATGCGGTCTAGAGCATCGTATTCGAACGCTCGACCCTCGGTTTCCCCACCGTAACGGGCTTGACCGAATCGAGCCTGGCCATAACGAGGTGGAACACCCTGAGAGGTGCCGATGAGACGCCCGAGATCGTCATATTGAAAAGTCCTGGACTCTCGGACATTCGCCAATTCGAGAGGGTCGGTGGGCGGCGCCAAAATCTTGACAGACCAGATCTGATCTGGTTCGATATCTTTATGATTCTAAAAAATATTTCTGAGGCAAAGGCGGAGCTTTCTGCCTTGATCGAGGCGGTTAGTAAGGGCGAGGAAGTTTTGATTGGCAAGGCCGGTGTACCGGTGGCCCGTTTGATACGCTACACCGGAGCATCTGCACCCCGGGTCCCCGGTGCTCTTAAGGGCCAGATTAAGGTCGGTCCAGACTTTGACGAGTTGCCTGCCGATATTGCGGCTGCTTTCGGTATAGAGTCCTGAGAATTCTTCTCGACACTCACTATTTGCTTTGGTGGCTTGGTGACACCCCAGAGTTAGGTGCTCGTGCTCGAGATCTAATCTCCGCACCCGAGAACCTCATCTTCTTTAGTGTGGCGAGCCTGTGGGAGCTTCGAATCAAAGAAGGGGTCGGAAAAATCGAACTCCCGGAGAGCTTTTCTGCAGTCCTAGCGAACCAGTCATTCGAATCCCTAACCGTGACCTTGCGGCACACGGAAGCCTTACGCGGACTCCCCTTACACCATAGAGATCCTTTCGATAGAATGCTGATCGTCCAAGCTCAATGTGAGAGGTTGACTTTGCTCACCCGTGACCAAGCTATCGCAGCATATGACCTTGATAGCCTCATCGTGTAAGGTCTCAGGCACTCTCCAAGCCGAAAAGACACGGCGACCGATTCTGGATGAAGTGGTACCTCATCGAAGACCAGCAGCGCATCGCCGTTTACGACCCCGTCGAAAAGACCGTCTCGCTTCTCAGGCCTGGTGCCCTTAGATAGAAGTGCTCTTTCTGATCCCCGAGGATTCGAGCCACCCTGGCCTTTCGAGCGGAACCAGGATCGCCCCTGGAATCTACTGGACCAAACGCAGATAGCCCCGTTGCCCCGTGCTTTAGAGTTGCCTTTCCTTCAAGGTTTTGCTAAACTTGCGGCAGCCGAGTCTGGACCTTTTGGTCTGGAACGGGGGAACCATTTTTGGGGCTAACCAAGTTTATTGGAGAGCATCTTCCAGCTCTAGCCCGTCAGCTAACCTCGTAGGCTCTGGAAGAAGACGTCAGAGTTCAACTCTTAGGTCTTCTTAGACAATAAGTGACCGTGGAGGCTCTATGTCTGCAATCAATTGCGGTATATCGCTCTGCGCTCGCCTGAGCGCCTCAATTCCTTCTCTAAATGACCAAGACACCCCGTCTTTGTCGCCCCTCCCAACGTATCCCGGCCGACTGCCGAAGTCTTGTTTGCTCGCGACGGATTTCCGCAAAAATTGCCCCATTAGGCGGGGAGGCCTGGCATGACTCGATGCATCTCTCCCATCATTGATGGCCGGTTGCGAAGCAACTTTGTCAAAGTCCCTCAAGCAATCCAGGGCTGCTCGGGCATACGCATTTTCGGCAGGCTGATTCGTTCATTTCTGTTTTCCACAGATGTCGCGATCATCAGAAACTGTGACGCTGACGCGGTACTAGCCGTCTATCCGTTCACCCCGCAACCCATGATCACCCACGCTCTCATGCTGGCTGCGGATAAACCCGTGATTTGTGGTGTAGGCGGTGGACTGACCTCGGGAAATCGCTCGCTGGCTATAGCCCGAGATGCCGAGTTTCAAGGGGCGTTAGGAGTGGTGCTCAACGCTCCAACGGAGAACGAACTCATAGCAAGAATGAGTCAAGAGCTCGAAATCCCTGTCATTGTCACTGTGGTCAGTGAAGACACCGATTTTTCAGCTCGGATCGCGGTTGGAGTCTCGATATTCAACGTCTCTGGCGGCACAGAGACAGCCAGAATCGTTCACAAGATCCGGGCTGTAAGTCGTACGATACCCATTATAGCAACCGGCGGTCGACAAGAAGACACGGTGCGTAGCGTGATCGAATCTGGGGCCAATGCCATCAGCTACACACCGCCATCAACCCTGGAACTCTTTCGACCCATGATGGAAAAATACCGAAGCTCGGCTGCCAAAAGTCGGCCCTAGACGGCAAACCGTTAAACTTGGTCTTCGGGCAAACTCGACAAGCGGAGTGCTAGAAGGCCTTACTCAGAGTTGCGCCTCGGCGCCTTCACCCTCAATTCCAGGCTCGGAAATCTCGAGACAAGACCCTTCATATTCCGTCCCTGAATCCGAATCAGAGCGTCTTTTTGCCCCGTTTTCAATTTGAAAGGAGTTTCCCTTGACCAACCAAGACTTGAATAACCTGCTAAGAGAATTGCCTTTCACCGACCCGTTGCTGACTTTTTCAACTTTGCTGGCCGCGATTCTCTTGGGGCCCCTTATTTTTAACAGATTCAAGCTTCCTGGAGTGATAGGAGTCATCATCCTGGGGGTCATCATTGGTCCCAACTCCCTAGGGCTCCTCAATGTCGAGGGTTCGGTCACGATGCTTGGTCAAGTGGGCTTGCTGTATATCATGTTTCTGGCCGGCTTAGAGATTGACCTCAACGATTTTTTTCGGCATAAGAGACGTAGCATCATCTTTGGTGTCCTGACCTTCACCATCCCCCAAGTTGCGGGAACACTGATCTTTCTTGCCCTAGGCTACAACCTCTTGGCCTCTCTGCTGATTGCAAGCATGTTTGCCTCCCACACTCTGGTTGCCTATCCGGTAATTCAAAGGCTTGGATTGACCAAGAACAATGCTGTTCTCACCGCAGTGGGAGGAACGATCCTCACCGATACAGCGGCCCTTTTACTCCTTGCGGTCATCGTGCGAGCTCATCAAGGATCCTTAGACGCAGCGTTTTGGCTGGGCTTGGCCATCAAGCTTTCTCTTTATCTCCTTCTGGTCATCAAGCTCATTCCAAGACTCTGTCGATGGTTTTTTCGATCCTTTGAAGATGAGAGCTTAGAGTTCTTGTTTGTGCTTGTCCTGACATTCGGACTTTCCTACCTCGCTCGCTTGATTGGAATCGAACCCATCGTGGGGGCCTTTTTTGTTGGGCTAGCTCTCAATCCCCTAATTCCGTCTTCCAGTGTCCTCATGAATCGCATCGGATTCGTCGGCAACTCTCTCTTCATTCCTTTCTTCTTGCTGTACATAGGGATGCTGGTCGACGTCTCGGTCCTAGCGAGTTCCCTCGCTGTCTGGGGTGTCATGGCTGCGATGCTCGGAACCAATATGGGCACGAAACTCATCTCGGCCAAAGCCACCGAAAAACTGTTCAGCTACTCTAGGGCCGAAGGATGGATCATCTTCGGCCTATCAACCACCGAAGCTGCGGCCACTTTGGCTGCAACCCTAGTGGGATACCGTATAGGACTTATTGGCGACGAGGTTCTCAACGGCGTCATCCTGATGATCTTGGTAACTTGTATCTGCGGCCCGTCGATAGTTCAACACTTCGGAAAAGTTGTGGTCGTCGAAAGTGAGTCCGTCCAAGAAGTCGACAGTGAAGGGCCCCAAAGAATTCTCATACCTCTAGCGAATCCCGAGACGGCTAAGGGTCTAGTGGAACTCGGACTCATGCTCAGAACAGATAAGGCCGAACCTCTCTATCCCTTGACAGTGGCTTCCCAAGAAGCCCAACATATCGCTTCTGCCGTGATTGCAAGTGAGAAAATGCTGGCTAGGGTCGGGGAGTTGGCCGCAGCAGCCAACGTGCCTGTCATCCCCATAACCCGGGTGGACGTCAATGTTTCCCTCGGAATCGCAAGGGCAGCCAAGGAACGACGAATCAGTGACCTAGTTATTGGTTGGAACGGTGCAGTTTCTGCTCAACTGAAAATCTTTGGAACGGTCCTCGACCAACTCATCGAGCGAACCGACTCGACGGTCTTCGTTTGCCGACTCCGGCACCCGATCGCCCTCCACAGGAGACTCCTACTGCTCGTTCCACCCCTTTCGGATAAAGAGCCTGGGTTCGGCCATTTGCTGAAATCGGTCAAGCTCATCTTGAGCGGAGCGGGTCTCAGCCTTCAGGTTTTCGCCACCTTGGAGAGTACTTCCAACCTGGAGCATGCTTTTGGAGCTCCTCAATATGAAGTCCCTTGTGAGTTCGTAACCTTGGAGACCTGGTCGGGGGTTTTAGAGAAACTTAAAGTCAACGTGAAAAACGAAGACCTGATCGTGCTTATCGGCGCCCGGCGCCATTCTGTCGCCTGGACAGCGGACACCGACCGCATGCCCAAAGAGTTGGTGAAGAGATTCGACGAGCACGACCTCATTGTTGCCTACCCCAGAACAGCTGACTCCGCTTCCAACCGGTCGGTAGAGCTTGTTCCGAAGGATGAGAATCCTAATTCCTAAGGGCCCTGGCAAATCCGGAGAAGGCCTTCGTGACCGCCCTCAAGAACGCTGAGCGGACTTCTTGCACCCCTGTTCTTCTTTGGGGTTGCAACACCGAAAGTGAGGCACCACCTGTATGGCTTATCAGATCCGCAAAGCGGCGGTCCTAGGCGCGGGCACCATGGGAGCGGGCATCGCCGCTCACCTGGCCAACGCCGGCATCCCCGTACTCCTTCTGGACATCGCGCCCGAGGGCGACCGTCCGAACTCGCTAGTAGAGAAGGGTTGGGCTCGAGCCCAGAAGAGTAAACCTGCCGCTCTGATGACCCCAGAGGCCGCCGCCTTGGTGACCTTGGGGAATATGACCGAGGACTTCGACCGACTGGCCGAAGTGGACTGGGTGGTGGAAGCCATCGTGGAAAAGCTGGAAGTCAAGCGTGAGCTGCACGAGCGCCTGGAGAAGGTCACCGGAGAGCGAACCATCGTCTCCTCCAACTCCAGCGGCATCCCCATGGCCTTGCAGGTCAAGGGTCGAAGCGAAGCTTTCCGCAAGCGCTTTTTGGGCACCCACTTTTTTAACCCCCCTCGCTATCTCCATCTGTTGGAACTGATCCCCACCAAAGACACCGACCCTGAGGTCACCCAAGCCATGGCGGATTTTGGAGATCGCATCCTGGGCAAAGGCATCGTGGTTGCCCACGACGTGCCTGGCTTTGCCGCCAACCGGGTGGGCTTAGGTTGTATGGCCCGCTCCATGAAGGTCATGGTGGAGATGGGGCTGACCCCCGATGTGGTAGATGTGCTGACCGGACCTCTGATCGGGCGCCCCAAGAGTGCCACCTTCCGCACCGCCGATCTCTCGGGCCTCGACATCTGCGCCACCGTAGCCAACAACCTGGCCCAGGCCACCGGAGAAGACGTGCGCATGCCAGAAGTAGTGGACAAGATGGTGGAGCAGGGGTTGCTGGGTGAAAAGTCCGGCAGCGGCTTCTATAAAAAAGTCAAAGCCAAGGGGCAGACCACCATTTTGACCATCGACCTTGAAACCTTTGAGTACCACGACCGGGGCAAGGTGAGGCTGGAGGAGATCGCCGAACTCCGGCTGCTGCCCACCCCCCAAGAGCGCATCGCCGCGCTCTTGAAGAGCGAGGGCGAGGCCGGGGAGTTCACCCGCCGCACCATTTTTCACCAGATCCACTACGCCGCCGGCAAGGTGGGAGAGGTGGCGGTCACCCCTGAAGACGTGGACAACGCTCTCAAATGGGGTTTCGGCTGGGAACTCGGGCCTCTGGAATTGGCCGAATCTCTCGGCCGGGAGACGTGTCTTTCCGCCTTCGGAGACCACGGACTGGACACCCCGGCTTACTTCGAAACCGAGCGCACCCCGGCCCCCGACAAGGGACTGATCACCATCAGCAAGGTCAAACGTTCGGCCCCAAAGGTGCTGCAGAACGAGAGCGCCACCCTGTGGGACTTGGGTGACGAAGTGGCGCTTTTGGAGTTTCACAGCAAGGGCAACGCCATCGGGCAAAAGACTCTGGAGATGTTCGATCAGGCCCACCGAGAGGTGGAAAAAAATTTCCGGGCCCTGGTGATCGGCAATCAAGGCCAGCATTTTTGTGCCGGGGCTGACATCGGCATGATCTTGCATCTGGCCAAAGAGCAGAACTTCGAGCAGATCCGAGCCGCCTGTCGCACCTTTCAGGGGATGACCTGTCGCCTGCGCTACGCCCCCTACCCGGTGGTCTCGGCTCCCTTCGGTATGACCCTGGGCGGGGGCTGCGAAGTCATGCTGTATTCCGACCGCAATCTGGCCCACGCTGAAACTTACACCGGCTTGGTGGAAGTGGGAGTGGGGATCTTGCCTGCCGGTGGAGGAACCACCGAGATGCTGATCCGCATGATGGAGCGGGTTCTACCCGGGGCCGACCCCTTCCCGGCGGTGCAGGCGGCCTTTGAGCTGATCGCCATGGGCAAGGTGTCCACCTCGGCCGCCGACGCCAAAAAGCTGGGGCTCTTGCGCAGCACCGACCGCATTGTTATGAACGCGGACCGCCTGCTGACCGAAGCCAAGGCCGAGGCCCTGGCGCTCTCCGAAGGCTACGTGCCTCCGGCCCCCCGCAAGGTGAAGGTGCTGGGCGAGGCGGCCTTTGCCAATCTGTGCACCGGGGCCCACGGGATGAAGTTGTCGGGCTTCATCACCGAGTACGAGTACCATTTGGCGGAAACCATCGCTCGAGTGCTCTCGGGAGGCGAGATGAGCCGCCCCGACGAGGTGGACGAATCGGTGCTCCTGGAGCTCGAAGAAGAGGCTTTTCTGCAGCTTTCGGGTCAAACCAAGACCCAAGAACGCCTGGCCCATACTCTGAAGACCGGAAAGACTTTGAGGAACTAAGACCATGGACAAGAAGAACACCCCCGTCATCGTCAGCGCCCTGCGCACCCCCGTCGGTCGAGGCCGAAAAGGCACCCTGGCCCACACCCGCCCCGACGACCTGGCCGCCCTGGTCCTCAAGGCCACCCTAGAGAAGACCGGAGTCCCGGCCGAGGCCGTCGAGGACGTGATCCTGGGCTGCGCCATGCCCGAAGGCGAGCAAGGGCTCAACATCGCCCGCCTGTCTCTTTTATTGGCCGGCTTCCCAGACACCGTTCCCGGCATGACCGTGAATCGCTTCTGCTCCTCGGGGCTGCAGGCCATCGCCCTGGCGGCCCAAGCCATCGCCACCGGCCTGAGCGACTGCCTCATCGCCGGAGGCGTGGAGTCCATGAGCATGGTGCCCATGACCGGCTACAAACCGTCCATGAACCTGAGACTGCAGCAAACACGCCCTGAGAGTTACATCGGCATGGGAGTGACCGCTGAGAACTTGGCCCGGAAGTACCAGATCAGTCGGGAAGAGCAGGACCAGTTCTCTTTGCAGTCCCACCAGAAAGCGGCGGCCGCCCGAAACGCCGGCCGCTTCCAAGAGGAGGTCGTGCCGGTGACGGTGCGCCGGGACCAGCGTGAGGGGGCCAAGATCGTAAGCTCTGAGGTGGAGTTCAAAGAAGACGAGTTGATCCGCGAGGACACCACCATGGAGGCCCTGGCAGGGTTGCGACCGTCCTTTCATGTGAAGGGGAGCGTGACCCCGGGCAATTCCTCCCCCATCTCCGACGGAGCCTCGGCGGTGATGCTGATGAGCCGGCAGAAAGCCGAAGAGCACGGGCTGGAACCCCTGGCCGAGTTCTTGTCCTTTTCGGTGGCCGGAGTGCCCCCTGAGATCATGGGAATCGGCCCGGTGGAAGCGGTGCCCAAAGCCCTCAAGAAGGCGGGTCTAGAACTGTCGGCCATCGACCTGTTCGAACTCAACGAGGCCTTCGCCGCCCAGTCTTTGGCGGTTCTGAAAGAACTGCCACTGCCAGCAGAGAAGCTGAACGTCAATGGCGGAGCCATCGCCCTGGGCCATCCCCTGGGCTGCACCGGGGCCAAGCTCACCGCCACGGTGATCCACGAACTGCGTCGACGAGGCGGCGGTTACGGCATGGTCACCATGTGCATCGGCGGAGGGCAGGGAGCAGCCGGGATCTTCAAGGTGGGATAATGTCTGGTGGAAGATTTGTTGCAGATCGGTCGCCGGAATGCTCTGCGCCAGAAGTTAGATGAGCGCACCGAAGATGAGATCCTCGGCTACGATCAGTATGGGCTTCCTCGGTAGTGGTCCTCGACAGTTCTGCGCTCCTAGCCATTCTACTTGGTGAACCTGAGTGTGAACCTCTAGCCCGAGTCATCGATGAAGACCCGGTGCGCTTAGTCTCTGCGGTTTCGGTCTTCGAGGCGGGGATCGTAGCTTTAGCCAGACTCGGTGAAGAAGGATTTGATGGCCCGGAAAAGCCCTGGTATTCAAAGCTGCAGCAGCAACTGTCGGCTATCTCTACCATCTTTTCTCGCCCCATATCCTTGCCCTGTTCCCGGATGAAGGCCTTGAGCCGGTCCCGGTCGGCGTCAACGACGGTTGGCGCGCAGCACTGGGCGAAATGGGCGGTGTAGAGTTTCTCATTGGCATCGCGCAGCGCCCGGGGGCGGTTCACCACCA
>JBJHCR010000277.1:0-8727 GCA_050486105.1 Vulcanimicrobiota bacterium
CATAGGTGTGGCGTCGGGGTTCAACTGGAGGTCGGGGTTGATGTTGGGCGGGATTTCTCCGGTACCAGGGTTGCCGGGTGAACTTTGAATACCGCCGTCATAATAAGGGAGAGGCATCGGAGTGGCATCAGGATTCAGGCTCGGTGGGGTGGAGCTTTGGGACCCGTTAGTGATCGATACGGTATCCACGGGATCTTGCGACGACGAAATGTTGTTGAGGTCTTCGGAGCTGACCTTCGGCAGAGGCATAGGCTTGAAGTTCCCTGGGGGTAACAGGTTACTACCGGCGGGTAAGGTGCCTGAACCTACGTGTCCAGGGCTGTTATATGATGAGTGTGTTGGTTTTATGTTCATAGTGATTTACGGACTCCTTTGTCTCTTCTTCTAGCGCATTTCTCTGTGTTCGCCGCTATGACCAAAGAGTAACTCTTTGGTCGAACGCTGAGAAGAACAAAACCTCGCACTTTGTTACCGGAGTATTACGACAATGTGAAAACTACGAAAGGCTCCTCAATTCCGCTTTTTGTGACACCTGGATGGAATGAGAAGGCTACCCTCTCATTCCAGCTAGTTCCGCAGACTGACCTTGGTCTGCAGGATGAGTTCTTCCGTTTCGGTGGAGTTTCGCATCCGCTCTGCAACGATGGTCAATTGGAAAAGGGAACCATAGTCTCCGCTGTTCTCAAGGTCTAAACGCAAAATTCGGCCCGAGTGGGTAAGATATCGGTCCCCGGTTTGAGGGCCGCCGGCAAGATAGCCGGCCAAGGTCGTTCCGAAGACCTCTTGGAAGGTGGGAGCTCGCTCTCTGGTCGGGGAGAGAGGGACTTCGCGTCGTCGCAGTCGGTCTTCACCGTCGACGTATACGATGATGTAACGCTGCCATTCCGGCCTTCCTAGATCACTGAGCTGAAGCTGATTGTCCTCGTCTGAGGCTGATAGATATGCAAGGGCATTGTCCGCCCGTGCTAAGCCGAAGGGATGACTCACCTCTAGGCCTCGCTCGAGATATCGGGCGACCACTTGAAGTTCTCGCAACAGCGATGTTCGTAAATCCACCTTACGCCAAACCTGGCTGGCGGTGTAGTAGCATTGAGAGATCGCTGCAAACAGAAGAAGTAGGACACCTGAGGCGACCAGCACTTCTGCGATCGACAGACCCCGAACTTCTCGACGAGCGCCAAGCCTAAAGGGGAGCATCAGCTGCATGAAATGCCTTCTCCAGCTGAATTCGCCCCTCTGGCCAGGCAACGGTCACCAAGACTGTGGCAAAGCGAGGGGGGCGATGCCTGACCTCCACCCGAGTCACAAAATCTCTTCCCATCCTGGTGGCTACAGGATAAGGGGCCGGAGGAAATCCGTCTAAAACTGGATCGGGATTGGCCCCATTGAAGGACGAGTTGCTAGGCGGGAGAGCTGCATATCCCCCTTCATCTCGAACCGTCTCTAGAATTTCACGGGCGATAGTGGAAGCAGCGGTGTGGACTTCTGAGCGTTCCATGAGTTGGAGGCCACCGATGAACACGCCAATCAACAGAAGCAGGACCATCGTGAGGAGTCCGGCGGCAGCCATAACTTCGGCCAAGGTTAGCCCAGGACAAAAGCGCCGTCTCCGATTCAGCGGAGCCAATAGGACACTCCAACCGGCGGAGAGGCGAACCGCAATCCTGGCTCCAGTCTCTCGACGTGAAGAATTCTGGTTCCTCGCCCGAGGTAGACGTCACCGGGATAGAGGGTGACGCTGTTGTCTCCGGTCGCCCCGTAGTTGGGATTCCAAGGGGTATTCGGCTCCTTCGGATCTCGGACCGCTGATAAGGACCCAATGATGGTGACTTCGTTTGAGGCGTATATGGCTCCGCGGGTATAGACACTGCCCTGAAAGTAGCTGGTACCGAGGCTGTCGTAGCTGTACAGATCTAGCCAGTGGGTGTGCTTGAGCACAGCCTGATGAAGGGCGTTATGCTGCAGGCCATCGTAGGCATTAAAATTTCCTTGTCCCATGGTTTCACCGTGCAAGACGGCGGCCGTAAGAAAGAACTCCAATTGCAAGCCGGTTTCCTGAGTTTGTCCGCTGTCTAGAAAATCGGTGACTTGTTCCGCATTTCCGCCCGAGCGATGTATCCCTAAGGCCCCCCCGACAGGGTCGTCGCCTCCGAATAGCCCCGGTTCACGGAGCTCTGCAAATTTGTTGAACATGAAGTCTCGAGTTCGTCCCGGTGGCTCCTCCTCGATCACCTCCAGCATCTTCCAGAGGAGATCGTTCTCGGTGATCCCAGGTGGCCGAAAATCGTCATTGAGGGGGAAGGAGAGATTGGCTATGGCGATTCCCGCATCGCTGCCCCAGTAGCTTAGAGATGCTGCCAAAGTACCTGCGGGTGGGGTACCGGCAGGCACTCTTAAGGCCGAGTCGTCACCCTCAGAGTAAGCGTTGAGATAGTCTTGCAACACCTGAAAGTTCTGTTTGGTCTGTTCCCATTCCAGACCTCTTCCTCGGGACGGGGCCACCACGTCCATCCAGGCAGTGCCGTTGAAGCCTTGCAAATGAACATTGCCTTGGCTATAGAGGACGATGCCTTCCTCATTTGCGATCACTTGCGAGTCTCCCCAGAGTCTGGTGTCGCCGGCCACGTAGACCCCCCCAGCACCTCGGATCGAGCCGAGAACAGTTAAGTCCCCATTGATGTAGAGGTTCGCATTATTGAGAACCAAGTCTCCCGTAACCGTCTTGTCTCCGCTTTCGTAGTATTCTCCATTCAGTGGCGCTATAGGGGACGAAGGAACAGAAGCTGACACCCCACTCTTGGAGTCGATGGCTCGTTTGATGTTGACGTTCTTCACCGAGACCGGGGCTTGATCGGTGAGTGCCTGATCCGCGATTCCAACCAGGTTTGAACTGATCGCTCCATCGCTCGGGCTGGCTGAACGTATGGTGCCACGGACCTGGTCTTCGGCCGAAGCGGAGCCCATCCAGTTCACGGGGCGAACCCCATTTCCCCAGGGCGCTTCTCGATCATAGTTGGAGACCACGTCAGCTTCAGCCATGCCTAGTTCCTCTGAAGACACCCGGCCGGCGATGTTGACTCCACCGGCGAGAACGATCTTTCCGGTGGCGACCATAGCCATGTGAACAAAATCTTCGGCCTTTCTTCCGAGGACGCATTCGATCACTTCGGTGCGCCCCATGGCGTGGCCTTCGACCCTAATGTAGGCTGTCTGGGGGGCAACCGGACCGTAGGGCCCCACAGCTGGAGTGGCGTTATTGAGGTTGTTCACCGAAGGACCGAAGCGGACGGTAAACGACCCGGTGCCGAACTGGGTTGGCTCATTGTCGAAGCCAATCTCCCAATCGGAGTCCTCCTCTAGTTTCGCCTGCACGGCAGCTAAGCCGGATTCAGCGGCGTAGAGGGCGGAGGCTTTGCGATGATAGTCTTGGCTGAAGATGTTCGCGCCATGAGTGCTGGTCAGCGTGGCTGTCAGCATCATCAGGATCACCACAGTGAAACCCAGAGTCATGATGAGAGCTATCCCTCGTGAACGGCACCTCATTTGTCGGGGCTCCTTTCTTGTTTACAGTTGGATAGGTCTGGAGATTCAATCCACCTCTCCCTATTTTAGGGCAATTTCTGAGAGACATCTACTAGAAAACCTGGACAGTCCTTCAGTTCGAATCCGGCGACTTGGGACTTGCCCTGGAGTACCGCAGTCTGATTGACCTCCTAGCCTTGAATAGTTGCAGACCGTGGGGCCTTGACCTGGTAGGGGTACGGACTGACTAGAGGTCCGACCGGGAAACCTCCCAACTGCTGGTCGACCGGTTGGACCACTGAGTTCAAGATCAGGTACGCCTAAAAGGAATCCAAGACTGGATTCCTCGTTGGCGGTCAAGAGGCTGAGTTGTCGGGCTAGACAATCTGGAGAATTCTCTAGAACCCTAAACCTTCGGTCCTGTTACTACAGCCGCATCCACAGCCGCAAGCCCCACCGTGGCCACAGCCACTTCCACAGTTGCAGCCTTCTCCATGACCTTCGTTTTGTTGATTCATAAAGGCTGCTAAGAGCTGTTCTAAAGGGTTCACGCCCTCTAGGGGGGCGGCACCGGGAAAGCCACCGCCGTTGAGAAAATTTAGGGGGCTTAGGCCAGCGTTCAAAGGGTTTAGGGTGTTCATATTTTTTTGCTCCTAGAGTGTACTTCGTTGTCTAGAAGTAGTCTCTCGGATTTCTGTGGGTCCAGGAAGGAACTGCTCCAGGAGATGTTGCGATGATGTTAACTCCTGGTCAAAAAGTTTGCCGGTAGCACCCTTTGGTGGTCTTCCGGCCAGCCTCCTAGCAGAATTCATTACCCTGGGCCGAAGAGAGGTCGGGATTCAGCAGGGCCTGATAGACGGTTTCCGATGTCCATTATTCAGTAAGCTTGAAGTTTGCCGAGACCTGGTTCTGAGCAATCTTGATCGTTCAGCAAGACCTCAGAGTGGGTGGAGAGTTTACCTGGAGCCCGAAGGAGGGTGTCCTCCGCCCTCCAAGACCCTGTCCATCCAGTCAAAGAAGCGTTGGGTCACCAGGGCTGGGGCGCCCTCGGCCCCATGGTCTGCTCCACCTTCCTCGGCGGTGAAGGCGATGAGGGAGCGGGGCACGGTCAACTCTTCATACAGCAAACGGGCCTCTTCGCTATTGCCCGGCTGGGTGCCCACGGCCACAGGACAGCGGATGGAAGCGGCTCGTCCGCGCAGAGAGAAGCGATCCAGTTCCTGGAGATATTGAGAGACCCGGGTCACTCCGTGGGTTGCCATGCGGCTGGCGAAGAAAAAGCGCTGAGCGGGGTCTTCGGCCATCGCTGCCTCCATCACCTGATCCAACTGGTCCCAATTCCTATCCTCCCACAGCTGCACCAGCGAGGCAGGAAAGCGGACTCGGGCCGTCGCCCCCAGGTCGTACAGAGCCGTATCGACAGCAAGCGCGGCGAGACGAGGCTCCGCAGAGGCCGCTCGAGGGCCCAGGTACCCCCCGAAACTGGGAGCTCGCAAGGCTACGCGAGCTGCATCCACGCCCTCCAGGCCCAGGACGTAATCCATCACCGGGCGCACGGCTTCCTCGTAGTCGGCTCGAAAATGGAGCTGGTGGCGCACCAGGGCGTGCCCCTGCCCGGGACCGTCCCAAGCCAGCACGTGGTAGCCCCGGCGCAGGGCGTCCCCCACTCCGAAGAAATACAACTCCTCGACCGTGGCGTCGTAGCCTCCCATCATGAGCAGGGTGCGACCGTCGCCTCCCGGACAGGGGAACCAATAGCCCGGCAGAGAGGTGTTCTCGTAGGGGATCTCCAGGGGCTCGAACTCAACTTTCAACAGCTCCAGGGCTCGGCGGAAACAAGCTCGACTGTCATCCAGGGCCTGGAGAATGCGAGGATCCTCGAGCCGATCGCGCAAAAAGAAGACGGACTGACGATGGTACTCTGTTGCTCGGAGGAAGGCCTCCCCGGCACTCACAGCATGCATGCCTTGCAGACTCTCTTCCCCTCGACCCGATACCAGGACAGCCGTGGCGTTCCACTCTCGGTACCAACTTTCAAAGTTTCCCGGCTCAATGCGAAAAGCGGTGGCGAGCGCTTCTCCCAGGTCGCTTCCCCCCATTCTTCCGTGAGCGAGAGTGCGCAGCAGTTGGCTGTCAAAGGTGGGATCCTCAAAGTGAATGGTGCCGGCGAGCGGCCGGGCGACGTTGGGGTTAGTGGACATCGGCGTTGTTTTCCTCACAAACGGGCTAGACTTTTTATGCCGTTTTCCACATCCTCCCGCACTCCCTCTACAAGACCACCGACCTTTAGCGGGAACCGAGAAACTCGGCCCAAGAGTATCCGGAAGCCCCGCTCCCTTTGATATTGCCCGGGCGGAGAGAGTGGCGCCCGACGGGGCTTCTCACTCGTCGCAGGAACTTATCCCCGCAACGCTCCGAAGCACCGATGGACCCAAGAACGACAGAGCCGGGTAGATGGCCTCCATAGCCTGAGGGACGCTTCCGGTCATGGTGAGCCTTACCCGCTCCTGCGAAGCCCCGTCAGTGTTCAGCCAACCCGTCACGAAGCTGCCATTGGTGTGGTCTCGGCGCCACAGATGGATGCCGGTCGGGCCCAATCGGCCGAAGAGCTCCTGCTCCTTCTCGTTCTCCAGGTTGGCGGTGAGATGAAAGCTGTCAGGACCAACCGATCCGCTGGTGCGGCTGCCGTCAGCGGTCTGCTTAACGGATAGGCTGAGGTCTTGCCAGCCCTCGGCTGTCTTGATCGTCCCGTCAATATCGCCCTTCTCGTTGTTGACGTTGACAGAGTAGTTGCCAACCCATCCGCGAACATTCGTCATCCCTTCGTTTGAACGGACAGAAAGGTTGACACTTTTGTGGCCGATCCACCCTCTAGCTTCTCCTGCGGTCATCAGATGCTCCTCCTATTGGTGTGAGCCGCTCGAGAGCGGTTCTTTATATTACGGCTAAGTCGTAGGCAGATGCAGCGTTATTGGCGCTACATGGAAGCGTTTTCCTTGGATTTCTTAGGTCTGAGGCTTCCGTACCTCCGCAAGTCATGGGCCAAGCTTAGCAATCCATTCTGAAAGAATGGCCAAGAGCCGGTCACTGAATAGTCACGGGGAAGAAATGCGTATTCCTGATCAAGAGCGCTTGTCATGAAGAGATCCGTTGGAAACGCGTCCTGCCGCAGTGGTCACCAACAACAGCTATAGTGAGCTTGCCCCTATTCCTCAAAGCCATAGTGAGGCGCGAAAAAACAACGTCCGATGACGAACGTGCCGGTCCTGGACAAGGAGATGAGGCGAACGAATTCACCGAGGCTGGAGCAGCTTGTGCTTTTATAATACAGGCTGCCAACTCAGTTGTTGTCACCTCCGGGCGCCTTGGCCCGCGTGTCGCTGGTCGGAGGTAGGTGCCCCTGAGATGCCCTTCTTTCATGTTGGGTTGGCCCTCTAGGGGAAATGGTAGTTGGAGCGGATGCTATCGAAAGCATCCCAAATCAGTGAGGTTCTCGTCCCCTATCGATCCAGGTGTTTGCGAGCCTCAGGGCTTAGAGTCACTCCGTCTTGGGTACTCAAAGAGCTGAGTTCATTGGCGTGAGACCAAAGAGGCCTGATGACGGACCTCACTTCTTGGGGGGTATTGGCCGATCTCAGAAGTTGCTGTGCTTGTTTGGCGTCAGCGGCTTTGAAGTAGGCGTTAGCTCTCGGTCCCCAGTTTGCAGTAGCGTTCATTTCGATTCTCCTTACGTTGTCTTCGTACGTTCATCATAGGGCCCCATCGGTTAGCGATCAGTGATCATCGACTTCTCCTAGTGTGATAGGGATCACCAAGCCGGCCACGAGTGCTCTCAAAGTTCCGGGAATGGTCCTCAATATGTTTGACCAGAGTCGACTGCAAGTGCTAATGTTCACACGTGTGAACACTGAGGAGGTCGCTGCATGACTGCAGAGCATCCAGCGAAGCACATATTGGTAGCTTCGGATTTCGACAAGACTTTGAGCTTCAATGATTCGGGTCAGATTTTGAGTGAACTGATCGGGGCCGAGAATTTTGAGGCAAAGGTCCAGGGCTTATCGCGGATCAACATCGTTCAGCAGGGAGCTGAGCTTGCTTATTTGCTGAGGCACGATCCTGACTATCGAAGCGTTCGGCAGGAGATGCTCATGGAAGCTGGACGTCGCATCCAACTCAAGAGAGATATCAAGGAATTCGTCGGGTTTCTTCAGGCTGGAGTTGAAGGTTATCGTTTCGATTTTCGAGTGATTTCCGCGGCCCCGGTTGAGGTCGTACGTTCGGCTTTGGCGGGGCTCGTGGACCCGGAGCACATCTTGGGAACCGAGTGCGAGTTCGATTCTAGTGGTGAGATCTCTGCCATTCGCAGGGCCGTAGCTGGTTACGGAAAAGTGGTCGTGCTGGACGCACTCATACGCGACCTTCACGTTCGTCCCGACCATGTGGTGTACGTGGGGGACGGAAGTTCGGATTTGCACGTCATGATGCACGTGAATCAGCGTGAGGGCCTGACAGTGGGGGTTTCAGAGGCCCAGTCCATATTAAGGACAGCTCGCCGCACGGTTCTGAGCGACAGTGCCATGGCGGTTCTAATCCCTATCCTTGAGGAGCGCTTGGGCTGGACGGCCGGGCAGATTCGGGATCTGTTTCAAGACTTCGGGCTCATCCTGCGGGAGTGGGAACGGGCTCGATCTGATTGGTTGACGGTCGACTCCGCTCAGCATCCCACCGGGGAATCCTCCAAAGTCACCGAGCCTTAGGTGACAGAAGACTGTCGGAGAGAACTGTATTGGCAAGGCGAGTGACCATAAAAACTATCGCAGACGCTGTGGGAGTCACCCACGGCACGGTTTCACGTGCCCTGAGAGGGGACGAACGGGTGAGACCCGAGACCGCTGAGGCTATCAGGGAAGTGGCTCAGCAACTGGGATATCGGCCGAGCCGGGTGGGCAGAGCCTTGAAGACTCAAAGGACCGGCACTTTGGCTCTGGTGGTCTCCTACCTGGCGGATCCTTTTTACTCAGAAGTGGTCCAAGCAGTGCATGATCGCCTCTATCCCTTGGAGTACAGTTTGGTGATGGCGGGCACCGAGCACGATCTGGCCTCGGTCACGGGGGTGTACGTCCGGTTGGCCTCACCGGAGGAGCTCCCGGAGGTACGTGGCTACGGCCGGCGGCCGCCGGACCCGCAGGTCGCCGCCCGGGTGCT
>JBJHCR010000278.1:0-8692 GCA_050486105.1 Vulcanimicrobiota bacterium
GTCCATATCAGTGCAACGTCTGTGAAGTTCGTCCCTACTGAATGGTGGTCAGGCGCCGGGAACCCGCGCTTGCGTGGGTGGCCACGTCCGCGTGGGTGATGCAAGGAGAAGCGAACGCTTAATACCAGGCGTATTTGAGTGAGCTTCGACGCTGCGAGAGAGGATGCATGGCCGCCAGGGCTAGGGACGAATTTTGCAGACGTTGTACTAGGCCCGGCAGCTTGGCGATCGCTGCCCTAAGAAGCCTTTGAGAATGAGACCTTGATGCGATAACCAAAGGTCTTGGCGATCCTATTCAAAGTCTCTAGGGAGGCATGGTTCTTATGGGGATCTTCCCAACGAGCATAGGTCGGTTGGCTGACCTGCATGATTCGTGCGGCTTGGCTTTGTGTCATTCCCGCGTTCTTTCTCATCTTGCGCACAGTCAAAGCGATGGCTACCGGTAGGAATGGGATCACCGAATCCTCTCCCTCTTCAGGTTCACGGGCCTCCTCTAAGGCTTCTTCAGGTCCAAAGGACAAGATGTAGGCTGTCAGACACTCCTCAGCCTCGATCTGCACTTGTGCAAAACTCTCGGCGCAGGTCATAATGCAGCCTCCGCCTCCCAAGCCGGGAAACTCAGCGTTCCATCCGCCCTCTTCATCCTGAAAGTAGCGGACAGGATAACTCACCAATTCCATCTCATTCCTCCTCTGCTAGCAACTTGAGAGCGGCGTGGAGAACACCCTTTGAGACATCTTTACTGCCGTGAATAGGAATAGAGAATCTTTTTGTTCCCTTCATCATAATGTGATGACTCCCAGTGACGCCCTTCAATTGCCAGCCAGCCTTTTCAAATCTCTTCTTCAAGGCCTTGCCGCTCACTTTATCTAACATAGCAAATGTGCTATACTCGATCAACCCGCTGCCTTCTGGGTGTCCCTCAAGAGTCACCCGTACTGGCAACACCCTGCTGCTCGAAGGAATTTGACAGTTTGCCACCGTGAACACCAAAGACTTCCAGGAGTTCGGCTTCGAGAAAGTCTGAAATCCCCTAGAGCCTTAAAATCTCCCTCCCGTTCTCTGCGTCTCCTGTGGCTCCGTGTGGTAAATCCCCCCAGGAAAAGGCTTCACTGGGAGGCGCGAAGAGAAAGAGGCAATGAGGGAATTCCCTCGCTGCAGCGAAACTATCGCTATGGAGTTGCATCTCGAAGCGGCAGCGGAACTCTGGGCCAAGAGGGTCCCGTTCTGCAGAGAGTTGTCCGGGGATGCCGCCGAATAAGTGGCACGAGTTGGTGAATAAACCAACCGACGCGGATGCCTTGCTCGACCGAATGCTGAGCGGCGTAACCCAGATCCATCTGAAGGGAGACTCGTTACGATGAACACCATAAACCAAGAACTCGATGGCCGTCTGACTCTCCGGCTCCCCGAAGAACTCCTACTATAACTGAGACATCGTACTTGGTGTGGCAACATTTCTTTTGAGGCAATTCGCGAAATTGCCTTTGGGGGTTTGGAAAGGTTAAACTACATCCATGAGCATCGCCCAACAGATCGACTTTGTTTCCGTTGAGGAATATCTCGCATCTGAGCTTGACTCACCGGTCAAGCATGAATACCTGGGTGGTGTCGTCTACGCGATGAGTGGAGCGACAAACGCTCACAATCGAGTAGCGACTAACTTGACTTCAACCTTTTGGGCTAGGCTCAGTGGGCCCTGCGAGCCCTTCAATTCGGACACCAAGATTCGTATCCGCCTTCCCGGGAATACGCGGTTTTACTATCCTGACGCCTCCGTTATCTGCCGCTCGAACCCACCTAAGGATGCTTTTCAAGATGCACCCACAGTGGTGGTTGAGGTGCTTTCGGATTCCACTCGCCGCCTAGACCTCGGGGAAAAGAAAGATGCCTACTTGACCATTCCCACGCTCGAAGTCTACCTCCTCGTGGAGCCAGAGATTCTCAAGGTGATAGCTTACCGGCGTACCGAAGAGGGCTTCGTGAAAGAGGTTTGGCAGCAGTTCGACTCTGTTTTGCCTCTGCCGGAAGTGGGTGTGGAACTGCCTTTGCGGGAGATCTATAGGAACGTAGACATCATCGGCGGTGCCATAGGCTAAAAAGCCAAACGACCGAAGTCATCCTAAGTCAGCTCGGCCTCCAATATCACCAGTGGCACTTGCGTTTTCACTGGAATACGCACACAAAGACGTCTTCTGGGCTTTTATACCAGATAAAGGATAAACTTGATTTATACCGCATGAGGTATGATGAGAACACATGAAATTCTAGCCACTAGCGCCGATCAGCTCGGCCAGATACTCAAAGGCGTTCGCACGAACCTCGGCCTTACCCAGGAACAGCTCGGTCGCGAGGTGGGCTTTCATCAGAAAGAGATCTCCAAGATGGAAAACGGAATGAGCCGAACCACCGTCGAGCGCCTCTTTCGTTTGTTGTCTGCTCTCGAATTCGAACTCCTCGTCCGACCTTGTGAGGCCGATTTAGAGCGAGGCTGGTAACTCTTGGCCCGCGTCAAAAACCTTGCAGTATGGATGAACGGCCCTTCTTCGACACCAGAACACATGGTTACGGCCAATAGGCTCCACCCCGACAACCCATATTCTCAAACTTCCCGTAGGCAAGACTCCAGAGGCCACAGAGCTTACTTCAAAATGTCCCGAGAAAACTCTATCCCTCTCCTCCTCCCCTCTTTGATGCCTCCTAGGGTCTTTCGATCAGGCCTAACATTGAGTTGTAAGCCGGAAAGTCCGGCGGAACACCAACCCTTATATGATTTTCACCTGCACAGTGAAGATGAAAGACCTCCCACTGATCCTCATCTTGGGGTGAGTCGAGTTTGTAGGATTCGGAATAGGTGTCCCTTCCCGCGCTCGGACATGCTGGGATTGTGAACAAATAATCGGGCGCCAACACCCCGATATTGTCCGGATACTTACCTGCGTGGTCGGTGGCGTACATCTCCAGTGCCGTTCCGATGTTCTTCAGGTTAGACTTACAAGCCGTCAGTTGACCTTGACCACGAGCCCTGACGAAGTTCGGAACGAGAATCGCGCCACTCAAGCCTAACAAACTTGCTCCAGACACACCCACTGAGCGGTAGTGGATCCCGGTTGGCTTGACCACAAGACAGGACGCTCCATCGAGGCGATTCAGTCGTCCACGCACCATTTCAGTCAGAGACAGACCAAATTTGGCTTTGTCTGAATCGCCCTTCTTCAGATTCTTCACCAGGGCATCGTGAGCAGGTTGAAGGTCTAGGTAGTCAAGGTAAACGATCCCTGTCGGAGACCAGGAGAGCAGTTCTTTGACGGGACCCTTCTCGGCCAGATTGCCCGAGGAAGTGTCCAGCAGGCTTGGACCATTGGGGCCATAGCTAAAAATAGCCAGAGGGGTTTCCTTGTTGGTGAGTTTGAAAGAGACCCCTGGTATAAGCATTGGCAATGAGTACTCTTGTTCGGCACCTTCGACCGGGGGTTCTCCACCGATCTGGATCAGCTTGTTAAGAAAAGCGTGGGCCGATTCCGGGTTTGCTAGCGTGGCGACCACCACCGTGGATGGCTCCTTTGGCCCTGACTCTTCCTCGGGTTCTTCCGGAGCAGAAGCTACGACAGGACCTTCGTTCAGCCCTACGAGTCCGTCGTACTTGGGATAGTTGGCCTCCGTTTCAGAGTGAAAGTGACCCTGACATTCGAATTGATAGAAGTCCTGGTATCTATGTTCCTCATTGGCGGGGGCGTCGGGGCCGGTCTGCAGACTTGCCGAATAGGTATCCCTCCCGGCGGCGGGACACGTGGGAATGGTACGCAGGTAGTTAGGAGTCAGTGGGTCCATGCTAGAAGGGTATCTGCCGGACCAGTCCGTTGAGTACATCTCCATGGCAGTCCCGATGTTCTTCATATTGCTTTTGCAGGCCACAAACTGTCCCTGACCCCTAGCTTCGGTGAAATCATCGGAAACTGTATCGGCCAAGATTCTCATGGCATCTCCGGCCACCGTAATATCGCCCTGAAACGCTGCCCAAGGGTCTCCTTGAGACATCAGGCCCACACCGGCAAGCGATGCCTGGGCTCGGTATTCGGGAGTGGCCATGGCGGCTTTTATGAGTACATTGACCAACCACTTCAAGTCTAAGCTGTGAGCATTAGTAACGTTGCCGGAGACGGACTTGAGTGTGCCCCCGCTGAGCACGCCGGGCTTGAGAATTTCCTGGGCCAGCTCCGACTCGCCGCTAACCTTTGTGAATGCATCGATTCCGAAGTTGACGAAATCGACCGTAGCGATCCCGTACTCGAAAGCTGAGAGTTCGGTGAACGTCTTTTCATCGGTGCCAGGTAGTTCGGCTGCTTGCATCTGCCCTACCAACTGGCTGATGTCGGCGAACACAAACGCTCCGGCGCCCTCTATCTTTAGCTGTGCTAGACCGTCCTGAAAGTTGGGGTTTGAGTCCAAGCCTTGGTTCCCGGCTTTGATAGAAGTCATGACCTTCTTGGCGTTCTCTTCATTGTCGGCCACATAAAGCCAGACATCATCATACCCCACGAAGAGTGAATCCGGGCCGATGGCTATGAACTTCAGGCCGTCGATATCGTGCTCGGTGACCGGTTCTGAATAGCTTTCGGCTTGATTCTTCCACCAGGCCCCAAATTCCGCCGAGTTGGAAAGTCCAAGGGTACCAATAAAACCAGGATCCTCCGGCGTTTGCCCCAGGCTAACGGCGAAGAAGCCGCGTCCATCGAAAAGAGCCAGCCACTGCTCCAGGGGCATTCCAAGTTCTTCTTCGAAATCTTGGAACCGTTGCCGATCCTCATCCTCGAGCTGGCTCTCGAGTTCTTTAAGTTCTTGAGCCAAACCTACGTAGTCGAGTTGGCCATTGAGGTCCCAAGCCCAAGCAGCTTGAGAGTCGGCGGGGATAAGCTTGGCCATCTCGAGTGCTGAACCCGATCCTCTTGGGAAGTCTGACTTGCGGGTGAATAAGAAGAAGGCCACGGCGGCCAGGATTACTAGGATGATGCCGATGACGGCTGCTGCGCTACCGCGCGATTTTTTGTTAATGGTTTGCATAACCCCTCCGATGGCCTGATCTTATGTGGTTCGCTCAAGAATCCTCCAGCGAGTATCTCGAACCCCTGCCACACTTTGGCCTGCCCCTGGCTCTATATCCTGGCGAATTGACCAGGGAAGGGGCTGGGATCCCAGGGAAATCCCTGGAGTGTTTAGGCTCTTTCTCACTCCAACCAGCCCGACTACCGCCCTGATGGGACGCACAACTGAGCAAAAGAACTCCTTGCAGCCCTCGACGATCCCTAGGTCGACCGGTCTGTGCCCTCCATGGTAAATCCCCCGAAAAAGGCTTCACGCAGAGATAATCCGAGTTCCCCAGGTCTCTTCACACCACTTTGACATCACACTTACCCCAATGTAAGATCGAGTCATGAAGAGAACTCAAATACAGTTTCCGGACCCGCTATACAAGCGCCTCAAGGAGGTTGCGGCCATGAACGACTGGGCCCTCTCCGAAGTCGTTCGCAGGGCCGCGGAACTCTACGTTCAGCGCTTCCCCGAAGGTGACGCTCGAGACCCTCATTGGGAATTTCCGGTCTTGGACCTAGGTGGGGAGTTTTTGCTTGACCCAGCCGACTTCTCCGCTGAGGCCGAAGCCCTCGAGTTGAGAAACCGTTGACCTCAGCAGACACAAACCTGTTCCTTTACGCTGCCAATGAACAGAGTTCCAGGCATAAAGCTGCCAAAGAGTTCTTTGCAGCCCAAGCAACAGAACCAAATTTCGTTGTCTGCGAATTGGTGTTGGTGGAAATCTCCATGCAACTGCGGAATCCCGCTGTGATGGCACGACCGCTCTCAAGCCCTCAAGCCGTCTCCTTCTGCGAGTCTCTCAAGAACCATCCGTACTGGCAACACCTTGACTATTCTGCTGAAGTCTCGAAATCGCTCTGGACCTGGGCCAAGACTTCCCGAGCCGGGTTTCGAAAAATCATAGACGCTCGGCTGGCCTACACCTTGCTGTTCGGAGGAATTCGACAGTTTGCCACCGTGAATACCAAAGACTTTCAAGAGTTCGGCTTCGAGAAAGTCTGGAATCCTCTAGAGTCTTAAAGCTCTTTGTCTCTGGAGCCTCTGTGCAAAACTCCACTCTCCCCCTCCCCCCCAGGCACTCCAAAAGCACGAAAGTTCCTCCTTGTCACAATCCCTCATCGCTCTGGATTGAGGCTCGCAAAACATGCCTTCGACATTGTCCAATGTCTGAAAATCTGATAATCTGATTTCATGAAAAGGATCTCCGCCACCGAGGCGGCTCGGAATTTTTCCGAACTCCTCAATCATACTCATTATTTGGGGACAACCTACATCATCACCAGAAACGGAGAAGAGGTGGGACGCCTTGCCCCCGTAGAGAAGAAATGCACACTACGGGGCTTGTGGGACCTTCTCGAAGGGCTGGAAGTCGATGAAGAATTCGCTTCAGATCTCGCCCAAATTCGTTCCGACCAGGAGCGATTGGAGGAGCCCTGGGGTCCCTGATGTTGGGTTTGCTCATCGATACCTGCGTGCTCATCTCCTGGGAGCGAGAGCGCAGATCGGCCCTCGAAGAATTTGCCGAACATCGAGTGTACCTGTCGGCCATCACCGCCTCAGAATTGCTTCACGGTGTTCATCGGGCCCAGAGCGTTCTGGTCAGAGAGCGTCGACGCACCTTCGTCGAAGCCATTCTAAAACGAGTGCCCTGTTTGCCGTTCGATCTTAAGGAGGCTCGAATCCACGCCCAGATCTGGGCTGAACTGAGTGCCGCAGGGCAGAAAGTTGGGGCTCACGATCTGCAGATTGCGGCCACGGCCCTGGTCCACAATCTGGGCCTGGTGACCCACAACGTGAAGGAGTTTCGGTGCATCCCCGGGCTCTCGGTTTGGCAGGCTTGACAAGGGGAGAACCTCGCTGTCGGGGAAACTCAAGGCGTGACCTCCCCTTACCTTCCAGCCTTGCCAACCACCGCTCTCATTGGTCGGGAACTTGAACTCGATAAGCTGATGACCGCTCTCGAGGACTCCAAGGTTCGTCTCATAACCTTGCTAGGGGTTGGTGGAATCGGTAAGACCAGATTAGCCCAAGAGATCGCTCACCGAACAGAAGCGCCGGTGGTCTGGGTGCGCCTCGACGACGCCGTGAGTGCAGAAGGGGTGCTGATCAGTCGCCTGGGACAAACCCTGGAGCTTCCCGAGTGCAGTCGGGCCGAGTGGCACACCCGCCTGGACACTGTCCTGCCTGGTAAGGCCCTGGTGGTCTTCGACAATGTGGAGCATCTGCGCGAACAAGCCGTGGAATTGACCGAGCTCTTGGGCCAGCACCCCAGGTTGCAGATCCTAGTCACCAGCCGTGCACCACTGCTGCTCAAGGAGGAACGGCTTCTTCATCTTGAGCCTTTGGACCAGAGAGATGCCCTGAATCTGTTTTTGGAGCGAGCTCAAGCCGTGCGTCCGGATTTTGCCTTCTCCGAGGAGAACCAGGATTTGTTGCACGAGCTGTGCGCTCGTCTCGACGGCATTCCCCTTTGCCTGGAGCTCGCAGCGGCCCGCCTTCGCCATCTCGGCCCCGCAGAAATCCTAAGAAGTCTTGAGAAGAGCCTGGAAATGTTAAGCGGTGGCGGCCCCGATCGCCCCCCTCGGCAGCAAACTCTGGTCGATACTCTGGACTGGAGTTACCGCTTGCTCGATGCCGACCAACAACGCTCCTTTCGCATTTTGGCTTGCTTTCGCGGGGGATTCGATCAGGTGGCGGTGGAGGCCCTAGGGGGCAAAGCCCAGGCTCTCTTGAGCTTGGTGGACCACTGCCTGGTTTCGATCTCCTATGGCACCTCAGGAAGCTCCCGTTTTTTTTTGCTACAAACGGTGCGGGCCTACGCCCAAGACCTGCTGCAGAGGGCTGAAGAAGATGAGGACATCGAGTTTCGCCACGCCCAGTTCTACGCCGAACTCGCTCATCGTTTGGAGGCTCAGCGAGGGGGTCCCCAGCATCCGGAGGGGCTCAAGCTTTTGGCCTTGGAAAAAGGCAACCTTCTTAAAGCCCTGGACACGTTTCGCCATCGGAATCACCATTGCGCGCTAGAGCTTGCCGGTCGCCTAGGTTGGTATTGGGAGGCTTGCAGCCTACTTGATGAGGGTCGGAGCATTATGGAAGAGTTGCTCCGGGAGACCTCCAGGCAAGAACTTGAGGCGGCCTTAACCCTCCACAATTTGGCCACTTTACTCCGCCATCAGGGCGACTACACTCAAAGCTCTCAACTTTATCGGCAAGCCCTGACAATTTGGGCCGCCGGCAGCGAACCCGTACGCCATTCGGAAACCCTGGCAGGCTTGGGGCAACTGCGCTTCCGTGAGGGCGAATACGCCCAGGCCAAAGAGCTCTTCGAGCAGGCCTTCGAGTTGGGGGACCCGGCACGCAAGGTCGAAGCGATCAATGGTCTGGGGCGAATCGCCTGGATGGAGGGCCGCCTGGAAATGGCCCTTCAACTCGAGCGCCAGGGTTTGGAGATGGCCCGAGAGCATCAGTTTCCTTTAGGCGAGGCCTGGGCTCACAACTCCCTAGGCGAAGTGCACCGCAGCCGCAAAGAAAAAGACCAGGCCAGCCGGCACTTTCGACAAGCGGCCCAGCTTTTTGCCACTTTGCACGAATTCTCTCTAGC
>JBJHCR010000279.1:0-8691 GCA_050486105.1 Vulcanimicrobiota bacterium
CTATTTCGGAACAGCAGAGGTTTCGAAGCTCTTCTTTCAACTAGATGGATGGATACGAATGCGAATTCGCTCATTCCGCCTGAAACGTCGAAATAGGAACGATAACAAACGGCTGCCTAACCGAAAGCTGAAGAAATGGGGCTTGCTCTCTCTGCACGAATGCAGACCAGCAGCTCGAATTTCCTATGTGCGTGCGTAGCTTTAGAGAGCAGCAAGACTCCTTGCAATGAGGAAACCGCACGGGGTCGCCCAGTGTAATAACACTACACGCTGAATAAATGAAGGACTCATGACCCTTCAGGCGACAACGGGGGGTCGGAGGTAGGAGCGGAACTCCTACCTCCGGTCTACCCTCTATTTATGGGTGTTACCTAGCTGTATTTCGAATGAGGAGCGCTGTGCATGACTGTGAGTAGGGGCGGTTTCAGTTTGAGAGGGTTTCTGGCCGGGCTCCTAGCACCTGTGTAAGAGCGTTCGACTTGAGTCGATCAACCCAATGAGCTCTCCCAGGTCTTTGGGATGAAGTCGTTTAACCTTCGCTGGCGACCTGCTCCCATTCCACGGTTCCCAGATCGATCTTGATCACCCGATCTGCCCGGGACCAATAACGCTCATCGTGGGAGACGACCAGAACAGCTTTCCCACGCTTGGCCAAGTCTGGTAGGATCTCGGTGTAGAAGCGCTCTCGAAAGTGAGCGTCCTGGTCGGCGGCCCATTCGTCGAATACGTAGACCCGACGGTCCTCGAGAAGGGCGGTGATCAGCGCCAGACGTTTCCGTTGCCCGGTGGACAGATTGAGATTAGAGAACGCCCCGTCTCGAAACTCCACTTTTCCTTCCAACTCCACCATTCGGATCAGCTCTTGGACCCTCTCGGGCTCGACCTGCTCAAGACCGTAGAGCCTCTCGAACAGATGAAAATCTGCCAAGACCGTGCTGAACATTTCTCTGAAGCCCGCCAGTTCGGTGACTCCAACCGGTTCCCCGTTAACCAAGATCGCTCCGCTCTCTGCGGGATAAAGCCCTGAAAGCAGTCGAACCGTGGTGGTCTTTCCGCTTCCGTTTCCCCCTACCAGAAAAACGATCTCCCCGGGCCTCAATTCGAGGTCCAGGGGACCGACCTCGAAAACGGGTTGGCCCGTAAGGTCGCGATGGGCAAAAGTGAGCTGCCGATAACCGATCTCGTGAAGTTCGGTGTATCGAGTCGCCTGTCGCCTGGCCTCCGAAGGCTCCACTCCCTGGCACTGCAACAGGCGCTCTTCTAAGCCGTAGATGGTCGCCAACCCCACCTCGGCTTGCATGGCCGCGGGGAAAAGGCCAATGATACTCATCACTGGACCCACACAGAACAGAACGGCAGCGGTCAGTTTAAAAACCACCACACTGTGGCTTTCAAGATATTGGGGAAAAATGAAAGCGATGGCCCCTAGCATTATGTAGAGAGTGGTGGTGCTCAGCAGGCTGAAGTTGACAGCAAAGTCGGCCACCTTCTTCTGGGCTTGTTGGGACTGATCGGAAAGCTCCGAAAACTCGCCTAGCACCGCTTGGCGCTTTTTGGTGTTGATGGCCAATTCCTTAAAACCGTCCACTAGGTGACTCAAGGCCTCTCCAAGCCTGGCCTGGGTCTCCACCACCCGATGCTGGTCCGCTTGTAGGGAACTCGAAAGCCGTCCCACCGTTATCACTCCGCCGGCGAAAGTCAGGAAAACGAGCACCAAGGCGGCCTTGGAGAGATAGCCGATATAGAGCAGACAAGCCGCCAATCCGAAGAGCTGTCCCAAGAGATTCACCAAAACCGGAAAAAGCATGGACAGGTGATTGGTTTCGTGAGCGATAGTTGCGTAGAGTCGCCCCCTGACTTGTCGCTGAATGGTCAGCAACTCCGCGCGTCGCAATTGCTCAGCCAGCCTGAGCCTCAAATCTCTAAGAAGCTCTTCCACGATTAGGTTGGCTTTGAGCAAGGCCCGCTTTGCGCTCCACAGAAAGACCGGGTAGGCCAGGGCATAAATCGCGAACTGGCTCCAAGTGAGCTTCTCCTCTCCAGCCACGGCGCCGGCCACGCTGTTCACGACAACCAGCATCACCGCATTGGCCAACCCGGAGACCGCAGCCAGCAGCACGATTCGAAGACGTTCGCCGCGCTCGACACTCAGGATGAAACGAAGGCTGTTCATGGACCGGCCTTCGACGGCTCGATGAAGTCTTCAACCACCGTGCCTAGGTCGAGGTGTATCCGGCGATCGCAGGTGTGCCAGAAGTGGTCGTCGTGGGTCACCGCCACCACGGTTTTCCCACGTTTCTTGAGTTCCGGGAGAATCTCGGTGTAAAAGCGCTCTCGAAATTGGGCATCCTGATCGGCCGCCCACTCATCAAAGATGTAGATCGGACGGTCCTCGAGGAGGGCCGCAATCAGGGCCAAACGCTTGCGCTGGCCGGTGGACAAAGACAGCTCAGAAAACCGGCCTTCGGAGTAAGTGACCTTATCGCTGAGTTCCATTTTGGCGAGAAGCCTGTCGACCTCCTCCACCTCCACCTCCTCAAGACCGTAAAGCCGATCGAAAAGATGAAAGTCTCCGAAGATGCAGCTAAAAAGTTCCCTCAATGCTAAACGTTGGTGTTCGTCGAGGTTCTCCCCATCTACGGCAATCTGACCCTGATCGGGCTGATAGAGGTTGGTCAGCAACTTGAGTAGGGTCGATTTCCCACTTCCATTCCCGCCGGTGATAAAAATGAGTTCCCCCCGTCTGAGAGTCAAACTCCAAGGACCAGTTGTGAAAGTCGGGTCGCCGTCGGAGTCCCGATAGCTGAAGAGGAGCCCTCGATACTCGACTTTTTGAAAGGATTCGAGCATCGGCACTAGGGTTTGCATCGCCTCGGCTTCGAGCTGAGGTCCTGAGAGCAACATCCGCTCCAGATTCTCAATATGCGCCAGGCTGACCTCGGCCTTGGTGAACATAGGGGCGACAAAGAGCATATTGGCGATCGGGGCAGCGCAAAAGAGCGACACCGCAACAACTTTGTGAACCGTGTCGCTGTACCCGTCCAAAGCCAAGGGAAGCAAAAAGACGAAGCCTCCGAGCAGCCCATAGATGTAGACGTTCGCGAACATCAGCAGCATAGCCCAGTCATCTCCTATCCCGACCAACCGCCTTCTCAGCTCATCGACCACCTCGGTGAAACGGGCAAAGAGAGAGTCGTTCCTCCCCGCGTGCAGACGAATCTCCTGAAAACCCTCAACGAAGTGAGCCAAAGTGTCCAAGGTCAGGGCCTCGGTTTCCGTGACTGTTCGCATGGCTTCATTCATCGCTTGTCTGTGCCGCAAGAACACCACCGCTCCCCCAGCGGTCACCGCCAGGAGAACCAGCAGAGCCGGAAGGGAGATCAAGGCCAAATAGAAGGCCGAAAAAAACACCAGAACAGCCAACTGGCAACTGTTGACCAGAATCGGAAAGAGCTGAGCGAGGTTTTGGCACTCGTGACTGAATTTGGTGTACAAGTCCCCCCGCCCAATGCCCTCGAGGACCTTGAGTTCCGTGCCGGCCAACTTTTCGGCGATGGACATCCTAATCCGGTTCAGTCGGCCTTCTACCAGCCGATTGGTTCGAGTCAGAGCTTCTTGGGTGGTCACCCAGTAGAGAGCAACCGCCAAAATGTAGAGCAAGAAATGGCGAAAAGAGATCGGCTCACCCAAGCTGACCTGCTCGGCCACCGTGTTGATCAGCCCGAGCACCCCAATGGTTGCCAGACCCGACACCGCAGCCATACCGAAGATCAACTTGAGCGCTACGGGAGATTCTTGTCTGACAAATCTGACGAGGTGCACCAACAACGCGGCCTTTCGTGACTCAGTCCAAGCCTGTTCTTATTCACCGATAGAGATCCTGCGGAGCCTTCACTCGATAGACCCGGTCCATAAAAGGATCTTCCCTCCTCCGAGGCAAAAGTGCCGCGAGCAAAGGAAAGGGAGGCGGCCGTGAGCGACCTCGGAGAAATGGTCCGGTCAAGTCAACCAGCCGGGGCAAAGGAACCGCTCTACCGCCTGAGCCACCCCCAACGAAGGATCGCCTTCGGAGAGCTCCTGCAACCAGGAACTCCGTTTGCCAACGTGACTTGGCTGCTTCGTTTCCCCCCACCGATCAGCGTTTCTCACCTCCGTGAGGCCTTGGCTCTGGTGGTCGACGCCCATGCAGAGTTGCATCTGCGCCTCAGGCAGACCGACGGACTCCCCTTGCAAGAATTCCAACCCGAGCCCACCGACTTTTCCCTGAGAGAGTTCTCCGGACCTGAGGGGGAGGACCAACTGCAGGCCTGGTGCCAAGGGAGAGCCCGACAGCCTTTCCCTGTCTACGATTCTCCGCTCTTTGAGTTCGTGGTCCTCGCTCTGCCTGACGGTCGGGCAGGAGCGCTGCTTCGGCTGCACCACATCCTGGCGGACGGCTGGTCTTCCGCCCGGCTGCGCACTCTGCTTTGGACCACGGCTAGAGCGCTGGCTCAGGGCCAAAGACCACAACTGCAAGCATCGCAGGGGTGGGTGGAGCATCTCGACTTGGAGCAGGAGTATCTGTCCTCGGCAGAAGCTGCAGAGCATCGGGATTTCTGGCTTCGCGAGTTTCAACAGCTGCCAAGCCAACCGACCCAGCTCGGACCGAATTCGGGTTCGGGGTGCCCGTCACCTACCGAATGCTATCGGTTCCTGGTGCCGAACTCGCTTGCCGATAAGCTGCAGACCTACCTTCACGGCCGGGGGGTGAGCCGCTATCAAGTCCTGCTGACGACTTTATCGATCCTGGCGGCGCGAGGGTCGGACGGAGACACCTTTCTGGCCTTCTCTCCCAACGCCAATCGCCACCTTCCCTTGCATCGCGGATTCCTGGGTATGCTGGTCAGCAGTTTTCCTGTGATCCTTCCCACTCCGCGGGCTGTGCCGTTCGCCGAGTTGGTGCAGCGCAACCGGAGCTGGCTGCGACAGGTCCTCAAAGGGCCCAGCCGCTATCCGTACGATCTTTTGGTCCCCGAGCTTCGCCGTTGCCTAGGCGAAGGCTGGAGTGCACCACATCAGACGGTGGCCTTCGCCGACCATCCCAGCTACCACGAGGATGAGGTAGAAGTACGTTGGTTCGCTCCGGGCGCCGAGACAACCACCCTAACCATCCACAGCAACATCAGCAATAGGCTCAAGTTTGGACAACTCGAACTGGAGTTTTATGCCTGTCCTGACACCTGGCAGGCGAAAGAAATCCCGACGCTTTTTGAGCACTGGATGGAGGTTCTAGAGCAGGGTGTCAGTAGACCTGAGACACCTGTGGAGAAGTTTCCCAGACCTGGAAAAGCCTCTTTGTCTCTCTCTTACCCGCAAGCCGGACACAAAGAGGCCCCGCCCACCGTGCTCGAGCTCTTGTCCGAGCAGGCCAAGACCCGGCCTGAAGCCGTGGCAGCAGTCTATGGCGACAGCTCTCTCAGCTATGCCGAGCTAGACCGGCGCAGCAGCCAACTGGGAGCCACCCTCAGGGCTCAGAGCATCGGACCGGAAACTCGAGTAGGGCTTTCCATTCCTCGATCCTTGGAGATGCTGATAGGGATCTACGGGATCATGAAGGCCGGAGCCGCTTACCTGCCTTTAGACCCGAGCTACCCAGAGGAGAGACTAGCCTTCCTCCGAGACGATGCCGGAGTGCACCTGGTGCTCGAGAGCTTGCCGGAGCCTGAGAGCCTCGGCCAAGAATGGTCCTTTGAGCTTCCCGAAAGAGAGCAAGCCGCGTACCTCATCTACACCTCCGGCTCCACCGGACAGCCCAAAGGGGCGGTGATCTCCCACGGCAACCTGGCCCATCTAGCCCGCTGGTTGCCGGAGGCCCTGCAAGCGGACCAAAACACCCGCAAACTCCAGTTTGCCAGCCTGAACTTCGACGCTTCGGTGTGGGAGTGGTTGCTCACTCTGGCTTGCGGTGGCACCTTGCTCTTGGCCGACCGGGAACAAATTTCACCGGGTCCGCCTCTGTTGGAAACCTTGCGCCGGCAGCGCTGCACCCATCTGACTCTTCCCCCTTCGGCCCTGGAGGTTCTGCAGCCGGAAGAGCTGCCGGACCTGCGCTGCCTGGCGGTGGTCGGCGAAGCCTGCCCTCCCGAAGTCTTAGCTCGTTGGGCCCGTGAGGGTCGCCTGCTACTCAACGGATACGGGCCCACGGAAGCCACCATCTGTGCCACCTATGCCGAGTGCAATAACTTCGAAGGAACTCGTTTTCCCATAGGTCGGCCTTGGCCCTTCGTAGGAGCCTATCTGCTCGACGAAAACCTCGAGCCAGTACCGGCTGGGCTTCCCGGCGAACTCTATTTGGGCGGTGAGGGTGTGGGCCGAGGCTATCACAACCGACCCGGACTGACGGCGGAGAGATTTCTGCCGGATCCTTTCAGCGGAGTTCCAGGCTCGCGCATGTACCGCACCGGGGACCGGGTTCGCCAGCTCCCCGACGGACAGCTCGACTTTCTGGGGCGCCTCGACCACCAAGTGAAACTCAGAGGCTACCGCATCGAGCTCGGCGAGGTCGAGGCGGTGCTGCGCTCACACGATGAGGTGCAGCAAGCCGTGGTCACAGCGCGCAAGCAGACCCTGGTCGCCTATGTCCAGAGTTCCAGGCAAGATAGGGCTTTGACCGAAGACCTCAAGAACCTATGCCGGCGGAAACTACCCGAGTATTCTGTTCCAGCTTCGATAGTCTCGCTCGAGAGCTTTCCTTTGAGCCCTAATGGCAAGGTGGACCGAAAGGCTCTGCCCGAACCGGCACCGAGTCGTATTAGGGGAGGGTCCCCACGGACACCCCAGGAAGAAAGCTTGCTTGAGATCTGGTCGGAAGTCTTGGGCTTCAGCGGCTTCGGCATCGACGACAACTTCTTTGACCTGGGAGGGCATTCGCTGTCCGCCACCCAGGTGCTCTCTCGTATCGCCCAGGTTCTAGGAGTTCAGCTTCCTCTGCAGACCATCTTCGAAGCTCCGACAGTGGAAAAGCTGGCTCGATGCCTACCAAAGCCCAGTGCAATGCAAGCTCTCTCCAGATTGCCTAGACCGGATCTTCTGCCCCTCTCCTTTGCCCAAGAGCGGCTCTGGTTCTTAGCCCAGCTGGTCCCGGAGAATCCTTTCTACAACATTTCTCTGGCGCTGCACCTGTCCGGCCCCTTGGATAAAACGAGACTCCAGGCAGCCTTCGAGGCTTTGCTCGAGCGCCACGAGAGTCTGCGCACCGTTTTCGACACCGTCGACGGAACGCCAGTGCAGCGGGTCCTAGCTCGTCCGCGGCTTCCGTGGCAGGAATGGGACGCCGACGTTCTCGATGCCGAGACGATCTTTACCCAAGAGGCGGGACGAGCTATCGACCTCAGTAAGGACCTGCCAATCCGGCTCTCTTTGCTGCGGCACACCGACCAAGAGCACACCCTTATCCTGATCTTGCATCATATTGTCTCCGACGGCTGGTCGATGGGGGTTTTATCCCACGATCTGACGGCCTTGCTCTCCGGACGTCGGCTTCCGGACCTTCCGATTCAATATGCCGATTTTGCTTTGTGGCAGAGGGCTTGGCTCAAAGGAGAGGCCCTCGAAGCGCAGCTCGCTTACTGGACGAAGCGTCTTCAAGGGGCTCCCGAGCAACTGTTTCTCCCTTACGACTTTCCCCGTCCAAGCCTACCCACCTATCGCAGCGGAGTGGTTCGAGCCACCCTGCCACCGACGCTCCATGCTCAGCTCAAGACTCTCAGCCGGCGCTCGGGTGCCACGCTCTTCATGACCCTTCTAGCCACCTTCGCCGTGCTCATGAGGCGTTACAGCGGCCAAGATGACCTGGTGTTGGGCTCTCCTGTGGCCAACCGGCATCGGCGCGAAGTCGAAGGGGTGATCGGTTTTTTTGTCAACACTTTGGCCCATCGCTTCGAATTGAGCGCAGAGATGACGTTCTCTGACCTGCTGGAAACAACCCGGCGAAATTGTCTGGAAGCGTACCTCTACCAGGATCTTCCCTTCGAACGCCTAGTGGAGGAATTCAACCCCGAGCGAGACCCCAGCCGCAACCCCCTGGTGCAAGTGGCCTTCGCTCTGCAGAACGCTCCAGCCGACGGTCTCTCGGTGCCGGACCTTCAAGTGACTCGACTTCCCTACCTTGGGGTAGGGGTTCGTCTGGACCTGGAAGTTCACGTTTGGGAGAAATCCGAAGGCCTAGAATGCGTGGTGCTCTTCGCCCAAGACCTGTTCCGCCTAGAATCAGTGGAGCAACTGCTGGCAAACTATCGCAGTCTCTTGGAGTTGGTGGTGACCTCGCCCGAGCGTCGGCTCAGCGATTTGTCCTACGGGCTTGGGAAACCGCTTCTGCCAACCTCAACCTCGCCTGGTCTGCCCACTGTGCTCCAACTTTTGTCCGAGCAGGCCAAGACCCGGCCTGAAGCCGTGGCAGCAGTCTATGGCGACAGCTCTCTCAGCTATGCGGAGCTAGACCGGCGCAGCAGCCAACTGGGAGCCGCCCTCAGGGCTCAGGGCATCGGACCGGAAAGTCGAGTGGGCTTGGCCATCCCTCGCTCCTTGGAGATGCTCATAGGGATCTACGGGATCATGAAGGCCGGAGCCGCTTACCTACCGCTAGACCCGAGCTACCCAGAGGAGAGACTAGCCTTCCTCCGAGACGATGCCGGAGTGCACCTGGTGCTCGAG
>JBJHCR010000280.1:0-8669 GCA_050486105.1 Vulcanimicrobiota bacterium
GGTCTATCTGATTGGCCCAATACAATTTGTGCTTGATGTAGCGCTCGGCGTAGGTGGCCTGGGCTGAGGTCTTAAGAGCATCAGCAAGAACCTCTTGCATGCCCGGAACCGGTTCTGGACCAGGCATAGGGGGGGCTCCGACCGGAGCTTCCGGACCGGGGTCTGTGGCCGACAAACCATCTTGAGGGTTGCTTTGCAATCCAACGCCGCCTGGTTGGGCCGCAGTGGCTCCAGGTCGGGTGTAGAGCACCAGGCCTCGAGTTTGGTCGGTCTCGACTCGCGATCCCGTGGCCAAAGCGAAGGCTTCTGCAGGCAAATATGGTCGTCCATCTCGGATGACGGGGGTGAACTCCACCGGGCTTCCGGCAAGACGGACGGATTTTTCCGAGAAACTCACCACTCCTACTCCGGTTGCTCGGGAGAGGATATCTACGGGAAAATAGGGCAGACCTCTTTCCAGGACGGAAGGAGCTTTGTACAGAACGCCGTCGACGTACAGTTGAAATCCGGGAGCCGCGCTAGCGGTCAGAACGGTGCCGAGCAGGAGAGAGATGATGATTGTAAGCCCGTATCTCATAGGTCGCCTTCCTAAGATCTTTCTCCTATAGTCTCCATCGAAAGCTGAATTCAAACCTTGCGACAATGTTAACTTTTGGCCGGACACGTCAGATACTTCTGACCCTTTCTACCGCTGCACTTCTCATCGCTTCCTTGCCGCCTTACGACCTTTGGTGGTTGGCATGGTTTGCCTTGGTTCCCTTGCTTTACGCTCTAGCCCAGGTGCGGTCTCGGGATGCCTTCTTGCTCGGTTGGCTGGCTGGAACAGCAGTAAACTATGGTGGCTTCTATTGGTGCCTCGAGATGATGCACGAGTTCTCCAACCTGGGCCAAGGAGCCTACTTTGTGATGCTCGCTATGGCCATTTATCAGGGCCTCCCCTGGGGGATCTGGGGTTGGTTGCTCAGACGCCCTGCTGGGGCCTCACCTAGCCTCGGACTTGGGCGCCTCGCTCTGCTTGCCAGTGCCGGCCTTTTTGCGGTCTTGGAATTTTTCTACCCGATCATCTTTCCTTGGTACTTGGCGAACTCCCAGCACACCCGAGTCGAGGTCCTGTCTGTGGTCGAGTTGGGCGGAGTCTCGCTGCTCACCGTGTTGCTGGTGGGGTGCAATTTGGTCCTGGCTCGCCTGTTGATAGGACGAGTCGACGCGGACCAAGCCGGCTCCCAGGCCCTCTGGCCTCGCCCTGACAGCACCATGAATCGCTTTGTGGTGGCGGCGGTGATGGCGGTTCTCCTTATCTGTTCTTTGGCTTGGCACGCCTATCGCGCTCCGAGAATCGAGGCCTTGATGCAAGAGAGCCGGGCACTCGAGGTGGGTGTCGTTCAGCCCAATCACTGGATCGGTCAGAGTCGAGCGATCGACGATCTCTTCGACTACCAGAGTATGACTTGGGAAATGGTGGCTGAGGCCGAAGCAGAAGGGAAACCTCTGGACTTGATTCTCTGGCCCGAAAGCGCGGTTCGCACTCCTCCTACGGACCACCAAAGACATCTTCCGGATCGGGGGGGAATCGTTCTTGAGCAGGCTGGGCAGCAGCCACGCCTGTCTCTGGACACAGTGAGAGTGGAGCCTGCGGAAGCCCCTCCAGATACCTATCCTGGGGATCCCCGGACTTCGGTTGGGGATCTGCTGGCTGTGCAGCGAGGCTTTTCGGTGCCGCTCTTGTTCGGCACCACCTTGGTCGATCAGAGCCCCGAAGCGGTGGCTCCGCTGCCCAATGGATTGCCGCTCTACAATTCCGGAGTGCTGCTCGATGCTGGCGGTCAGGTTCTGGGGATCGCTCCAAAAGTCAAACTGCTGATCTTTGGTGAGACCATTCCCTTGTCGAACCGATTTCCCCAGGTTTACCGCTTATTGCCTCTGGCGAGCGCTCTGCTGCCCGGAGAACAGCCCAGTGTCTTGGATCTCCATGGGGCTCGCCTTGGTATCATGATCTGTTACGAAGACCTACTGCCGTGGTTCCATTATGAACTGGCCCAGAAAGAGCCACAGATCTTGCTGAATCTGACCAACGATGCCTGGTTTGGAAAGTCCGCTGAGGCCGCTGCTCACTTGGCCTTAGCAAAAATGAGGGCCGTCGAAGGCCGGACTTACCTGATTCGCTCCACCACCAGCGGAATCAGCGTGGTGGTCGACCCTCTGGGGAGAGTGATCGGCGAAATCCCCCTAGACGAGAGAGGGACCATGAGACGAACTGTTCATCTCATGGATGTGAAGACCGGATTTGAGCGCTTCGGAGACTCAGTGGCCTGGTTTTTCCTGCTCACCTTGCTGCCGTTTTTGGCTTTCTGGTTTCGTCGGCCTTCGGCCTGAGGTCGGAACGCCGCCAGCGGTGCGTGTTCCGGGTCGCTTTAGTTCTCGGTGAATTCTTGCGACAGGGGGTTTTGCAAACAGGCCCCCTCAAAGTGTGCCGAATTCTAAGCGCTCGTCTTAGGGGGAGACGATCCCCACTTGAGTCTCCACCAGAGCCTGAGGATTTCCCAAATGGTGCCAAGAATGACTCCAGGGCGACTGCCTCGTGCGACCCCGACGGTTCGGGGAGCATAACCCACCGCTAGTGGCCGGATCTTCGCCCCCTCGCGAGCGGCACGAATAAGAATCTCAGCATGAAGTGCGACCCCCTTCGACTCTAGCTTCAAGCTCTGCAAGAGGGAGGTGCGGTAGAGCGCCACATAGTTGATCTGGGGCCAGGAGTGTCCAAAGAGCATTCGGATGAAGAGCGTATAGAGTCGAGACTGAAAGAGGCGTGCCCTCTCTCGGCGCTCAGGCTCCTCGATATAGCCAAGCACGATGTCAGACCCTTCGCGATTGTTCCAAAAGCTGGAGATGTCCCCTAAGGGAATAGCGAGGTCCACGGGGAGCAGAAGAGTCCATTCGCCACTAGCGAGAGCCGGACCCGTACGCAGAGCGCTACAGGGTCCGTAGTTTCTAGGATGTCGGTGATAGCGCACTCTAGGATCCTTTTCATATAAGCGACGACCGATTTCCGAACTCCCGTCCGAGCTGTGGTCGTCCACCAGCAGCAGCTCATAAGAATGACCGTGGGCCGACAGATAGGCGTGGAGCTGCTCGACACAGCTCTCCAGTCCGTCCGCCTCATTGTAAAACGGTACGAGAATAGTCAGGTTGACACTCACCCGATCGCTAAGTCTCTCTGTTCTTGGTACCAGCGAAGTGTTCGTTCGAGTCCCGTTTCGATGTCGAATTGCGGCTCCCACTTCAGGTGGGTACGAATATGTTCGATGTTCAGGCAACGCCTTGAAATGTTGTCGATGTCCCGGCGATCGATCGATTCTATATTGGGCTCTCGCCCCAGTATCGACAACACCAGATGAGCCAGTTCGCGGATGGAGACCTCCCTACCCGTGGCGATGTTGAAAGTTCCTCCTTCGGATTTGGGGCTCAAGACGGCCATCAGAGTGGCCTCCACGGCGTCCTCAACGTAGGTGAAATCTCGAGTCTGAATCCCGGAGCCATGAATCTTGAGCGGTTCTCCTCGTAAAGCCGCATTCACGAATTTCGTGATCACTCCGCCATATCGATTCTGGGGAGACTGAAAAGGGCCATAGACGTTGGAGTAGCGCACCACGGTTGCCGGCAGGTCGTGTAGAAGATAGTGGACTCGCACGTAGTTCTCAGCCGTGAGCTTCGAGACGGCGTAGTTGGACATGGTGGCCGTCCGTGCTTCCTCGGGAATCGGAAGGTAGAGCGGGTTACCGTAGACCGATGCGGTAGAGGTATAGACCAACCTCTTGAGAGTGGGGCAAGCAAGGGCGGCTTGCAGTAGCTTGAGAGTACCCCCTGCGTTGACCTCGAGATCCAGAAGAGGCTCGTTCTGCGCTGCTATGATATTGACGGCGGCACAGTGAACCACATACTCGACTCCATCGAGGGCCCTCTTCAGAAGAGACGAGTCGGTAACCGAGCCATGCAAAAACTCGACTTTGTCATTCCTCGGGAGATACTCTTTCTCACCGGTAAAGAGATCGTCGAGAACGACACAACGCCCGACCCCGTGCTCAAGTAGGCTACGAACAAGATTGGTGCCCACGAAACCGCAACCCCCCGTGACTAAAAAAGAGGCCTCAGATATGTCCTTCATGTTATGAACACTCCCTCCCCACAACTGCGCGCCTCGTGGGTATGGGGCCTCCTTTCTTCCCAAAACGAGTCCTCCCCCAAAGAAGATCAAACGAGGTGACGACCGAGCCTATCCTCAGTCCATCGCGGGAGGGAGCGTCAGCTCAAAGCGAGTTGGACCAATCTCACCGAAGGTGCACGCACCAGCCGACAGAAAACCTTCAAGCGGTCCATCCTAGGCGAAGAAAGTTTCGACTGTTAGGCGCTGAAAAAGGAACTCGCGAAGAAAATAGGAAAACCTTTTTCTGGGGCGGTCGTTAGGTCCCCAGAGGGAGAATTCCAAGTGAAGCGTTCGTTATGGATCGTGTTGACTATTCTGGCCACCGTCTGCTTGCAGGGCTGCGGTTCGAGTGAAGATTTTGTTGTCGTTCAAGGAGAGAACGACCAAGTGGCTCGTGGGACCGTCGTTTTTCAGCCACAGTTGGCTGCCCAGGCAGTTGTAGACGGCAGTCTCGTTCCCACCGACGTCACCCATTTTCGCTTTACTGGGAACTCCGAAGGCCAACACGTCTACGGACCTGTTGTCACTGAGAAGTCGGAATCCACCATCTTGGAAGGTGTGCCGATCACCGTCAATGAGCTCCTCGTCGAGCTTCTTGCTAACAATCTTCTTGTGGGGGCGGCCCGTGTTCCGGTAATCATACAGGCGGGACAGGAAACTCTAGTCAATGAAGTGATTTATAATTTCCTCATCGGTGTCGAAGGCCCCACCGGGGCCACGGGCCCTACGGGGCCCACCGGCGCTCCGGGCCCTACGGGCTCCACTGGTCCCACCGGCGCTCCGGGGCCTACGGGCTCTACTGGCCCCATCGGTCCTCCGGGGCCTACTGGCCCCACGGGTCCGACCGGTTCGTAATCGCGAAAGTCGTCACTGCACGGATTGATCTCAAAGGTACCCTCGAACCCACCCGAAAGGGAGTTTGAGTCTGTGGGGGATTGGAGGATGGATTCATTTTGTCGCGAAAACAGAGCCTCGAAGCGTGTTGGATGTGCAATGCGCGAGGGGAGTGCTCTCTGTTGAGATACATAACGAAAATTGCCCTACTCGTTTTTGTGGCGAGTATTCTCGCTGGTTGTGGCTCAAGTGACCACTCGAATCAGCAGTTTGTCGCGGCAACCTCGGGAGGGGGCGATTCGGTCGCCGGTGGGACGATTGTTTTCCAAGCCCAGCTAGCTGCTCAAGCTACGGTAGAGAGCAGTGAAATCCCGGCTGAGGTCACTGAATTGCGTTTTCGAGGGCTCTCGAACCACCAACTGGTGTATGGGCCCTTCACGTTCTCTAAGGCTTCTGTGATAACTTTGGAAAATGTGCCGGTCAGTGTCGACGAACTTGTGGTCGAACTTCTTATCGACAATATTTTGATCCTGGGCGCGACTTCAATCCCGGTTGAAGTGCGAGCTGGGCAGGAAACGATGGTGCAAAACGTCACCTTCACTTTTGTGAGTGGACCCACAGGTCCATCGGGACCTCCTGGTCCTGGAGGTCCCGATGGGCCTGGAGGTCCCGATGGGCCTGGAGGTCCCGATGGACCTGAAGGGCCAGAGGGGCCAGAGGGACCCCAGGGACCCGAAGGGCCCCAAGGTCCTGCTTCCGGGACGATGGGCAGAATTGCTAGCGGTTCGGTTTTTCACATGGCAAGGGGAGTTGACGGAATCATTTCGGGCGGCACAGATGTGCTGTTCTCAGGCCACGGCCCACTCTTTGGAGGTACCACTCACATTGAAGGTTCCACCATCGTCACTGTGCCGAATTCTGGAGTTTATCTCGTCACTTACGAGGCAACGATCAGCAATGGTTTCGGAGCAAGCATTGCCTTGGTCGTCGACGGGAGAGTCGTACCCTCATCGAGCGTTCCGTTTCAGGTAGATTCTGGTCAGGCCAAAGGTGAGGCGTTGTTGGAGCTTCACGCTGGTGATGTCCTCACCTTACGCAACGATTCCGGAATTACGATAACGCTCGTCGACCCCCCCCAAGTCGGAGCCAAGCTGAACCTCTACCAATTGAAGTAAGCTCGACTGTACGGACGGGAGAATAGAAGCTTCGCTTAGTTGCGGAGCTTTTGTTCTACTATGAGATCGGCGTGGTGTTGCCTTTTGCAAGCTTACAAGTCCCAAAGGGCTCGAGAAACAAGCGTTGTCGTGCCTGGCTTACGGAGCAAGGGGCGGTGAGTCATTAGAGACGAGCGAGCGAGAGTCGGTGAGTGCTTAGGGTTCCTGTTGCAGACTAGACGCCGCCGTGGTAAGTGAGCCAAAAGGACCTCGCAACTTGGGTGAGCGTCCCAAGACCCATCAGGTGACGTGAACGGCTTTCGATTTATCCGGGCTTGGGAATCGAGTGAAGAGTTCTTCAATAAGGGCGGCGGCTAAAACAATGTGAAAGAGTGAATACATTGGAGTGTTTCCGCCCGAGTATATGAGGAGTGCAGTTAGGCTTGTAGGCAGCACAAGGAATATAAGTTTGAGATAGAAATAACTCCCGCATCGCCAGAACCAAACCACGGACGGTATTAGAAGGAGCCCCCAGCTTCCTCTAGGGAGAAATGAGGCGTAGAGATCGGGAAATGCCACCCACGCCTTCCCGACTGCAATTTGGAGTCGGGGCAGTTGAGTGAGAATTCGCCAGCTACGTTTCCCCAGGATTCTTGCATACCACAAGGGATGCTCGGCGATGTCGGAAAGGAGATCGTTCCGGAGGGCCTCGTCGTAGCCAGGGAGTTCAAAAGGGACTTTATAGTATCTCTGATAGGGATCCCAAGACTCGTCTAGGATAGGACCCCAGTATGAGGTGGTCAACTCTGGTAAAGGAGCGCCCCCATTTTCCTCTTGTTGACGTTTCAGGAGGGTCATTGCGCGCTCTGAAGCCACTCCGTCCTCCCATTCGTATCCCCGATCCTGCCCAAAGTCGCCAAGGCCGCACCAGAAGGGATGCCAGAAACTGTGATGCCGAGCTCTCAAGACCTCAGGGGGGAACGGAACTCCGCCCATCTTGGTGACCAAGGCGCTCGTATGTTGGATCTTCTCCTGAAAGACCCAGCCCAATCCCTTGCTTGTGAGCGCAAAGCTGACGAATAGAGCCAACACCAGGGCAACTCGTTTCCAGGATTTCAACCCTTGAACGGTCAGGTAAATGAGAGTCAAGGAGAGCAAGAGAGCGATAGGTTCGGAACGAACCTCGCGCACAAAAGCCAGTATCCCCCCGGAAATAAGGGGTATTAGTACGTAGTACTTCCCTCGCCGAGATACGAGCATGAGGGATAGATTCACCGCGAGCAAAGCAATGGCTGAAGAACCCACCCAACCGAAGACATTTTCTTGATGGTAGACCTCTTGGAGTTGAAAAGGGTTAGAGCCCAAAAGTAGGACCAAGAGCCCACCGAGTCTCTGGCGGTCAATCATGACGGAACTTGCGAACAGTAAACACAATGCAGTTATGAAACCGAGAATATTTGCCGGCTTGACGCTCGCATTCAACGACGTTCCGCGGAGAAATGCGTCGGGTAGGAAGAGGTAAGCTTTGCCATACTCTCCCGTTCGCAAGGAGTGGGACACCTCAGTTAGGAGTAACTCTCCGCGTTCAGCAACCTCGGATTTCGCACCTTCCCGAGTATACTCGAGATGTCCGTTGAGCGTGGCTAGCGGCCACAGGTTCAGATGATATAAAAAGTAGACAAACCGGTGTTCTTGTTGAAGCCCAGCGGAAGCGAGAAGTTGTTGAGAGCCGTCGAATTGGGGCGGGAACGCGATGAAACTCGCCTGCCAAAGGCATATCAGGACCGTCCCCACTGCGATCGTTTTGAGCTTGGATCGGGTCAATCGATTTGCATTCGTCGCGGTTTCGGACTCGGCGGACATATTCGAGTGACGGCTTCACGATCAAAGCCTTCAGACCTGCACCACTTCTCTCGTCCTTGGGTTTGTACCGCTCCATTTTGGGTGTGCTAAGGATCAGGGCAAAGTTCAGGGGAAGACTCTTTCAACACTTATCCAAGAGCTGCGACCAGCTCTTAAGATCTGGTCCAGAAAAACGTTCTGTTCTCGCTTTTGGAGGCGCCTTGTACCCGCCCAGAGGGTGTGACAAGGCGGTTCGAGTGACTAGGGCGCTGCTGATTTACACGGGGACGTAACGCTTCGCTTGGGGTCCGACTAAATCCGTAGCCTCCTAGTACAACGTCCGCAAAATTCATCCCTAGCCTGGCGGCCATGCATCCTCTCTCGCGGCGTCGAAGCTCACTCAAATACGCATGGTATTGAGCGTTCGCTTCTCCTTGCATCACCCACGCGGACGCGGCGACCCACGCAAGCGCGGGTTCCCGGCGCCTGACCACCATTGGTAGGGACGAACTTCACGGACATTGCACTGATATGGACGGACCCAGTCAACCCCCCGCAGTGGTTTTCTTTGTAAAGGACGCAACAACCGATAACTCGGGCTTCTTCGACGTCGAATCACTCTGATATTCGTGGATCAC